>NZ_JBIBGE010000046.1:0-38456 GCF_042956345.1 Pseudomonas sp. NPDC008258
GGCGGCTTCAGGATCCACCGCAAGGTGATCAGCCTGATCAACAGCGACGATACCCTCGCCGGTATCGGTTACATCCTCTGAAGGAGACGATCATGCACGACCAACTGCTCGATGTGATCGTCCATGCCAGGGAGGTCCAAGGGGGCGATGTGGTCGTCCTCGAACTGGCTGCAGTCAACGGCCAGGCGCTGCCGCGTTTCGCGGCGGGCGCCCATGTCGACCTGCACCTGGGGCCCGATCTGGTGCGGCAGTATTCACTGTGCGGAGATCCCGCGCAGACCAACGTCTATCGCCTGGGGGTGCTCAAGGACAATCAGTCCCGAGGCGGCTCGGTGGCGGTACACGAGCAGTTGCAACTCGGCACGGCGATGCGCATCAGTGCGCCACGCAACCTGTTCCCGCTCGCCTGCGACGCCAGGCGTTCGATTCTGCTCGGCGGCGGCATCGGCATCACGCCGATGATCGCCATGGCCCACGCCCTGCACGCTCAGGGAGCCCCGTTCGAACTGCACTACCGCGGCCGTTCACGCAGCCGCTGCGCCTTCGTCGACGAACTGCTGAACGCGCCATTCGCCGCCAGTGTATTCACCCATTTCAGTGATGAAGGCGCCGATCAGCAACTTGACCTGGCCCGCGTGCTCGGGCCGGCCACCCCGGGTGTCCACCTCTACACCTGTGGCCCGTCAGGGTTCATGGACTGGGTGATCGAAGGCGCACGTCTGCAAGGTTTCGATGAGCAGCATATTCACCACGAGTACTTCCAGGCCGAGGTCGATACTTCGGGGGACAGTTTCGAGGTGGTCGCGGTGCGCAGCGCCAGGACCGTGCAAGTACAGCAAGGGCAGACGCTGGTCAGCGCCCTGCGTGAGGTGGGTATCAAGGTCGAGGTGTCGTGCGAACAGGGTGTGTGCGGTACCTGTCTGTGCGATGTGCTCGAAGGCGAACCTGACCATCGCGACCAATACCTGACCGATGAGGAGAAACAGAGCAACGAACAGATCGTACTGTGCTGTTCCCGGGCGCGCGGCAAGCGCCTGGTGCTGGATATCTAAAACAACAAAAACAATACGTGACGGACAAGCGGGCTACAGACCTGCAGAGCGCTTCTGCCCAGTTGCATGACTGCCCAGACCTTGTACTGATCACTTTTCCAGGATTACCCCATGGAACTCAAATGGCCGTTGCATGCGAAATCGTTTTGCCTGTGTGCAGGCATCGCACTACCCCTGACCGGCTTTGCCGACGTCGTCGATGACAGCCACCTGTCGCTGACTTTGCGCAACCTCTACCTGAACCGCAACTTCACCAACGCCGGCGCGCCAGTGTCCAAAGTCGGCAACTGGTCGCAAGGCTTCGACCTGCAATTTGAATCGGGCTACACCGATACCCCACTGGCAATCGGCCTCGACCTCAATGGACAGTACGCCATCAGGCTGGACTCGACCGGCAATGACGGCTCCCTGCCCTTCAGTCGGCATGAACAGAAAGCAGCTGATGACTATGGCCGAGCCGGTGCGACGCTCAAGCTCAAGTATGCCAAGACCGTCGCCAGGATCGGCGACCAGAAACCCAACTATCCGGTAGCCTCCAATGATCCAAGCCGCCAACTCGACACTATCTATCAAGGTGCGGTGATCGAGTCTCGGGACATCGACAACCTGACCTTGGTCGGCGGACGCTTCTGGTCGATCGTTACCCGCGAGTCATCCAACCACGAACGCCTGTACCGCTACGGCACCAACGACAGCCTGGACAGCGAGGGCCTGGACTTCGTCGGCGCCACCTATGCACTGACCCCGGATTTGCAGGGCAGCTATTTCCATGGTGTGCTCAACGACATCTACAAGCAGGATTACGGCGGCATCAAGCACACCCTGAAGTTCGCCGACGGTTACCAGCTGAAAACCGACATCGGCTACTTCAACAACCGCGAGGACGGTGCTGCGCGCAGTGGTCCGGTAGACAACCAGGCGTACTTCGGCCTGCTCACCCTGGAAAAGAACGGCCACATGGTCGGCGCCAGCTACCAGCGCATGACTGGCGACACAGTGTTCCCGACCCTCAACGGCTATGTGCCGCAGGGGTACCTGCCGAACTGGGCCGGCTTGCCGTTCATCCGCCCGGATGAGCGCAGCTGGTCTGTCCGCTATGGCTACAACTTCGCGGCGATGGGCGTGCCCGGGCTGAAACTGTTCACTCGCTACATCAAGGGGACGGATATCGACCGTGGCGCCGGGCTCTCGCGGGACCGGGAAAGCGAGCGCGACATCATGCTCTCCTACGTGGTTCAGAGCGGTGTACTCAAAGATCTCGGCTTCGAGCTCAAGAACATGAAGACCCAGACCCGATACGGCAATGACTACGACGAGTTCCGATTGATCACTACCTACACCTGGAAGTTCTGGTGATGGTCTGCAAGGAGATGGCTCATGACTAACCTCAACACCAGCATCACCCGCGACACCGACCCGAACACCATGCGCCGCATCGTCGTGGCCTCGGTGCTGGGTAATGCCCTGGAATGGTATGACTTCTTTCTCTATGGCACGGCAGCTGCGCTGATTTTTGCGCCGTTGTTCTTCCCGGTCGGGACCGACCCGGTGCTTGGCACAATGGCCTCGTTTGCAGGCTTCGCCGTAGGATTTCTCGCTCGCCCGCTGGGCGGGCTGATATTCGGCCATATCGGCGACAAGGCCGGGCGCAAGAAGGCGCTGGTGATGACCCTGGCGATCATGGGTGTGGCCACCTTCGCCATGGGGCTGCTGCCCACCTTCGAACAGGTCGGCTACCTCGCTCCAGCCTGCCTGGTGATCCTGCGCGTGCTGCAGGGCGTCGCTTCGGGCGGTGAGTGGGGCGGCGGCGTGCTGCTGCTCAGCGAGAATGCACCGAAAGACCGCGTCGGCTTCTATGCGGCCTGGAGCCAACTGGGCGTATCGGGCGGCTTCGTATTGTCGGCTGCAGCGTTCTATCTGGTACAGATGCTGCCCCAGGACGACATGATGAGCTGGGGCTGGCGAGTGCCGTTCCTGGCCAGCATCCTGATCTTCGGCGTCGGTGTGTACATCCGTCGGCGCCTGCCGGAAAGCAAGGAGTTCGTGCAAGAGCAGGCACAACAGGATCAGCCGGAACACATCCCCGCGATGGAGGTGTTGCGCAAGCACCCCAAGGCAGTGCTGCAAGCCATGGGCCTGCGCATCGCCGAGAATGGCAGCGCCTATCTGTTCCTGGCCTTCACCATCGCCTATGCCAAGTTCACCGGCCTGGACACGCAGCTGGTGCTGGCCAGTGTCATGGTGGCAATGATCGTCGAGGCCGGCACCATCGTGTTCTGGGGCTGGCTGTCAGACCGCATCGGCCGCCGTATTGTCTATGCCATAGGCTCTGTCGGCTTGATGCTGCTGGCATTCCCGTTCTTCTGGATGCTCGATACCCATTCGGCGGGCTGGGTCTACCTGGCGGCGCTGCTCGGCATGGCCTTCTGTCATGGCGCAATGATCGGCACCCAGCCGGCACTGATGGGCGAGCTATTTCCGGCCAAGGTGCGCTACTCCGGATTGGCCATGGGCCATGAGATCGCTTCGATCTTTTCCGGCGGCCTGGCGCCACTGGCTGCGACCGCACTGTTCAGCCTCTATGACTCGGCCTGGCCGGTATCCGTCATGTTGATCGTGATGGGTGCCATCACCACGGCCGCAGCAATTTCAATACGACCCAACCAGCAGCCGGGCTGACAACTCTTCGTTTTGGCCCGGGCTTTCCCGTGCGGGGGGAGCTCGGGTCTTTTTATGACTACTCAGAGAAAATGCAATGCCTCACTTTCCCCCCTCACTGGAAACACCCGGCACCGACCTTTATGAGCTGATCCGATTCACCCTGCGCGTGCGCACACCAGGCCAGGCCCTGCCGCGTCTTGAGTCGGCCCTGCAGGATGCGCTGGAAGGCGTGGAACTGGTCGGATGCTGGCTGTCGGAAATCGGCCCGCAGAACACGATTGCTGTCATGCGCCGCTTTAGCAGCCTGCAGGTCCAGGCGGCGGAGCGTCAGCGAGTACTGCTGGCCGCTGACGCGTTCGGTATCGGCGAGTTCGTTCTGGAACAGACCATGGATGACTACCGACTCTTTCCGTTCCTCTCACCGTTGCTGCCCGGGCCTCACGGCCCGTTCTATGAGCTGCGCGAATACGACCTGGTACCGTCCGGTGTCGCGCCTACATTGGCGGGCTGGCAGAAAGCGGTCAGCGCGCGCACAGGCGAGCCCTACTCTGCCGTTTACGCCGCGTTCTACGCAACCAGCGGACGGGTTCCGCGCTATCTGCACATCTGGCCTTACGCCAGCCTCGAACAGCGGCTCGATGTCCGCACGCGTGCAGTGCGTGACGGCGTCTGGCCGCCAGAAAATTCGGCGCCCCAGCTGCAGAAGATGAACTCGGTGGCTTATCTTCCTGCAGCGTTCTCACCGTTGCATTGAGGCAGGACAGTGTCCTGGGATGCCAGGACACCTCGCCCGATACGCCGCAACAACGCGTCAACCGAGGCCAGCGCCGGGACCTCAAGAGCATGACGTTCAGCATGACCAAGCAGTGCACCCGACAACGCATCGACTTCGATTCGCCGGCCATGCTCGACATCCTGCAACATCGACGGTTTGTGCGTGGCGTGCACCACGAATGCCTCCTCGATGCCGGCCTGGATTCGCTCCGCGTTTACAGCGACACCCACCGCCCAAGCCACGCTCACAGCCTCCCGGACCAGTGCGAAGACCTGGCGGCGATGATCGCGATGCAGTGCCACCTCCCCGACAGTGGCGCCTGTTAACGCACAGACCGAATTGAGCGCAGTGTTGAACACCACTTTCTCCCAGATCGTGACGTCGATGTGCGGATCGATCAGTGACTGCAATCCGCCTCTGCACAACAGCTCGACAAGCTTGTCCAGACCTCTGGCTGGTGCAACCCCGACGCCTCGCATGCGTACCTGGGCTTCACCCAGGCTGCGTACGACTCCTGGCGAAACGACGTCAGCTGGGTAGAGGGTCATGCCCATGGCCAACTGATCGTCGGGAATGTATTCGCGTAGCACAGGCAAGCTGTCGAGCCCGTTCTGCAACGTCACCACCAGCGTCGATGCACCCACCAGATGCAGGCATGAGGTAATGGCCTGGCGGGTGTGATAGCTCTTGGTGAACACGATCAGCACGTCCATCACCGCGTGTACCGCATCGCAGGTTGCCACCTGTGGCCAGTAAGTCCGCTGGCCGTGCTGGTCGTGCAATTTCAGACCCGATGAACTCAGCACCTGCAGCAAGGCTGTATCCACATCGATGAGGGTCACCTCTGCGCCGGCGTCGATGAGCCTGCAGGCAAACAGGCTCCCCATTGCGCCGGCACCAATGATCGCAATTTGCATAGGCCTCGCACCTTTGATTGTTGTCCCGACCAGTGTCAGGCATCGACGCCGGGCAGATTTGTCTATGCTTGCCGCCCCTTTGTGAGTGCCTGCCAAGCGTACAACTGGCGGTAGGGATTCGCGCCTGCGCCGGGTAGCCTCGGGCGCCTGACAGTGATGCGCATGACAATAAAGGGACTCGCCTTGAACATTCAGAACAAAATCACGCTGCTTGCCAGTGCCTGCCTGCTTTCTGTCGTCGGGTTGATTGCCGGGCTGTCCATGGAGCAGAGTCGTCGCGACGCAGAGGCCGTCGCCGCAAAGTCCACCGAAATGCTGCTGGAGGCTGCGCAGGACAACCTTGAAGCCGAAGGCAATGCGCAGGCCTTGAAGATCCAGCAAGGTCTGAACCGCACCTACGAGTTCGCGCAAGCCATGGCGCGCCAGTTGCTGTATCTGAAGGCCAGGCAAGGAGAAGGCGTGACGGCAGCACGCCAGCTGCGTCAGGAATTTACCCAGATCATGCAGGCTGCGCTTGTTCAACGTCCTGAGCTGCTGGGCCTGTTCGTTGCGTTCGAGCCCAACGCTCTGGACGGCCAGGACGCCGCCTTCACCGGGCAGCAGGCCCTGGGCAGCAATGAGCGTGGCCGCTTCGCACTTTATTGGCTACAACCCAAAGCCGGCCAACTGCAGGCAGTGCTCGGCGACGAAGCATTACTCGCAAACCGTACGCCAGGTCCAAGTGGCACACCGTTCAATGCGTTTTTCACCTGCGCCCGTGATAGCGCCAAGCCGTGCCTGCTCGAACCCTATCTGGACGACACCAGTGGTACACCCAGGCTGGTGACCAGCGTCACCGTTCCGCTGATGGTCGATGGTCGCGTGGTCGGCGTGCTGGGTATGGATGTCGGCCTGCAGGCCATGCAGGCCGATGCACAGGCCGCCAGCGCATCGCTTTATGACGGGCATGGCAGTCTCGGGATATTCAGTGCCAATGGCGTGATAGCAGCATCGAGCGCTCACCCAGAGCAGGTTGGCAAACTGCTGGGCACCGAGCAGCACGAACTGGCCGCCAATCTTCGCCACGTGCAGCAGAGCAATCGAGCACAAACGTTCGAAGACAGCCAGCGCATCCGTGTCATCGTTCCCATCCAGCCAATCACCAACGCCCGCCCGTGGAGTGTCGAGGTCGGCGTATCCAAGGATATCCTCGGGGCGCCAGTGGCCGCCATGCGGCAACAGATGCAAGGCCAACGCCTCGCCAGCCTGACCCTGCAGGTGATCCTGGGCCTGGCACTTGCGGTGCTGGGCGTGCTCATGATGTGGCTGGCAGCTCGAAGCGTGACGCGGCCGATCCTGCACGTGGCCCACCTGCTCGAAGACATTGCCGACGGTGACGGCGATCTCACCCGTCGCCTGGCGTACGCAAAGCGCGATGAACTTGGACGGCTCAGCCAAGCGTTCGATCGCTTCCTGGACAAGCTGCAACCTGTGGTTGCCCAGGTCCAGCAGGCGGTACGCAATACCCGCGACACAGCCGATCAGTCGCAACAGATCGCCAGCCAGACTAGCCAAGGCATGCAGCAGCAATTTCGCGAGATCGACCAGATGGCCACTGCGGTACACGAGATGTCGGCCACCGCACAGAACGCTGCGCAAAGTGCGGTTCAGGCGGCCGATGCCGCGCGCCGTGCCGAAGCTGCGACCGGCAACGGCGTACAGGTGATCGAACGCGCAACCCAGGGTATCCAGGCATTGGCCGACGACATGAGCAATGGCATGCAACGGCTGCAGGCATTGGCGGTAAGCAGTGACCAGATCGGCTCGGTACTGGACGTCATTCTGTCGATTGCCCAGCAGACCAACCTGCTCGCTCTCAATGCAGCGATCGAGGCGGCGCGCGCCGGCGATGCCGGGCGGGGTTTCGCAGTGGTGGCAGATGAGGTTCGCGGCCTGGCTCAACGTACTCAAGCGTCGGTCGAAGAGATCGGGACGGTCATCGACAACCTGCGCAACGGCACCCTGCAGGTTACGTCGGCCATGCAGTGCAGCTACGATCAGGCCCAGGCCAATGCCCTGCGCTCCCAGCAGGCGTTCGATGTCCTCGAGCAGATCCGCCACGCGGTAGGCATCATCACCGAGATGAACGTGCAGATCGCCTGTGCAGCCGAAGAGCAGAGCAGTGTTGCAGAAGAAATCAACCGCAACGTCGAAGCCGTACGTGACCTCACCGCTTCCCTGGCCGGCCAGGCGCAACACTCGGCAGGTATCAGCCAGCAGCTTCACGCGCTGGCCACACTTCAGCAGGAACGGGTCCAGCAGTTCAAGGCGTGAACCTGCAGGTTTACCCGCCTGCCCTGTTCACGCAGACAAACCGCACAGCAATGAAAAAGGCCCGCCGGGATCACACCCGACGAGCCTTTTTCCGTTGCACTGCCATCAGGTTCGAGGTATCACCACACCTGCCTCAGGGTTATCGGTCTTCTTTGACTGCTGAACCTTCAGCACAGCCGCACCGTAGATCAGCATGACGCTGACCGAACAGGCGCCCGAGAACAGCAGCACAGCAGGATAGCCGTAGGCCTCGATCAGCAATCCGCCGACCGCCGGCCCTACTGCAGCCCCGATCGACAGGCACAGCGCACCCAAGGCAACCAGCTTGCCCGACAGATCGAACTCGGCCATCAACCCGAAGGTATATGCCAGCACGAAGCTGATCGAGAACAGCATGCACATCGCACCGATCACGTAGGTGGTCAGCGAGGCGAACTGCCCGAGCATGACCAGGCCTGCCACCTCGGCACAGACGACGACCGCCAGCGGCAGGAAGCGGCCGGCTTTCAGGCCGATCGACGAGGCCACGAAACCACTGCCCGCGTTGATGACGAAACCGACACCCAACACCGCCCCGATGGTGTCCGACGACAGGCCGGTTTTCTTGCCCAACAGTTCCAGAAATGCCCACACGGACATGATGCCAGTCAGAAACACAAGGCTTGCAATCAGGCTCAACCAGACGATCACACGGTTTTCAGCAGCATCAGTTGGCGCCGGCCCCGCCAGCACCTGCGACACTCGCTGACTGCGTCGTGGCACCCAGGGCAGCGGGACAATACCCATCAACACCAAGGCGATGGCCAGGGTGACGATCATGCCCTGGAACCCCCAGATCGGCGCCACGACTACCGGCAGGAGAGTGAGCAGGATCGCGCCCGGAATGGTTTCCATCCCCAGCTTGAAGCCAAAGGCCCGCTCTGGCTGGGCACTGTCACCGAAGATGGTCATGGCCAATGCGTAAAGTGCCCCGGTACCGGCACCCGCCAGCGCCATGACCATCAACAGGGTTTCGTAGGGCGGATCGGTCAGGATGCACAGCAGCGCGGCAACCACCAATACCGATGCGCTGAGTGAAATGACTCGCCAGCTGACGCGCCGGATCCATAAAAGCGATGCCAGGCCCAGCACACCAAACCCCAGGTTCATGGCCATCGCCAGGCTACCCAACTGGTTCTCGCCGAACCCGTAACGCTCAGCCAATGCACCGAACAGTAGCGGCAGTACATTGAGCAGCAAGGCTCCACCGGCAGACACGAGACCGGCGCAGATATACACGGAGGTTCTGTCGATGGGATTGGATATTGTTGTTTTCATGATTTTATCCTGGCGTGGTGTAGCAAATAGTGACTGCGCTGCTCCCCCTTGCGAAGGTCGCGTCGCCCTCGTCTTTCGCGCTGGTGCGTCAGGACGCAAGCCCGCCGCGCTGCCACGTTGACGATCCTCACAGTGTGCAAGCCTTCGGCCTGACCGGCATGTTCAACATTGCCGGGCTTTTGGCCAAGCCTGCCAAGCGGCATGTCCGAACCGGGCACCCGGGCGCTGCCGTCGCACGGCCCTCAATCCCCCTGAAGCGGCTGCAATGACCCGCTGTGCAGCACACCACATTCGTGACTATTTCGGGATAGCCGCCCGCTCAGGCCGTTCCCTAACATCGTAATTGCCATACGCACACACAACGGTGCGTAGTCGCATGCGCCCATTCCAGCTACCGAGAATAGCCATGACCACAACTACAAGAATCGACTTCCTCTACCTGTCCGAACAAGACATGATCCGTGCCGGTGTCACCGACATGCTTGCTTGCGTGAACACCATGGAAGAGATGTTCGGCCTGCTCTACCACGGTGATTACCGCATGGCCGGCCCCAACAGCGACTCCCACGGCGCGATGATCACCTTCCCCAAGGACTCGCCGTTCCCGAACATGCCCAAGCCAACCGCTGACCGCCGCATGATGGCCATGCCGGCTTACCTGGGCGGCGACTTCCAGACCGCCGGCGTCAAATGGTATGGCTCCAACATCGCCAACCGCGAGAAAGGCCTGCCGCGCTCGATTCTCATGTTCACCCTGAACGATCCGGACACCGGCGCGCCACTTGCCCACATGTCGGCGAACCTGCTGTCGGCCTACCGCACCGGTGCCATCCCCGGCGTCGGCGCTCGCCACCTGGCGCGCCGCGATTCCAAAGTGATCGGTCTGCTCGGCCCTGGGGTGATGGGCAAGACGACCGTCTCGGCGTTCATGGCCGTCTGTCCGGAGGTCGACACCCTCAAGGTCAAGGGTCGCAGCGCCAAGAGCCTGGACGAATTCATCACCTGGCTGCGTAGCACCTACCCGCAAATCACCAACATCGAAGTCGTGGACAGCATCGAAGCGGTGGTGCGCGGATCGGATCTGGTCACGTACTGCACCTCTGGTGAAACCGGTGATCCGTCCACTTACCCGCTGGTCAAACGCGAGTGGGTCAAGCCAGGGGCGTTTCTGGCCATGCCAGCGGGCTGCCGCATGGATGAGGCCATGGAGGCGTCGGACGTACGCAAGGTGGTCGACAACACTGGCCTCTACCAGGCCTGGTTCGAGGAGCTGCCCAAGCCTGCGCACAACCATGTGCCACTGGTTGGCGTGCGTTTCATGGACATGATCGAAGAAGGAAAACTGCTTCCCGACCAGCTCGAAGATATCGGCAAGATCATCGCTGCAGAGGCGCCGGGTCGCGTCAACGACGAAGAGATCATCATCATGTCGGTCGGTGGCATGCCTGTCGAAGACGTCGCCTGGGGAACAGTCGTCTACCGCCAGGCACTCGAGCGCGGGGTCGGCCTGAAACTCAACCTGTGGGAATCCCCCGCACTTAGCTAATGATTTCACCCAACTACGAGGCTATTGAAATGGTTCAAATCACCAAACTGAAGACCGGCTCCAAGTACGAGACGCTGGGCAGCTACTCGCGCCTGGTCGCGGTCGACAACTGGATTTTCGTTTCCAACACGGCCGGACGCAACCCGGCCACCAACGAGATTCCCGAGGACCTGGCAGAACAGACCCATCAGGTGTTCCTGAATATCGAGGCAGCGCTGGCCTCGGTCGATGCGACCCTCGCCGACGTCGTGTGTTCGCGGGTGTTCATTCAGGATCCGGCGGACACCACTACCGTCATGACCATTGTCGGCGAGAAATTCCGGGGCATCGATCCGGCCAGCACGGTTACCTGCCCACCCCTGGGCTCGACGGTCTACAAGGTCGAGCTGGAAGTCACAGCGTTCCGTGGTGCATCCAGCGCCAACACCTCCAGGATCACGCTGGGTCAGTAACACCTGAAGAGTTCACCCACGCTCAGCCCTTTCAACGACGAGAATCAAGCATGCCACCAGTCATAGAGCCCGTGCAGTGCACAAAAGAGCTCCCCTCTTCTACGTCCGTGGTGATCATTGGCGCCGGTATCGTCGGCCTGACGACTGCCCTGGCACTGGCCGAGCGCAACATACCGGTGGTCGTGCTCGAAAAGGGTCGCATAGCAGGCGAGCAATCGTCGCGAAACCTGGGCTGGGTGCGCAAGACCAGCCGTCACCGCGAGGATATTCCGCTCGCGCAGGCGGCCGACCGGCTTTGGGCAGAAATGCCCAATCGTGTGGGGCGTGATGTAGGCTACCGTCAGGCGGGCATCATGTTCGTCGCCCGCAACCAGGCACAAATGGCCTTCCACGAGAACTGGATGAAAAGCGTCGAGTCGCTCGAGCTTGGCTCGCGCCTGCTGTCTGCCAGGGAAATCGGCCAGCGCGTCCCCGGCGGCCAAACGCCCTGGGCCGGCGGTATCCTCACCGAAAGCGATGGCCGCGCCGAGCCGACCCGGGCCGCCAGCGCCATTGCCAATGCGGCGATCGCGCATGGTGCGGTGATCATCGAAAACTGTGCTGTACGCACGCTGAGCACCGCCGCAGGACGTATCGACGGCGTAGTTACCGAGCACGGCGAGATTCGCTGTGAACAAGTCTTGCTGGCCGGCGGGCTGTGGTCACGACGATTCCTGGGCAACCACGGCATTGCCTTGCCGACCTTGCCACTGAACTGCTCGGTGCTACGCACTGCCCCCATGGAAGGTCCTACGGACATCGCCGTGGGCGCACCGGACTTTTCGTTCCGCAAGCACATCGATGGCGGATTCATCATCACCCAGCGAGGTGCACTGGATGCACCGCTGACCTGGGATCATGCGCTTCTCGGCGCACAGTACCTGCCACAATTTCGCGCCCAGCGCAGCTACCTGAGGGTGTCACTGGGCAAGGCCTTCTTCAAGGACCTCGCACTGGCAAGGCGCTGGAAGCCAGGCAGTGTCACACCATTCGAGCACGTTCGGACGCAAAACCCGCTGGCGAACGAGAATCTCAACAACGAGGCCTTGCGCAACCTCAAAGCCGCCTGGCCAATCTTCGAGCAAGTGAAAGTCGAACAGACCTGGGCAGGCACCATCGATGTCACCCCTGATTCCAACCCGGTCATCGGGCCGGTCGCCAAATTGCCGGGGCTGATGCTGGCAACTGGCTTCTCCGGTCATGGCTTCGGCACCTCGCCGGCTGCCGGACAACTGGCTGCCGACCTGCTTCAGGGCGTGAGCCCTCTAGTTGACCCGGCACCCTACAGCTATGCCCGCTTCGCCTGACACTGACACCTTCAAGCCCAGCTACTGCGCCCTGTGGGTATGAGATGGCGCTTCATCGAACAGGTGTCGGTAGGCCCCCGAGAAGTGCCCCAAGTGGGAGAACCCCAAATCATAGGCAACCCGCGCGATGGTGAACTCATCTGCGCGGGTCTGCTGCAGACGTTGGCGCACAGCATTGAGCCTGACCAGGCGCAGGTACTCGACCGGGCGCAAGCCGGTCACGCTCAGGAAGCTGCGCTGAAGCGTGCTGCGGCTTACATCGAGATGGTCGCATATCTGCAGGATCGACAGCGGCTCATCGAGAAACTCCATGGCCATCTGATGCGCCTGACGTACCAGATAGGCGCTCACGGCAACATTACCCGAACGCCTGCTGTCCGGCTCACAGACCTGCTCCAGAAGTACCAGCGTGCACTCGAGCAACAAATCCTCAATCTGGCTTTCCAGCAGCTCATCCCCCTGAACGACCGCACTGACGATCGACTGCAGCTGCTTGCGGATGCCGCATAGAAACTGTGGACTGACGTTCAGGCGGGTACAGCGGTTCAGCTTGCGCAGCTCCGGCGCCGTGAATTCACGTTCAGCCAGCAGCCCCAGACGCGCCGCATCGACACTGACAGCCAAGAGGTCCATGCCTTCGGTGGAGTGGACGAAGAACTCCTGACCGCTGTGTAGAACGGTGACATCAGCACCACCAATGCTCGCGCCCTGAAACACGTTGGCGCTGCTGCCTCCGACCGGCATTGCCAGACACAGCCGGCCCTTCGGCGCAGCACCGTGCTGAACGACACGCTTGTCGAGCACTTCGCGAAACACCTGGAACCGCTCTGCCGTGAGGTGTACGAGTTCGGTATGGGCACTACCTGCGCTCATCTGGTCATAAATCTGCTGCCAGCCGACGATCGCGCCGGCGTGCACATTGACGTCATTGAAGCGTTGGCACTGGGCGAACATGCCCTACCCCTTCTGTAAAAAAGACCCCGGGTAGTTTTCAAGGCAAATAACAGGCCATCCACTGCACCCTAGCGCGCTTCGTCAGCCTCCAGACGCTCCAGATTGCGGTTGATCAGCGCCGCCGACTGTTTCAGGGCAATCACCAGTTCATCGGGCAGCCCCTCCAGCATTGCTGTTTCAGCACGGGCGACGATGCCAGCAATATGCGCCGCTTCCTGCTGCCCTTGCGGGGTAAGCTCAAGCAGCCAGGCGCGACGGTCATCGGGATGCTGACGACGGCTCAACAGCCCTTTTGCGCTCAAGGGGGTGAGCAGGCGCACAAGGCTGGAAGTGTCTACACCACAGCGCAAGGCCAGCTCCTTCTGCATGATCGCGCCCGCGCCATACAGGTGCAGCATTGGCACCCATGAGACATCGGTATAACCATGCCGGGTCATCTCCTGCTCGTCGAAGCGGCGCCAGCGGCGCGCCAGTTGCAACAGATGGTAGCCAAAGCCTTCTTGTAGATCTTCGCCGCTAAGCGCCATGAGAATTACCGTGCAGGTTCGTTTTCATCACTCCAACCGCCCCCCAGCGCCAGGAACAACGCCACCTGGTCACGGGACAGCTGAGCGCTGGAGCGCGCCAGTGCAGACTCGCTCGAGGCCAGCGCGCGCTCGGCATCCAGGGCATCGAGATAGTTGGTCTTGCCGTTACGATACAGCAAGCGCACCTGTCGGGCGACGGACGCACTGGCATCTCGCGCGGCGAGCAGCTCGCGGTGGTGTTGCATTTCCATGGCCAGCGCGTTCAGTGCCGTCTCGGTTTCACGCAACGCCTCCAGCACCACGCTATCGAACCTGGCCATGGCCGCCTGCGCGCCTGCTTCGGCCTGTTTGACCCTGGCCCTGACCACGCCATTGTTCGGCAAGCCCCAGGTGATCAGAGGGCCGATACCCCAGGAGAACGTGTCGCCACGGGCAAACCCACCCATCCGCCCTGCCGACGCTGCAGACACGCCCAGCGAGACGTCAGGATAGAGCTCGGCCACGGCAACCCCGATGCGTGCGCTGCTGGCCGCCAGCGAGCGCTCCGCCTGGCGCACATCCGGACGACGCTTGAGCAGCTCGACGCCATCGCCCACGGGTATCGCCGTCTCGAGAACCGGTGGCTGGTCACAATAAGTCACAGCGCTGGGCACACCGCTCGGCACTGTTCCGATCAATGCTGCCAGTCGGTAAAGCGCTGCCTGGCGCTGCGCCTGCAGGGGTGCAATGGCTGCTGCCAGCTGACGCTCCTGGGCCTGGGCGCGGATACTGTCGACGCTACCGGCATGGCCGGCACGCTGCAGCTGCTCGGTGACCCGGCGTGCCTGCTGCTGAACCTGCAACGACTCGCGCGCCGCATTGAGTTCCATGCCGCCAGAACAGACATCGGCATAGGCTTGCGCCGTAGCGGCGGCGACGCTGATGCGTACCACATCCATGGCTGCGGCCGCAGCATCGCTGTCGGCCGCAGCGGCCTCACTGGCACGCTCGAGCTTGCCGAACATGTCGAGCTGGTAAGATACTGCCGCACCCGTGCTGTACAGCCAGGCATTGGCAGGCACACTGCCAGGCTGCAGACGGGAAAGCCCCGAAGCATGCCCGTAGGACGGCCCAGCGCTTACTGTCGCCAGCGCACGGCGCTGTCCTGTCACCTCCTCCTCGACTGCACGCACCCTTTGCAGATTGCCAAGTGCTTCCAGAAGCGTGGTATTGCGACCGAGCGCTTGCCCGATCAAGTCATTCAGTTGCGCATCCTGGTACAGACGCCACCACTGCCCTGAAGGTGAGGCGTCAGCATACAGCTGTGGATGCGCCAGCTTCTGTTCGAGCACCTTGGCATCACCCTGCGCCGAGGCGGCCAGCGGTTGAGGCGCTACATAGTCAGGTCCGACCGGATGCGTACAACCACCCACCACCATCAGTGGCAAGACGCAATACGCCCACTGGCACGCCCTCACGGTACCCCCCATCAGTGCTGAGCTCCCGCTGACGACGTTACTGCAGGACGCGCATCGCGTGACTCGATGACTTCAACCGTGACCGTCTGCCCCGCGACCAGGCGCTCTTGCGGCGCCAAGGCATCGAGTTTCACCCGCACGGGAATCCGTTGCGCCAGGCGTACCCAGTTGAAGCTCGGGGTCACGCTGGAGAGAAGATTGGCGCTGGTGCTGCGGTCCCGATCGGCAATGGCGCCGGCGATACTCTCGACCTCCCCACCCAGTTCGCCGCCCCACATCGGCAAAACCCGCACCCGATCGCCGATGTGCACCCGCGGCAGTTTGGTTTCCTCGAAGTAACCCTCGACGTACAGCGAGTCAGTATCGATCAGCGCCATTGCAGGGCGCCCGGAGGTGACGTATGCCCCCTTGCGCAGATCGAGATTGGTGACCCGTGCATTCATCGGCGCCCTTACTTGCGCGCGCTGCAGATCGAGCTCGGCCTTGTCCACTACCACCTGGGCGCGCCCCAAAGCAGACTCGGCCTGCTCACGGCGCATGCGCGACTGCTCGCGGGCTTCGGCAGCGAGCAGTTCGCCCAGGCCGCTGTTACGCAGGTCTTCGCGCCGGGCTTGTTCGTAGGCGATGCGCGCTGCACGCATTTCTGTCTGAGCATCCTTCAACGCCAGGGCATAGCGCGCAGGGTCCACTTCGAACAGCAGTGTTCCGGCCTGTACGTTCTGATTGTCCTCCACCTTGATCGAAGCAATCAGACCGGAGACGTCCGGGGCGATCTGGACGACATCGGCGCGGACCCGGCCATCGCGCGTCCAGGGCGCCCGTGCATAGTGATCCCACACTTGCAGCGCCGCCCAGCCGGCACCCATTACGGCCAGGCCTGTAATCGCTCTTTTAAGTATCCAGCCGGTGCGTGAACTGCGGGTAGGTCTTGCCTGGTCATTCATCAAGAGAAGCTCGCCATCAAAGCTGCAGGAAGTAAGAAAGGCGCACGAGCCCGAACAGCAGCATCACGTACACGGCCATATCGAACAGCGCCGGGTGCCAGATCCAGCGATAAGCGCCTGCCATCATCAATCCCCGGCGCACACCGCACAGCACAAGCCAGGCTGCGATTGCCAGCAGCACCAGGCTGTGCAGGTACAAGCCGAACAGACTGGTATCACCGATCATCGCGCAACTCCGTGTTCAGGGGGCTTGAGAACCCGGCAACATCGGCAAACAGCGCTCGACGCAAGCCGGCCAGTGCGGCGATAGCGGCCAGTCGTCCGCCGTAATGGCCGTATCCGCTGCTCAGATGCTGCAGCAAACGCTCGATGTTCAGCCGCAATGCCTGCGACGGTTCAGCTGGGCCGTGACGCATTTGCAGAAAAAACTGCTGGAGGCCGTCGAAAATCGAGGTAACCAGCGGCTCGGGCAGTTGCCCTCGCACCTGCTGCAACGCCGCGATCTCGTGTCCCACGCGCAGATCGATGAGCAGATCGCCGGCGCGCCCGGATGCCAGAGCTACCCGCTGCGCGACCAGCCCTACCCGATCGAGCATGCGCACGGTGAACGTCTGGGAAAAGGCAACCCGACCACGGGCACTGGCCATCGCAGCCAGCTCCTTCCAGGCAGCCAGCTCGATGCGCCAGACAGACCAGCTCGCATTCAGTGAACGCAACAACCGCGTGACCAGTACCGCCGCCAGAACCCCCACGAATTGCGCGATCATCGAGTTGGCAAATGCAGCCATGTTGGCCGTGTCGGTATCATGAAGCGCCAACGTGCCGCCCACGCTGAACAACATGGCCATCGCCAGCAATGCCTGCGGCGGACGAGACAGGCAGACGCCACACCACAGGAACGCCGGCGCGCAAATCAGCACCAGCATGCCAAAGTCCTGTACCAGCGGCATGAGCACCAGCACATACAGGGCCGCAGCGGGCAGGAAATACAACCAGTAGCGCAGGAACCGGCGGATCACCGGCGCAGGATCGTCCAGCGTGGCAAAGAAGCTGCAGAACATCGCCGTCATCATCGGCGCCGCCCAGCCGTCCTGCCACGCAGTGACAATCCACAAAGCACTGCAGGCACAGACCGCCACAGCTGCCGTCAGCCCGGACAAGGCTGCGAGGCCATGATCACGGTGCAATGGGTGACGCTCGAGCAGAGCATTCGATGGAGACTCGGCGCTTCCGTCCTGGCTGTGTTCGATCAGTGCGCGCAGGCGCCGACATGCCTGCCACTCTGTCAGTAACGCGCTCAAGCGCACTGCCAGCATCACCTGCAATGCGTCGGACCAGCCCCACTCCCCGGCCCCCTTCTCGGCCAGTCGCTCAAGGGCCTCGAGCACCTTCTGAAAACCGGCATCGTCAGCCGGTGACCGCAGCCAGGCCGATGCCTGCGCCAATGCGCCCTGCACGTCAGCGCTCAGCTGTGCGCCTGCCTGCAGTGCGCGCAGGGCATCTTCAACCGCCATGAACAATGGCAGCATGTTGGCAAGCCTCGCCTGCAAGCTACCGAGCAACGCCACTGTCTGGCGCAGATGGCTGGTGTCGAATGGCAGGTGCGCGGCGACCAGACGCAACTGAGTCAGGTCGGCTGCAACCTTGTGCCGGTCACGACCTGCCTGGGCACTATCGGCATCACCGGCAAGCGCATGCTGCATCCACTGCCCGGCATCGGCCATGCATCGATCGAGCAGCCCCTTGATGCCTGGCGCAACACTGCGAGGCAACAGCAGACTGTGCACGAGTGTGGCGCAGCAGATGCCGATGCAGATTTCTTCCACCCGCGCCACAGCGGTGTCGAACAGCAGTTCCTGGTGTTCGACCACCGGGAAGCTGATCAACGCAATGGTGTAGCCCGCGAGCATGAAGATATAGGACCGCGGCGTACGGTCCAGCACAGAGAGGTACAGGCATATCCCCAGCCAGGCGGCCAGGGCCAGGGTCAGCAGCAGCGGGCTGTTGATGAGCGAGGGCACGATCAGCATTGCCGCCAGGCAACCGAGCAAGGTACCCAGGATGCGGTAGAAGGCCTTCGAACGCACGGCTCCGGCCAGAGGATTGGCAATGATGTAGCACGTCAGCATTGCCCAGAACGGGCGCGGCAAGCCACAGCTGTTGGCAACGTACATCGCCAGCATCGCGCTGGCGAACACCTTGGCGGAAAACAGCAGTTCCCCCGGGGTAACCGGCGCCACTACAGACAGTTTCATGAACTCACCCCATGACTGCATGGGGCCCGGGAAACAATGCGTAGCATAGCGCACCTGGTGAATATAGTTTGAATTCAAACTATATCGACCCTGTGCGTTACCTGCAACCGTGACGTCCGGCCTTGGCTATTTCACCGGCAGCAGCAGTTCATGGATGTCGTTGAAAAAGTCGAGCCACTGCTGCTCGTCGAAAGTCACCAGGCCATACCCGCGCAGCATGAAAGCGCCTTCGGCGGCGAACATCGCCAGCCGTGCACGCCGTTCGATGTCACCGGACAAATCGTGCACAGCGAAAACCTGTAGGTACCAGTCCTTGAGCCGCTGTTGGTAGGCCGGCGCATTGGCCAACGCGGCAAGCAGGGCAATCACCCGGGTAGCACTGGCAAGATCTTCGGCAGCGGTCGCATCGACATGCACACGTGCCTTGTCGAGCAGACCGGCTTGAGGGTCGCCAATCACCGCCTCGATGGCCGCGCTGTAGGCTGCCTGCGCCTTGCTGAGCATGGCTTCGATCAATTCCTCCTTGCTGCTGAACGCGTACAGCACTCCGCCTTTGCTGACGCCCGCCTCCTTGGCAATGGCGTCAAAAGACAACCCCGTCGCACCTTGGTCGGAGATGACCCGGTATGCAGCTTCAAGCAGTCGATCCCGGTCGATGACTCTTTTTCTACCCATGAAATTATTGAAATCCGATTGATCTTATATTGGTCCTGTGTGCCCAGGCCTCAGGCACAGTGGCACTTTCCGATGGGGCATTGTCATGATCGACAGCCGCCCAGGCAAGGCCGCCTCAGGGGAGGTAGTGTGACAACTTGGAATCGACGACATTTTCACTTGGCATGGAAGAGACAGGCGCCGACCTGCTGCTCAACGGCGTGCGCGCCTGATCCTGCCGCGCTCAGGCGGCACGGCGCGTATGAGAGGGGCACTCGCCAAACAGTGCCTTGTAGTAGCTGGCAAAATGGCCAAGATGGAAGAATCCCTGATCAACCGCAGCGTGTGCGACGCTCAGTTCTGTGGGGGCGGTTTGCTGCAAACGCCGACGCACGGCATTCAGGCGTATCGCGCGCAGATACTCTACCGGGCGTACGCCGGCCACCTGCTGGAAACTGCGCTGCAAAGTCCTGCGACTGACGCGTAGATGACGACAAATGTCGAGCACTGTCAAAGGTGCTTGCTGGCAGTCAAGCGCAAGCTCCTGGCTACGCCTTACCAGGTAGCTGCTGACTGCATGATCAATGCCGCGCTCTCGAGTATGTTCAACAGCACGTTCGAGCACTTCCAGGATGCATTCCAGCGCTTGCTCCTCGGCGTGTTTTTCCGTGAGCGCCATACCGCAATTGCCCGATTGGATCAGGGCATTGAGCTGACGCCCCAGTACTGCCTGATACTCCGGGGGCAGATTGAGGCTCGAGGCACCACAAGCACGCGAGCACAAACTGCTCCCCTGCGAACTGAGCAGTTGCAGATACTGCTCGTCCACCGAGACGACAATCAAGTCCGAGTCGGTGCAGGTCTGGACGAAAAACTCCTGGCGACCGCGCAGAAGACTGACGCTTTGGCCCGCCGAAGCAAGGCTCAATGCGAGGCTGAAGCGCCCAGATGGCGCACTGCCGCACTGAGCCACCCTGATATTGATAGCCTCACGAAAAACCTGCACATGGGGCGTGCTCAACTGCGCGAGCCGGGTGCAGACCCGGCCACGGCCAAGCTGATCGTAGGTCTGCCGCCAGCCCTGCAATGCTTCTGCATGCTGCGCCACATCATAGAACACCAAGCATTGCGCCAGCATGTAGATCACCCTCAAAAGCGCCGTTTGCTCATGACGGATTCAACCAGGACAGCGTGCGCAACAATGCGCAGGCTGCCCGACTCGATCAGCGGTAATCGCTCAAGGCCGTGTGCAGCGCCTCGGCTATCATGTTGGCCTCGCTGACATTGATGGTCAGGGGCGGCGAAATGACTATCTTCGGCCCGACCGGTCGCACCAGCACACCGTTGATCCGGGTCAAGTCCGCGATACGTGCCGATATACCCGACATTGGATCGACTGGTTGACGGGTACGCTTGTCGCTCACCAGGTCCAGGGCAATCATCAAGCCCTTGCCGCGCACCTCACCGACCAGCTCGAACTGGTCACTGAGCGACTGCAACTTGTGCAGCAACTCGCGACCTACACACCCTGCATTTTCTGGCAGGTTTTCGCGCTCGACGATATCCAGCACCGCCAGTGCGGCCGCACAGGCAGTGGGATGTCCACTGTAGGTGTAACCGTGCATAACGACGTTGGCAAAGCCGCGCGCCTGCTCGATGGTTTCAGCCACACGCCGATTGAATACCGTTGCGCCCAGCGGGATGTAACCTGCACTGATCGCCTTGGCCAGGCACAGGATGTCCGGGGCGACACCCCAACCGCGGCTGCCGAGTAGCGAGCCACTACGACCAAAACCGGTGACCACCTCGTCGGCGATCAACAGGATACCGTGACGATCACAGACCTCCCGTACACGCTTCCAGTAATCAGGCGTCGGCACGATCACTCCACCGGCACCTTGTACTGGCTCAGCGATGAAAGCCGCGATGGTCTGGGGACCGAGGAAGGCGATCTGCTCTTCGAGCTGGCGGATGCACAGGTTGGTCAGCGCCGCCGGGTCGCGGCAATCCCAAGGGTTGCGGTACAGCCATGGCGAGTCCAGCAAGTGGCATCCCGAAAGCATCGGGCCATGGTTGAAATGGTAGGCACTGATGCCCCCAACCGAGGTGCCGCCGACGTGCACACCGTGGTAACCATTCTTCAGCGAGAGGAAGCGGGTACGGTTCGGCTCACCTGCCGCCACCCAGTACTGACGGGCCATTTTCAGCGCAGTCTCGACAGCGTCAGAGCCGCCGGAGCTGAACAGGACGCGGCTCATGTCTTCCTGGGCAAACATGCCGATCAGACGATCCGCCAGATCGTAGACCCGCGGGTGGGCAATACCATCGAATGTCTGGTAATAGGCCAGCTCATCCATCTGCCGGTTGATCGCCTGCTTGACCTCGGTCCGGTTGTGGCCAACGTTGACGTTCCACAGACCGCCAAAACCATCGAGCAATTTGTTGTCATCGGCATCGTAGACGTAGTTTCCATCACCACGGCAGATAATCAAGGTGTCTTTCTGTGCTACCGGTGCAGACGGCCCCATGGGATGCCAGAAATGCTTTTGAGCGGTCTTGTATTTTTGATACATCTTGACTCTCCTTTGAACTGAAGCGATGCGCCCTGCATCAGGGCCCGCATGCAGATGGAGCAGCTTCGGATCCATGAATATTCAGGCCAGTGAGCAAGTGCCATACACTCGAAACGGGCGCGGTCGTTTAGCTCAACGAGCAGGCTCAAGCTATTTTTCATTCTGTGTTGCGCCTGCTTCGATCCTAAGCAGACTCGCAAGACCGAGCTATCCGATATCGGCCACGTCGCAACAGGACAGTAAGTAGACCGGGTGCCGACACAAGTGGCGGGAATGGCAGGAGGCTCCTGCCACTTGGCGCTTCAATTTCCCCGTGAGCTTCAGCTCAAGTCGTCCAGTGCAGCCCTGAACCTGGCTTCTTCGGCAACTGTGTCGAGCACCACATCGCTGTGTGCCAGCGCCTCGCCGTCCAGCCACAGCGACACCATCTGGCCATAGGTACGCAGGTCGGGATAGCGGATCTCGAGCAGACGTTGTCCGAACGTGCCGGCAGTAACGCCATCGGCAAAACTGCGTGACAACAGCACCGTGGCACCCTTGGCATCCAGCAGACGAAAACGGAACTCTCCGCTTTCATCCTTGAACGTTACCAGGCGCGAACCGCGCTCACGCCTTGTCGAGCTTCGCCTATCGACCTTTGCAGACGAGATACCGGCAAAAGTACGCAAGCCAACAGCTTCGCGCAGACTTTCAAGGACAGGGGTGGCAACCTTGCGGGCTTTGGTGGCGCCCGCCAGCACGATATCCTCCAGATCGTCCGGCCTGGCCATCAAGGCATGATAGCGCTCACGCTTGTCACTCAGCGTCTGCTCCAGCAGCAGATAGAGGCGGTTCTTCGCCTCGCCCCAGCCGAGCCCGGCCAACAGGTCGCCGTGCAACTGGCGGCTGTCCTCAGCCGACGCGAATGCCTGGTACAGGCTGAACAGATGCGCCTGATCCGGATCCTTGGCCTCGCCTGGCGCTTTGGAGTCGGTGACGATCCGATTGACTGCATCCTTGAGCTCACGGCTGCCAAGAAAGAGCGGGATGGTGTTGTCGTAACTCTTCGACATCTTGCGGCCATCAAGCCCCGGGAGCAGTTCCACATCCTCCCGAATGCGTGCCTGGGGAAGCACGAAGGGCTCCTGTCCATTACCGAAGACGTGGTTGAAACGCTGAGCGATGTCACGAGCCATCTCGACATGTTGTACCTGGTCGCGACCGACCGGCACCACATGCGCGTTGAACAACAGGATATCCGCAGCCATGAGCACCGGATAACTGTAGAGCCCCATGGAGACACCGGCGTCCGGATCAGCGCCTTCTTCGCCGTTGCGCGACACCACGGCTTTATAAGCGTGCGCCCGGTTCAGCAGACCTTTTGCCGTCACACAGCTCAGCAGCCAGTTCAGCTGGGGGATTTCCGGAATGTCTGACTGGCGATAGAACACCGTCTTGCTTGGATCCAGCCCGCAGGCCAACCACGTTGCGGTGATTTCCAGACGCGAGCGCTGGATCCGTCGGGGATCTTCGCACTTGATCAGCGCATGCAGATCGGCAAGGAAGAAAAACGCCTCAGCCTGGGGATCGCGGCTGGCGGCGATGGCAGGTTGCAGAGCACCGGCGTAGTTGCCCAGGTGCGGGGTGCCGGTAGTGGTGATACCGGTCAGAATTCGGCTATTCATTGCATTCTCACGTCGAAGCCTGGTCAACACGCAACCAGTGGAGTGGTACGAAAAAGGCTTACCTAGACGAATCATCCTCGAGCCAGCTATCCCAATCGAAACAATGAATGGCGAATCCGCTGAGTACCAACAGGGCGACGATGATGTATCCCACAAGGTGGTGTTGCATGAAGACCTCGTATTGCGCGAGCTGCGCTGGCGGGAGAATCCAGGTTTCGGTACTGCACCGAAACCCCGGCACACGGGTGATACACCCGAGTTCGGCAAGATTATATATCCGACCGGTCGGATTGAAAAATATTCCCTACCTTCTGTTCGTCAGGTAGCCGCTGCACCAGCGCCGTCAGCCGATCAACGCTTGAGCGTATCGGATGGCCGGCAACCGAAACGCTGGCGGTACTGCCGGGTGAAATGCCCGGGGCTGTTGATGCCGAAACGCAGCAGCACATCGGTCACGCTACCTTCACCGCGCTGCAGTGCCCGCTGCACTGCCAGCAAGCGCCGATCACGGATGTAATTGATCGGTGTCTGCCCCAGAAACTGACGAAAGCCATTCTGCAAGGTCCGCACCGACACGCCGCTGAGCGCGCACAAGGTGGACAGCGCCAGCGGCTGATCCAGGTGCGCCTCGATATGGTCTCGCGCCTTGCGCACATGGCCTGGCAAGGGCGTTTCGTGCGGCTGCTGCAACACAATCGAGTAGTTGTGCGGCAACTGGGTCAGCAACAGCTGCACCAGGTGCTCCGCGAATCCTTGACGCATAGGTTCCAGACTCAGGCCCACGGCATGCAGCCGGCACAGATAGTCCAGCGCGAGGCCCAATGCATGCACACCAGGATGCTCTGCGCCGAGCGGGACCTCGAAGGTCAGGGGCAGATCGAGGCTTCGCCCCAGCAGACGCTGCAAATGCAGCTCGAGGATTTCACGCGGCATGCTCAGCACCGCTGTCCGACAGGCGCCTCCGGTGACGATACGGCTGCTGGAAAAGGGTGAGCTGATACTCAGCCCCCCTGCCCCTATTGCAGCGCGGGCATGGCCCTGGCTGACTTCGCACTGCCCTTGCAAGGTGGTGCGAAACAGATACTGTGCGCCCGCGCCTTCCAGGCTGACCTCCACGGGCGCATCGTAGTGCAAATGCAACAGGCGCACGCCGGCGAACTCCAGGCCGCCGACCTGCAACTGCGGCGGCGCGTCCGCCAGAACGCGCAATCGATGTGGGCAGAGATAGCGGGACAACTGCACCTGCATCTCTGCCACATCCTGTGAGTGGAACAACGCAAAGCGCTCCAGCAGCTGAATGTCCGCCAGCATTTCAGACCTCGGCGGGATGTTCGCGCCGCATGCTGTCCCTGAAGCACTTGCAGCCTTTGATCAGCAGCACGATAGCCAGCAACGAGGCTCCAAAGCTGACAATCGACATCGACGAACCGACCGCCGCCGGCATGCCGAAATAATGGTCGGTGATCAGCGCCACCAGCGTCGTGCCCAGGCCCAGTGCAAGCAGGTTGCTGATCAGCAGGAATACCGCCGAGACCTGAGCGCGCACCTGATTGGGTGAGAGTATCTGCATCGCTGCCGTGGAGGCTGGCATGGGGAACGAGGCAAAGAACATCGCCGGCACCAACAGCGTCACCGAGAGCCACAACTGATCGACCTGCGAGTACAGCGCGGCCGGCACGATCATGCCCAGTGCGCCAATGACCCCGGTGCGCATCGCCGCATCGCTGTGCCCGCGCTTGGCCAGGTGATCGGTCAGCCAGCCACCGAACACCACGCCGGTGGTGTTGGCCAGCAGCAGGATGGTTCCGAGCATGAAGCCTGCCTGTTCAGGGCTCATGCCAAACTTGCGGATGTACAGCGCCGGCGTCCAGCTCATCATGCAATACAGCGCCATGGCGTAGAAGGAGAAGCCCAGATAGTGACAACTGAACGTTGCACGATGGCGACCGATGAAACGCAGGCCATCGGTCAGCCTGACCTGGCGAACCTTGCCGTCGGCATCGAGTTGCGCGCCCTTGCGCTCGGGGTTGCGCACGGTCAACCAGACCAGCACACCGACGATCACCCCCGGAAGACCGACGATGAAGAACGCCAGCTGCCAGGCCTTCATCGCGCCAAGCACCACGACCTCGATGGTCTGCGCGTCCTTGAGCATCGCAATGACGTAGCCACCGACCAGAAATGCGATACCGCCACCGACGAACGAGCCGATCGAGTAGATGCCCACGGCGCGGCCGAGCTTTTCCTTGGGGAACAGGTCACTGAACATCGAGTAGGCCGAAGGCGACAAGGCCGCTTCACCTACCCCGACACCAATCCTTGCCAGGAACATCTGCAGGAAGTTCTTGCTCAGCCCACAGGCTGCCGTGGCGATGCTCCAGAAAACTATCCCGACGGCAATGATGCGCGGGCGCGAGAAGCGGTCGGCCAGGTAGGCAATGGGCATGCCCATGAAGGCGTAGAACAGCGAAAACGCCAGACCATGCAGCAAGCTGAACTGGGTGTCGCTCAACTGCAGGTCGGCTTTGATCGGCTCGATCATCAGCGCCAGGATCTGCCGGTCAACGAACGAGAAGATGTACGCCACCATGCACAGCGTGACCACGTACCATTCGTAGATGTAACGTTTTTGCTGTTGTTGAACGTGTTGCTCTTGAGTGAAGTCATTCATGCGCACGAATTCCTGAGAGGACAGCCTGAAAGGGGATTTACAAGGCAGTGACCTGTCAGCAACAGGCGAGAGAATGCACAGAGAGGGTATGCATGACCAAGGACCTTTATTGTTATTGGAATCACGGGATGGCAACTACCGGACAGCGAGCCTGACGCAACGCATGGCAAGCCGATGATGTGACCGGTGTAACGGCAAAGCGGTACAAGCGCCCTCATCATCAAATACCCACGACAAGGGCGTCGCGTCCTGGATCGATATGGTTAAATCCAGGCGCGTGAATCAGGCATCCTGCAGCGCCCGCGGGCGGTGGCTGCGGGCTTCGGCCTCTGGTGCCCGGGCGGCCTGCAGGTGGAAATCGAACGCCAGCTCGGCAAAGCGCTCACCCTGCACCCCACGGTCACGTGCGCCAGCAGCATCCTCGACAAACCGCAGGTCGCCGATCAGCCCGTCACGGGTGGCATAGGCAAAGTCATCCCACAGGTACTTGTCACCGGCAAAGTTGATCTGAGTGGTCAGGTGGCGGTGACCTGGCGCCGAAATGAAGAAGTGCACATGCGCCGGACGCTGGCCGTGGCGACCCAGCAGGTTCAGGCATTCCTGGGTAGGGCCTTGCGGATCGCAGCCATACCCTGACGGTACGATGGAGCGTGCGCGGTAGCGGCCTTCGGCATCGGTAATGATACGGCGGCGCAGGTTGTACGCGGACTGGGTCGAGTCGAAATACGAGTAGGTGCCATTGGTGTTGGCGTGCCAGAGGTCGACCGTGGCACCGGCCAGCGGCTTGCCCTGTGCATCGAACACCTGTCCCTGGAGGAACATCACCACACCCGGATCGGTACCGTCATCCATGCGGGTCTCGCCCTGCGCGATCGGTGCACCGGCCACGTAAAGCGGGCCTTCGATAGTCCGCGGGGTGCCGCCACTCAAGCCGGCCTCGGCATCCCTGGCCTCTTGCAACAGGTCGATGAAATGCTCGATGCCCAGGCCTGCGACCAACAGGCCGGCTTCGTTACGGCCACCCAGGCGGTTCATGTAGTCGACAGCGTGCCAGAACTCGTCCTCAGTGATCTCCAGTTCTTCGATCAGGCGTGCGGTATCTTGCAACATGCGCAGGATGATCTGCTTGAAGCGCGGATTGCCTTCTGCATGATCCAGGCCGGCCACCTTGGTGAAAAATGCCTGGATCTCGGCAGTTTGAGAGATCTTCACGGTCATGACGCTTACCTCGAATTGTTGTTATCAGGTATTTGGGGCGCTGAATCCTGATCAGCGGTCGTCGCTGTGAATCGATGAAGGATGGCGGCACAGACCATCGACTTCTATTTCCATGTAGGGGAACAGGGGCAATTGCATCAGCGTGTCGTGCAGCGCCTCGACACTGGCTACGTCAAATACGCTGTAATTGGCGTAGTGCCCTGCAATACGCCACAGGTGACGCCAGGTGCCCTCGCGCTGCAGACGCTGAGCCAGTTCCTTTTCATCGGCCTTGAGCTTGGCGGCTTTGGCCGGGTCCATGTCGACGGGAAGCTTCACGGTCATCTTCACGTGGAACAGCATGCTTGATCTCCTTGCTTGCTATGCAATCAGCGACGGGCGAAGCGCGCCAGGCGCTGTTCGTCCAGGGTCAGGCCCAGGCCTGGGATACGTGGAATGTGCAGCTGGAAGTCACGGTACTGAGGCGGCTCGTTGACAATTTCCTCGGTGAGCAGCAGAGGCCCAAACAGCTCGGTGCCCCAGGTCAACTGGCGCAAAGTGAGAAAGGCATGTGCCGAGGCCAGGGTGCCGATCGAGCCTTCGAGCATGGTGCCGCCGTACAGGGCGATACCGGCGGCCTCGGCGATTTGCGCGGTGCGCAGCACCGCACGCGGGCCGCCGTTCTTGGCAATTTTCAGGGCGAAGATGCTGGCGGCGCCGTCGGCGGCCAGGCTGAAGGCGTCTTCAACACTCTCGATCGACTCATCGGCCATGATCGGTGCCGGGCTGCGCTTGTTCAGGCGCACCTGGCCGCCGCGGTTGATGCGCGAGATCGGTTGTTCGATCAGGTCGATGCCGTTGTCGCCGAGCACCTGGCAGGCGTGCAAGGCCTGGGACTCGTCCCAGTACTGATTGACGTCGACACGCACGCTGGCACTGTCGCCAAGTTCGCGCTTGATCGCCACCACGTGCTTGAGGTCCTGCTCCACCGGGTTGGCGCCGATCTTCAGCTTGAACACCCGGTGCCGGCGAATTTCCAGCATGTGCAGAGCTTCGGCGATGTCGCGGGCGGTGTCGCCACTGGCCAGGGTCCAGGCCACTTCCAGGCTGTCACGCACGCGCCCACCCAGCAGTTCGCTGACCGGCAAGCCCAGGCGCTTGCCCTGGGCGTCGAGCAAGGCACTTTCGATACCCGACTTGGCAAAGGTGTTGCCCTTGGCCAGCTGGTCCAGCTTGAGCATGGCAGCATTGATGTTGTCTGCCGCCAGCCCGACCAGCGCCGGGGCTAGGTGTGCGTCGATGTTGGCCTTGATGCCCTCGGGGCTTTCGTAGCCATAAGCTAGGCCGCCAATGGTGGTGGCTTCGCCGATACCTTCCACGCCATCGCTGCAGCGAATGCGCAATACCACCAAGGTCTGCTGCTGCATGGTGTGCATCGCTAGCTTGTGCGGACGGATGGTGGGAAGGTCGACAATCACTGCATCAATCTGTTCGATTATGGCGTTAGACATCTGTCATCTGGTCCGGGAATGGCCTGATCAAAAGGATGATCGAGGCTAATATTTACTTGATAATTCAAGCATTACGCGCCCCCCCCGAAAGCGTCCAATATCAAATAAATCTGCAACCATACCTCGGAGGTCTGATGGAGCTTCGTCACCTTCGCTATTTCAAGGTCGTAGCAGAAACGCTCAATTTCACCCGCGCCGCCGAGCTTCTGCACATCGCCCAAACGCCGCTCAGTCGGCAAATAGCCCAGCTTGAAGCGGAGCTACGTACGCTGCTGATCCATCGCGAGCGGCCTCTGCGCCTGACCAAAGCCGGGCGCTTTTTCTACGAACAGACTTGCACACTGCTCGAACAGCTGGACAGCATCAGCGAGAGCACACGCCGCCTTGACCAAGGGCATAAGCAATGGCTTGGGATAGGTTTTGCACCCTCCACGCTGTACGCCGTCCTGCCGGAGCTTATCCGAGAACTGCGACAGAACGCCGAGCTAGAACTCGGACTGAGCGAGATGACCACGCTCGAACAGATTGATGCGCTCAAGAGCGGCAGGATCGACATCGCATTCTGTCGACTGCGCATCGAAGAACCCGCCATTTTTCAGATGACTCTGCTGGAGGACCCGCTTGTCGCGGTACTGCCCCATGGCCATCCTCTGGCTGGGAAACCAGTGAGGCTGGACCAGCTTGCACAGGAGCCATTCAACCTTTACCCCTCCAGCCCCAGGCCGAGCTACGCAGACCATGTGTTGGCGCTGTTCGCACACCACGGCATGGGCCTGAAGGTGAACCAATGGGCGAACGAGTTGCAAACAGCGATAGGCTTGGTCGCCGCTGGCGTTGGGGTCGCTCTGGTACCCTCATCGGTGCAGCAGCAACATCGGACTGACATCAACTACGTAAAGCTGGCTGACACCAGCGCTGTCAGCCCCATCATCCTGAGCCGGCGCGCAGGTGACGTGAGCCCACTGATCCAGCGATGCCTGAACTTTATCGAACAAGTTCGACAGCGAGCCAACTGACAAAAATACGCAACCGCCTCACATGACGACACTACGCTGTTCGAGGCAATGAGATACCGTTGAGCACCCTGCTGGGCGACCAGGGAATTTGCGATCAAGTCAGCACAGGCCGCTTGGCCTACAACTGGGTACGATTGTCGATGCCACGATCATCCATGCACCCAGTTCGACCAAGAACAAGGAAGGCAAGCGCGATCCAGAAATGCATCAGACGAAGAAAGGCAACCAGTACTATTTCGGCATGAAGGCCCACACCGGCGCGGATGCCGAATCGGGACTGGTACATCATGACACCGCCGCGAACGTGGCCTACGTAACGGAAGTAGTACAGCTGCCGCATGACTCAGAGAACGTCACCTATGCTGATGCGGGCTAAACCGGCGTTGAGAAAAGACCAGAGCACAAGGTACAGATCAGTGATCTAGCAGATCGCTGCGCGACGCAATGCTTACCAACGTTGGGCAAACGTAGCGCGCTCTGCAAATCTAAGCGCAAGATCGAAAAGACCACGGCGCAAGTGAGGGCGAAAGTGGGGCATCAATTTCAGGTTTTCAAATATCAATTTGGCTATGTAAAGACTCGCTTTCAGGGCTTGGCCAAGAACGCGGCGCAACTGACCACGCGGTTTGTGCTGTCGAGTTTATAGGTGGTGCGCGGCATTATTGTCCACCGCAAGAGAGAAGCACCTGTAGCGCGCAAGAGGCAGACTAAAACCCTATTATGAGCCGATTGAGGGCCGAAGAATTGGTCTGGCTGCGTAAAAACGCTGCTCATTGCGTGCTCAAGGCAACTTGTTCGGAGCTTCCTTGAGTGGCGGGGTTGAAATTTTCCGAAAATTTATGTGGGATGGCGAGCACATCGCCCCCGATGAAAAATATAGTAGATAACCCACCTGTTACTCGCAATGGTGTGATTCCCCGGGATGCTTGCCTGCTGCCCATGGGTTAGCGAAAGCTTCAGTGTGACTGTGATCACAGAGTACGGTTGTAGTGGCTGCTAGCGACAAGATCTGTCGCGGTTCATCTCGAGCCAAAGAACCAAAACTGGCATGCGTGGTCACCAAAGTTGGATCCGAAAATGATTTCGGAACCCGGCTCGCTCGAAAGAGGCCCCATACCATCGCCCCCGCCAGCGATTCTAGGACGAACGCAGCGGGAGGCTGTGTGCCATGACTTCAATCAGAAGCTCTTACCACCCGATTGATGCCGCGATTTTGTGGTGTGATCTTGGCGCTTACCAAGAAGAGATTTTGCGCGTCGACGTGTCCCAACCAGGTTGCCTGCGAAAGCATTTCCCCAAGTGGCCCTCTTTGGAGAAGATCGTCCCCGCCACGATCTCGATGATCAATAGGTTAGACAATCGCAGGCGTTTTCACACAGCCTGGGTCGAAAACGGCCAACCGTGTCTGATTTCCCGGCCTTACAGCGCTCAGGTGTTCATCGATCATCACGCTGCGAGGCGAACAGGATGGGGATCGAGTCGAGGAAATGAAGTTTCTCAGGCACCTTCGTGTTCAGGCCAGGCGGGTTGATCGTCTCTCATATTGCGATATCGGCCAACGCCCAGCCTGACCTGTCAGCCACACGCCCAATCCATTTCCATCTTCGTCAAATCCAGTTGCGCATTGCCGCTACCGAAATTGAAGCCCCCAAAGTGCTCCTCGAACTCAAGGTAAAAGGGGCCGAACGCTGGGTAGCTCTGTACGGGGAACATCGTGCCGCCCAGATGATTGCGCCCACCTAGCTGCACCAGCCCAAGCCCCTCACTTTGCTCACCGCTGAAGGCAGGAACGTAGCCGCTATCTTTGCAATCGTCTTCCCTTTCTCGTGGTGGCTTGCCCACGTTTGGATCACCTTCGCGTACCTGCGCACGGATCGCGAACGCGGTATCGATACCCGCTGCCGGTCCACTGCCTGGTAGCCAGCCGAAGGCAGGGGTGGCAGGGTTGCGAACTTTGTTGTCGAACAGGTACTCGGCGTAGCTCAGGTGGAGCCAGCCCGGCGGCTTGCCCAGCAACGGGTTGCCTTCCAGTGTGGGTACAGGGCAGATATCGCCCTCGAACTCAGCCTGGGTCAGCCATATGCCCGCATACTGGGTGCCCAGGATGTCGGTCATGTCGAACCGCATCGGATGGCGTGCCTGTCGGTGTTGCCAAAAGGGTATCAGTGCTCCATCGCCTGGAGGCTGGTCCAACAGTTCGCTGGCGAAATACGCTTCGATCGCGGAGCTGGAGGGTAACTCTTCGTACTGGTCATCCACGAACACGCTGAGTGCAACGTAATCTTCCCCTTGAGTGCGGTATTCGCGGGGCAGGTATAGCGTGAATGCATGGCGTAACGGGTAGCCGAGACTTTCGCTCAACGGCCACTGGCGCTGGGTGATGCCTGGAGGGAGGCCAAGGCTCCAGCCACCTGACCAGTGCTCGCCGCGACCGCTCTTGGGCAGCAGGTATTGTGGGGCTCGTAGCAAGTCATAGGCAGTTTTCAGGTGAGGGTCTGCCAACAACTTTTCAGGCTCAGGGTAAATGGCACCCGGCTGGTGGATTTCCAGGGCGCCAACCTTCTGATTGCTGACGCGTGCCAGCAGCACGAACCCTTCGCCCGTTCTATCGCTGTACTCGGACTGTTGGCCGAGTTCGGGTGTAGGCGGTAACAGACGCAGACCGGGACGTGCCGCCAGGGCATCGGCCAACGGCATGCCGATGTGTAAGCCTTCGATCATCACCGTTGCCGGGAAGGTCCTGTAGAAGCTCACTTTGCCGAGCCTGCCGGCAGCATCCACCTGAATGCCAAACCCTCTTGAAAAGGTACCTGGAACTCGGCCGTAGCCGTCAGGGGGCAACCATTTCTTGCCCATCATGCTGGCAAGTGAATCGACGGGTACTCCTGGGCGCAACGTAGCAATCCGGGCTACTTTCATGATGCTGGGTCCTCTGTGCTGAGGTAACGGAAGTACCTCATGTGCTTCATTCTTGAAGGGCGCTTGGAGCGGAAATTCGGATGCTCTGCTTGCCCGATGTGACGCGCGATGGACAGAAAAGTTGCAGGCATGGCGCGAAAAAACAGTTGAGTAACGGTGTACCGATTTACCTGAAGAACCTGCCGGCAGCTTATTGGACACGCCGGTGCTCAACCTCCAAATCAGTGCCCCTCTGTACGCCTGAGAAAGCGAGTGTGCCGGACGAGGTGGAAACGGCCCGGCATCTTCTGCTTCAGTAGGTGTACTTGAGGGTCGCCGTCAGGTTGCGAGGCGCGCCATACACTCCGGCACTGGTCGTGCTGTAGTACTCCTTGTCGAATACGTTATTCAAGTTCAACGCGGCAGACAGGTTCTTGTTGATGTCGTAGCGCGCCATCAGGTTGGTGACAGCGTAACTCGGTTGCTCGTAGTAGCTAAGATCGAACCCGGTCTTGCTCTGCCAGTTCACGCCGCCACCTATCGTCAGCTTGTCCAGCGGGCCGGACAAACGATACGAGGTGAAGACCTTGAAACTGTTGCGGGGGATCTGGGTGGCGATGCGCTCGTTGTCCGAATCGGTACTCACACTGTAGGTATAGCCACCCGCCACTTGCCAGTTCTCGGCCAGCTCGCCGTTGACTTCCAGCTCGACGCCTTTGGTGGTAGTGCCTTCTTCGCCCACGTAGGCTTGCCAGCCAGCAGGCGTGAGGTTGGAACCGTCCGCCACGGCCAGGTTGTCCTGTTCGAGCTTGAACAGCGCCAGGCTGGCGTTGAGTTTTCCGTCGTTGAACGCGGCCTTCACGCCTGCCTCGTAACCGGTACCTTCAAGAGGTTCCAGGTACGACCCGGTAACCGTCTGCACCGACTGCGGGTTGAAGATCTTCGTGTAGCTGGCGTACACCGCCCAGATATCGTTGATGTCGTAGACGACGCCACCGTAGGGTATGAAAACGCCGCTTTCTTTACGCGATACCTTGTTGTAGTAGCTGCCGTCGAAGTAGCTGGTTTCATCCGACTGCTTCCAGTCGATAACCCGACCGCCCAGGATCATGGTCAAGTCGTCGGTGACATGAAATCGCGAGGTCAGGTAGGCCGCGTACTGGTTTTCCTTGAAATCCTGTTCGCCGTACTGGGTGAAGTTCGGCTTTGCGACTTTCCCATTCCACTCGTAGATGCTGCCGATGGTGCCATCATAATCACCACCCGGGCGAATCCAGCCGCCGTAATCCGGGGCATTGACGTTGTGGATCTGTGACAGCGTGACACCAGTGATCAACTCATGTTCACGCCCCAGCAATTGAAAAGGGCCGGTGAAGTAAGCGTCGACAGCATCCTGCTTGGGGTGGCCTTTGAACTTGTTCGGCATCACATAGGCGCCAAGCCCAGTGGTGCGGTCGATGTCGCCAGCCAGGTAGACGATCTCAGAGTCGTACTTGTTCTCGTTATGACTGTACTCGACCTTGCCGCTCCAACCATTGTCGAAGGTGTGTTCGAGCGAGGTGAAGAAGGTGGTCTGCTCGTGATCGTAGTAGTTCCAGTCGGCGGCGGTATTGAAGGCGCGCTTCAGGTCGGTGCTGCTACCGTCGCTGAATTTCAATGGGAACCCACTGCGCGGCGGTTGGTTGGTGTGCACGGTCAGGTAACTGAAGCCTGCCGTCAGCAAGGTGTTCTCGGTCAAGTCGAACTCGGTGATGCCGTAGACCAGGTTGCTGTCTTGCTTGAAACGATCAATCCAGGCGCGCTCGTTGTTGTAATCCAGCACCAGGCGGCCACGGACGTTGCCGGTTTTGGTGAGTGGGCCGGACACGTCGATCGTGGTGCCGTAGCGGTCCCAACTGCCGGCATCGCCCAAGATCGAGAACTGCGGGTCGTAGGTCGGGCGCTTGCGGATCAGGTTGATCGTCGCCGAGGGCTCACCCATGCCGCTGATCAGACCGGTCGCACCGCGAACGACCTCGATGCGGTCATACATCGCGGTGTTCTGGGTGTAGTTGTCCAGCCGCGAGGAGGTGGGTACACCGTCGATCTCGTAGTTGTTGATGGCAAAGCCGCGAGAGTAATAGCTGTCGGTGTCGGCACCCAGGCCCTCACGAATCACGGTGATTCCCGAGGTAGCCTCAAGCGCATCAGTGAGATTGGTCAGGCGCTGGTCCTGCATGCGTTGTTGGGTGATCACTGAAATGGATTGAGGCGTTTCCTTGATCGGTATGTTCAGGCGCGTAGAGCTACTTGATGACTGCGTGGTATACGAACCGGTGCCTTCGGTGATCGAACCGGGCGCCTTGCCGGAAATGGTAATCGCGCTCAGGTCGAGCGCACCAGAGACGGGTGCGGCCTGCTGGAGCTGGTAACCATCTTCCGTAAGCAGCGCTATCAGCCCGGAGCCTTGCAACGCCTGGGCAAAACCGCCTTCAGTGGTGAAGCTGCCGCGCACACCGGGGCTGGTCAATCCATAAACCTGTTGTGTCTGGAAGGAAATGGGGGCCCCACTGGCCTGCGCATAACGACTGAGCACTTCGCTCAACGGTCCGGCCGCGATGTCATAGCGCTGCACGCTTTGCTCGGCCAGTGCGCTTGCAGGTAGTGCCAGTGTTAGCGTGCATAGGGCCAGACGCACGGCCAGGTAGAGGCTGCGCGGGGCAGAACGGGGCAGCGCTCGAATCGGCGAGTTCATGTTTTCGTTACTCCTGATGGTGTTGGCCATGGGAGGACGGACGAAATACGAAAACACGAAATGATTATTGAAATTATCTCTCACCCGCAGTGGGCTTCAGGGTTACACGGGTGACCCAAGGGGTGTATTGGCTGACCTGGATCGGCAAGGTGCGTTGCAACAGTCGCAGTGCCTGTTGTGGATCATCCAGCGGCAGCATGACCGTCACTTGCATGCCTGCAAGGGGATCATGATCGACCCACAGCAGACCTGGGTAGTGCCGCGACAAGCGCGTCAGCACATCGCTCAGCGGCTGATCTTCAGCCAGCAACTGGTGCTTGCGCCAAGCCTGTTCGACGGCGTCAGCCTGTACGTGTTCGACTTTGCCAGGGCCCTTTGCGTCAAGGCGCACGCGCTGGTTGGCGGTGAGGTTCAATGATTGCCCGGCACTGTTGATGGCGGTGGTGGATTCAATCATGGTCACTTGCGTCGAATCGCTTTGCCGTTCCACCGTGAAGCGCGTGCCAAGCGCCCGCACGCTGCCATGCGCAGTGACTACCAGGAACGGGCGAGGATCCTTGGCCACGTCGACCAGCACTTCGCCACGCAGCAGCTCGATTCTCCGTTCACCTGCGTCGAAGTGCACGTTCACCGCCGAGCCACCGTCCAGATGGATCTGGCTGTCGTCGTCCAGTCGGCGGTCGAGCCAATCTCCGCCAGATGTACTCAGGTCCGCCAGCAGATACCCCTGATGCCAACAGGCTGTGGTGATCCACGCCGCAGGCACCAGTGCAATTGCCAAGGCCAAGGTTCGCACTTTGCCTGCCAGGGGCGCTCGCGGTGCTTGGCGAAGGGCTTTTCCGGCAGCGTTGCGGGGCAGTTGTTGCAGTGAACTCAGGCGCCCCTGCAAGCGGGCGACCGCTGCCGCATGCTCAGGGGCAGCGCTCAGCCAGGCTTGAAACTGCGCCTGTAGTTGCGCGTCGTTCTGGTTGTCGAGCAACACCAGCCAGTTGGCTGCCTCGCGCAGGACCGTGTCGGGAGTCATTTCAGGCACCGCTCATCTCCATGACGGCGTCGCAAGCCAGCATGGCTTCGACCAGGTCGGCCTGTACGGTTCTCACCGAGATGCCGTGGTGGCGTGCGATGTCATCCTGAGAAAAGCCTTCAAGATGGCGGAGGATGAACGTTTCACGAATTCTGGGCTTCATGCGTGACAAGGCTTGGTCGATACGTTCGAGAAGCTCGATGGCCTGTAGGATCTGTTCAGGAGAAAACGCCTGATCCATATGCTCGACATTGCCTGCAAGCTCTTCCCGGTAAGCCTGCTCCAATCGCACGCGGCGGCCATTGTCGATCAAGATCCGCCGCGCAATCGTGGCAAGGAACGCGCGTGGCTCACGAGGAGGCTCATATCGCCCGGCGGTGAGTACGCGGTAAAACGTGTCCTGGGCGAAATCCGAGGCCTGATGCGGACATTGCAGGCGACGACGCAGCCAAGTCACCAACCAGTGGTGGTGACCCGCATACAGTTCACCAATGTCGTCGGAAGAGGTTAATCGCGGTCGATCCATGATAGCGGGCTGTAAATGAGAATTAATCTAAATTATCATCTTTCAAACGCCCTCGCCACGCCGTTATCAGTGATAGCCATGGGGCGATCGCTGCGACACTTCGGCATGGCTTGAGTCGTCGAACCGCTGGGTTAACCTTCACTACAGCTACCCCACCCTCAAAGGAGAATAAACGGCGATGGGCCTATTCGATCGATTGTTTGGTGGCCGCTTCACACAGCCTCCACCCGATGAACCACGATTGAGCGACGCCGCGATAATGCGTGAGCTTCATCCATTCGGTGCGCAGCTTAAAATGTTCACTCATGCCCTATTGGCACGCCTGCCTGAAAAAGAACGCGCGCGTCTCGTCAGAAGGGTATCGCGCTTTTACAACCTGGGTGAGGAGCCAGCCACCGCGCTGGTCAGTGGCCTTTTGGACGCGGAGAAAGGTCAGTCACTCGATCATCTTGTGCTCATGGCTGTAGACGTGCGCGGCTTCGATGATTTCGAGTACCTGGCACCGAAACTGGTTTCAGCTAGCGGTATTGAACAGGTCTATGCCTACCCACTGGAGGGGATGCCCACAATGGCGCAGGTGCTGGTCGACTTCGATCAATGGCTGGCTGGGTTCGGAAAGCGCTTTGTGCATGTAGACACGGGCGGTGCGGATTATGTGGGCTGCATAGTTGAGCAAGATTCCGTCGAAAGCCTGATCGCGCAGGCCAAACAGGCAGGTATCGATGCTCGGTTCAGTCCCTTTTGATGCTTATTCTCAGGCCGTTTTCGAGCTGACCTTACTCAGTTCGCCTAGGTCCTCAACACCAAGCAAGGTCCGCTTCGGGTCGAAAACAGTCAATCGCGACCGGCCGCTTTCGACCCATAGCAGCCCTTTGAAGTGAGCAACTCACGGCGTTGGTTCCCCAGCGAATAATGCCGGTAGATTCCTGATCAATCCTCAAACGCAGGCGTAATTGCGGAGGAAGGCCCTAGCCAACATACCATTGAAGTCCTCCAGCTTGCTGAGCCTCCACGCTTCCCCGATGCTGATGAATTCACGATTAAGATACCCTGCAAATTCAGTGTTTATCAGGGAGCGGTCCATTGCCAACACGCCCCACTCTTCGAAAGCACTTTCATAGGCAAGCCATTCATGAGTCGGGCTGAATACCAAGTGCGGCAGTTCCAGCGGCGTGTTTGGTGGGCGGAATGATTGGCGCTGAAGCTCAAACACACTCTCCTCTGTGGAGCTACCATCGAACAGCCTGCCTGTGCAATCAGGGGTACCCCATGAAAACAGAACTCCCATTCCACTTGAGAATTGCCGATGGCTCTCGATCAACAGACTTTCGAGCAGGCCCAAGTCAGAAAGAAGCGACCGTTCAAAGAACCAATAATCTAGGCTCTGTCTGAAATCCCAAGAAACTCAAATATGGCCCTGGAGCAGCTTGGGTTCTGTACAGTCGCCGACCATCTACGGAAAGGAATTCTGT
>NZ_JBIBGE010000047.1:0-37789 GCF_042956345.1 Pseudomonas sp. NPDC008258
AGAACGCCGGTTTGTTGATGTGTTTGCTCGCACGAACATCATCCATCAAACCGGCGTTCTTGTTTCTGTCTTTCCCGGGATTCCGTGAAGAACCACAAAAAAGCCACCCCGAAGGGTGGCTCCATGGAACCCGCGCTGGCGTATCAGTACGCCTTGCCGGCCTTGTAGAAGTTCTCGAAGCAGAAGTTGGTCGCCTCGATGTAGCCTTCGGCACCACCGCAGTCGAAACGCTTGCCCTTGAACTTGTAGGCGATCACGTTACCTTCTTCCGCTTGCTTCATCAGCGCGTCGGTGATCTGGATCTCGCCACCCTTGCCCGGTTCGGTCTGTTCGATCTTCTCGAAGATGTCCGGGGTCAGGATGTAACGGCCAATGATGGCCAGGTTCGATGGGGCATCTTCCGGCTTCGGTTTCTCGACCATGGCATCGACACGGAAGATGCCGTCCTTGATCTCTTCGCCTGCGATGACACCGTACTTGTTGGTTTCCTGCGGATCGACTTCCTGGATGGCGACGATCGAGCAGCGGTACTTCTTGTACAACGCAACCATCTGCGCCAGCACACCGTCACCTTCAAGGTTCACGCACAGGTCATCCGCCAGCACCACGGCGAACGGCTCGTCACCGATCAGCGGGCGACCGGTGAGGATGGCGTGGCCCAGGCCTTTCATTTCGGTCTGACGGGTGTACGAGAACGAGCATTCGTCGAGCAGGCGACGGATGCCGACCAGGTATTTTTCCTTGTCGGTGCCCTTGATCTGGTTTTCCAGCTCGTAGCTGATGTCGAAGTGGTCTTCCAGGGCGCGCTTGCCGCGACCGGTCACGATGGAGATTTCGTTCAGACCTGCATCCAATGCTTCTTCAACGCCATACTGGATTAGTGGCTTGTTGACCACCGGCAGCATTTCCTTGGGCATGGCTTTGGTAGCAGGCAGGAAGCGAGTGCCGTAGCCGGCTGCCGGGAACAAGCATTTCTTGATCATAAACGTCCTTACAAAAGGCTAGGCCTGTGGAATTCGGCGCAGTCTAATCAGGCGGCACGCACCTTACAATGCCCCCGATGGCGACCGATGCCATCATAGAGATATCCCAGTGTAGTTAGTTCCGGGGGATCGTAAATATCACGGTCATAAATGACGGGCGGATGACAGGCAGCACGGGGCCTCAGGTCATTTTCCAGAAATGCACTGGGTGGCAGCCGTACGCACATCGCCCAGGCGCAGGGGGAAATTGTTCAACCGCTCATGCAGCTTGATGCTGCTGCCGCTGCCACGCTTGTCGATGTCCACCAGCGCGGCCGGGCCCACGCCCGAACTGATCTTTTGCGGCACGATCAGGCGCAGGCCATCACCGCGCTGTTCTTCGGTCAATGGGTCGCGGGTATCGGCCAGATTCTGCTTGATGCAGTCGGCATATTCACGCGGGCTTTTGCCCGAGATCACATCCAGCGTTTCGTGCGATTGCTCCAGCTCCGAAACACTGACACAGCCCCCCAATGCCAAAGACAACGCCGCCACCATCCATTTCATTTAAAGCACCTCTGCCTTCAAGAGCCATCTTCGACCACAGCCAGGCCGTTTTGCTCCCTGCATTGGCAGATTTATCGGCGCCTGGCCATCAAGCGCGGCAGTGTAACGGCACATCGTGGTATCGTTTGCCTTTGCAGATCCAAACCTTGCGGAGCATCACATGAAATTCGTACACCAGCGCGAGCACCTGAACGAGGACGACATCGTCGTCATCGAATGCTCCCAGCGCTGCAACATCCGCCTGATGAACGACGCCAACTTCCGCAGCTTCAAGAATGGCGGCCGTCACACCTACCATGGCGGCCAGTTCGTTGACTTCCCGGCCAAGATCACGGTACCCAGCACCGGTTTCTGGAACATCACCATCGACACCGTGACCACCCGCCCGATCTCGGTAACGCGCAAGCCAACCTTGAGCCACAAGATCAAGATCATCCGTCGTTCGTCGTCGAAACTCAGATAAGGCCACCATGACCCAGACCATCAAGTACGTCATCAAATACAAGCTCGACGGCCAGCGCCGCTGGGATTTCGCGCTGATGCCCGATGCTTCGCAAGAGCAAGCCCTGGAAGCCCTGCGCAAGATCCACGGCGAAGATGCCGAGAAAATCAGCGACATCCAGGTCAGCAAGGCCCTGTAACACCCATCGCAACCCCCTGTTACACCGCCTACCCCGCGCAAGGAGAACCGCATGAGCCGCTGGCCCGATCGCCGCATCCTCGACCTGCTGGGCATCGGGTTGCCCATTCTCCAGGCGCCCATGGCCGGTGCAACGGGCTCGCCCATGGCCATTGCCGTGGGCCTGGCAGGCGGGCTGGGTGCCCTGCCCTGCGCCATGCTCACCGCTGAGCAAGTGCGCGCCGAGATCGCCGCCTTTCGTGCTGGCTGCCCGGGCCGCCCGCTGAACCTGAACTTCTTCTGCCACCAGCCGCCAGCACCCGATGCCGAGCGCGATGCACGCTGGAAGCAGGCCCTGGCGCCTTATTACAGCGAAACCGGTGCCGATTTCACCGCCCCCACGCCAGTGTCCAACCGTGCGCCGTTCGACGAACAAAGCTGCCAGTTGGTGGAGCAACTGCGCCCGGAGGTGGTGAGCTTCCACTTCGGCCTGCCCCCGGCCGACCTGCTGCAACGGGTGAAGGCCAGCGGTGCCAAGGTGCTGTCCAGCGCCACTACCGTGGAAGAAGCGGTCTGGCTGGAGCGCAATGGCTGTGACGCGATCATCGCCATGGGTTATGAAGCTGGCGGGCATCGCGGCATGTTCCTCAGCGACGACATTACCAGCCAGATCGGTACCTTCGCCCTGGTGCCGCAGGTGGCGGACGCCGTCAGCGTGCCGGTAATTGCCGCAGGCGGTATCGGCGACCACCGCGGCCTCGTGGCGGCACTGGCCCTGGGCGCTTCGGCAGTGCAGATCGGCACGGCTTACCTGTTCTGCCCTGAGGCCAAGGTGTCGCCGGCCCACCGCCACGCGCTGGATAGCGCACCCGCCAGTGATACGGCGTTGACCAACCTGTTTACCGGCCGCCCGGCGCGTGGCATCAACAACCGCATCATGCGCGAGCTTGGGCCGATGAGCGACCTGGCACCGCGCTTCCCGCTGGCGGGTGGGGCGTTGATGCCTTTGCGGGCGATTACCGATCCGCAGGGTAAAAGTGACTTCAGTAACCTGTGGTCGGGGCAGGCATTGCGGCTGGGGCGGCACATGCCGGCTGGGGAGCTGACCCGGGAGATCGCCGAGAAGGCACTGGCCCTGGTGGGCCGCTAGACATCGTCTCAGGCAGGTCCGGCCCTATCGCTGGCAAGCCAGCTCCCACAGGGACCGCGCAACACTTGAAACTTGTGCGGTACCTGTGGGAGCTGGCTTGCCGGCGATAGGGCCGGACCTGCAATTGCTTCAACCAGCCCCTTCCCGGCAAATGGCCTATCGCTATATAGTTCAGGCCATAACGATAACCCCAAGGAGCTGTCTTCATGCGTATCCGCCCGTCCCACCTGGCCTTCACCGCCCTGGCCAGCCTGTTCGCCTTCAACACTGCCTGGGCCGATGAGGTTCAGGTCGCGGTCGCAGCCAACTTCACAGCCCCTATCCAGGCCATCGCCAAGGACTTCGAGAAAGACACCGGCCACAAGCTGGTCGCCGCCTATGGTGCCACCGGGCAGTTCTACGCACAGATCAAGAACGGCGCGCCGTTCGAAGTGTTCCTGGCCGCTGACGACACCACCCCGAAAAAGCTGGAAGAAGAAAAGGAAATCGTCCCTGGCTCGCGCTTTACCTACGCCATCGGCACCCTGGCCCTGTGGTCGGCCAAGGAAGGCTACGTAGATGCCAAGGGCGAAGTACTGAAGAAAAACGAATACAAACACCTGTCCATCGCCAACCCGAAAGCGGCACCTTACGGCCTGGCCGCGACCCAGGTGCTGGACAAACTGAAGCTCACCGACGCCACCAAAGGCAAGATCGTCGAAGGCCAGAACATCACCCAGGCCTTCCAGTTCGTTTCCACCGGCAACGCCGAACTGGGCTTCGTTGCCCTGTCGCAGATCTACAAGGACGGCAAGGTGACCAATGGCTCGGCCTGGATCGTGCCTGCCAACCTGCACGACCCGATCCGCCAGGACGCCGTGATCCTCAACAAAGGCAAGGACAACGCCGCCGCCAAGGCGCTGGTCGAGTACCTGAAAGGCCCGAAAGCCGCAGCGGTGATCAAGTCCTACGGTTATGAACTCTGATGCCACTGGATGCCAGTGACCTGGGTGCAATCTGGCTGACCGTTAAACTGGCCAGCCTGACCACCTTGATCCTGCTGGTTATCGGCACCCCCATCGCCTGGTGGCTGGCGCGCACGCGCTCATGGCTGCGCGGGCCGGTGGGGGCGGTCGTAGCGCTGCCGCTGGTGCTGCCACCGACGGTGATCGGCTTTTACCTGCTGATCGCCCTCGGGCCGCACGGTTGGCTCGGCCAGGCTACCCAGGCATTGGGCCTGGGCAGCGTGGTGTTCAGTTTCACGGGCCTGGTGATCGGTTCTACGGTGTATTCCATGCCGTTCGTGGTGCAGCCACTGCAGAATGCCTTTGGCGCGATTGGCCAGCGCCCGCTGGAGGTTGCCGCCACCCTGCGCGCCAGCCCGTGGGACACCTTCGTCCATGTGGTGCTGCCGCTTGCCCGCCCTGGTTTCGTCACGGCCAGCATTCTCGGTTTCGCCCACACCGTGGGCGAGTTTGGCGTGGTGCTGATGATTGGCGGCAACATCCCCGACAAGACCCGCGTGGTTTCGGTGCAGATCTTCGATCACGTCGAAGCCATGGAGTATTCGCAAGCCCACTGGCTGGCCGGTGCCATGCTGGTGTTCTCTTTCCTGGTGCTGCTCCTGCTGTACGCCGGACGCCGCGGCAAAGCTGGCTGGAGCTGAAATGACCGCATCGATTGTGGCGCGCCTTAACCTGGCGCGCGACGACTTTACCCTGGACGTCGACCTGCACCTGCCCGGGCGCGGCATCAGCGCGCTGTTCGGCCACTCGGGCTCCGGCAAGACCAGCTGCCTGCGCTGCCTGGCCGGGCTGGAGCGGGCTGCCAGCGCCTACATCGAAGTTAACGGTGAAGTCTGGGAAGACAGCGCCCGCGGCTACTTCCAGGCACCGCACCTGCGCCCGGTTGGCTACGTGTTCCAGGAGGCCAGCCTGTTCCCGCACCTGTCGGTGCGCGGCAACCTTGAGTTCGGCTGGCGCCGGGTGGCCGCTGCCGAACGCAAGGTCAGCCTCGACCAGGCCTGCCAGCTACTGGGCATCGGCCACCTGCTGGATCGTCGCCCCGCCACCTTGTCGGGCGGCGAGGCGCAGCGGGTGGGCATTGCCCGTGCCCTGCTCAGCAGCCCGCGCCTGCTGTTGATGGACGAGCCGCTGGCGGCCCTCGACGGGCCGCGCAAGCGCGAGATATTGCCCTACCTGGAACGCCTGCACGACGAACTGGACATTCCGCTGGTGTATGTCAGCCACGCCCAGGATGAAGTGGCGCGGCTGGCCGACCACCTGGTGTTGCTGGAACAGGGCCAGGCGGTGGCCAGCGGCCCGATCGGCGAAACCCTCGCCCGCCTCGACCTGTCATTGGCCCAGGGCGAAGACGCCGGCGTAGTGTTCGAGGGCATGGTGGTGGGGCATGACCCGCACTACGACCTGCTCGACCTGCGCTTACCCGGCAGCGCCGGGCCGCTGTTGCGCATGGCCCACCCGGCGCATGTGATGGGCAGCACCTTGCGGGTCAAGGTGCAGGCCCGGGACGTCAGCCTGGCACTGGCAGCTGACAGCACCTCGAGCATCCTCAACCGCCTGCCCGTGCGGGTACGCGAAAGCCGCCCGGCCGATAACCCGGCCCACGTGCTGGTGAGCCTGGACGCAGGCGGCAACGCCTTGCTCGCCCGCATCACCCGCTTCTCGGCAGACCAGCTTGGCCTGCACCCTGGCCAGGCGCTGTTTGCCCAGATCAAGTCGGTGGCCCTGCTGGGCTGAGCATCCTGCGCACGGGCGTTGTCCATTGATCAGTGACCTGATCGAGGCCTGCCGCCCATGCTCGACTGCCCCCTGCCACGCACCCTGCACTATGTTGACGACAGCCAGCCGGGCCTGACCCGACGACGCTGGCGCGACCGCTTCATCTACCTGGATACCGACGGCCAGCGGGTGCGCGACAGCGAAACCCTGGCGCGCATTGCCGCGCTGGTGATTCCGCCGGCCTACACCCAGGTGTGGATCTGCGCAGATCCACAAGGCCACTTGCAGGCGACCGGCCGCGACGCCCGTGGCCGCAAGCAATACCGCTACCACACGCAATGGCGCGAACTGCGCGACCAGCACAAGTACGGGCGCATGCTGGCCTTCGCCCAGGCCTTGCCCAAACTGCGCGCGCAACTGGAGGCTCACCTGGCACGGCCTGGCCTGGACCGGGAAAAGGTGATGGCACTGGTGGTGAGCCTGCTGGACCACACCCTGATCCGCATTGGCAACCAGCGCTACCTGCGTGACAACCAGTCCTACGGGCTGACCACCTTGCGCAACCGCCACGTGCAAGTCAAAGGCAGCAGCATCCGCTTCCAGTTCCGCGGCAAGCGCGGTGTCGAGCACAACGTCACCCTCACCGACCGGCGCCTGGCCAACCTGCTCAAGCGCTGCATGGAGCTACCAGGCCAGGCGCTGTTCCAGTACCTGGATGAAAAAGGCCAGCGCCACAGCGTCGGCTCCAGCGAGGTCAACCAGTTCCTGCAACAGTTGACCGGTGCCGACTTTACCGCCAAGGACTACCGCACCTGGGCCGGCAGCAGCCTGGCCCTGGACCTGCTCAGGCCCCTGGCCTGGGAGCCAGACACCGAGGCCAAACGCCAGGTAGCAGCCATTGTGCGCCAGGTCGCCGCCCGGTTGGGTAACACGCCTGCGGTGTGCAGGCGCTGCTATATCCACCCGGCGGTACTCGAACATTATGCGTTGGGGCGCCTGGGCAACTTGCCAAAGCGCCGTATACGCAAGGGCCTGGACCCCGAAGAAGTGGCCTTGCTGCTATTTCTTCAAGCACTTGAGGAACAGGACGACCATTAAGCCTGTCTATTCAAGCCATGATGCGAAGAAATTTCCCATTGGCCGCCAAGCCCCCTATCCTTGCCATCGAGCACCTTGGCCGACAAACCCTTGGCGGTTTGCTTCGGCACCTGCAACTGAAGACACGCAACAGAATTTGTCTGTCGGGGAATTACTATCCGCCGAAAGCGTCTTTAATGAGAAGGAAGAGGGACTAGCTCCCACCGCAGCGGCAACTGGCCCGGCGGATTTTTACATCACCAAGGAGAACTACATGCTGATACTCACCCGCAAGGTTGGCGAAAGCATCGTCATCAACGATGACATCAAAGTCACCATTCTGGGCGTCAAAGGGATGCAGGTGAGGATCGGGATCGATGCACCGAAAGATGTTCAGGTTCATCGCGAAGAGATCTTCAAGCGTATCCAGGCTGGCAGCCCGGCCCCGGAAAAGCACGACGACTCGCACTGAGCGACCCGCCTCAAGTCGCACGGACGCGCTTGATCGCCCCACGCCTCAGGTGCCGAGCAGCTCGTGCACCTTGGCGATCATACAGTCCATGTCGAAGGGTTTGTCGAACACGGCAGCGAACAGCTCCGGGCACCCCTGATTAGCTTGCGCGCCACTCATCAGAATGACGGGCAACTCGCTCAAAGCCGGGTCTTCGCGCATCGAACGCACCAGCTCTTCACCGTTGAGCAGGGGCATCATGTAGTCGGTAATCACCAACTGCACACGCTTCTCCTTTAGCGCTTCCAGCGCCTTGTAGCCATTGCTCGCCTTTTCCACCAGATAGCCTTCGTCCTCCAGGGCAAACCCGAGGATATCGGCAATCAGGTATTCGTCATCGACGATCAGGATGGTGTTCATGGGCCGCTCCGTCACCCGCCCCCTTGCGGTACCGGCGTTCCCGACAGCACGCCATAGGCACCTTCGAACGCCTTGCGCAAGGTAATGCCTTGCGGCCCGATCACCAGCTCGTGCAAGGCAGGGTCATGGTGGCTGTCGCGCACCTTGAGGATCGACAGCATGCGCCGCAGATGCGAATCCAGCTCGACGAACCGCATCAACATCAGGTTGTCGACGATGCTCGACAGGTCCGGGGCCGGCGCGCTGATTTCAGAGCCGAAGATATCGCGCATCTCCCAGGTCAGCATCACACTGACATCGCGTGCACGCAGCTCGCCAGCCAAGGCCCGGAAAAACGCATTGAGCCGCGCCGGGTCGACGGCCAGGCGGCTGAACGCTCCAAGGCTGTCGATCAGTACACGTTTGCTGCCCTGCGCCTCGACACGCTCGAGCAGGCGCGCACCCACCTGGTCCAGCAGGCCCTCAGTTGTCGGTTGCCAGCACAACTGCAGGCTGCCGGCCTGCTCCATCGCTGCAAAGTCGTAGCCCAGCGACGCGGCCTTGTTGCGCAGGCGCTCGGGCGTTTCGTAAAAGCCGAAGTGAAGCCCCGGTGCCTGCTCGGTACTGGCGCCAAGAAAAGCCAGCCCCAATGAGGTCTTGCCAATACCCGAAGGCCCGATCAGCAAGGTGACCGACCCCATGGCCAGGCCACCATCGAGCATTTCATCCAGGCTTGGCACGCCACTGCCGATGCGTGCGGGAATAGCGCTGCCCATCTGGCTGGGGTGGCTGAACAACGCCTCCAGGCGCGGGTAGACATGCATGCCGCTTTCATCGATAAGGCATTCATGGCGCCCCGACAACGCGGCACTGCCACGGGTCTTGCGCAGCTGCACATGGCGCACCGCGCGGCTACCCACCAGTTGCTCGCCCAGCTCGATCACGCCATCGACCATGGTGTGCTCCGGGCTGCCCTCGTCCAGCCGTGCACTGGTAAGCAACAGCACCGTGCAGCCAGCAAATGCCGCATGCCCTTGCAACTCGGAGACAAACTTCTTGGTATCCAGCGCCGTTTCCGCACGCACCCGGGCATTGAGCACGCCATCGACGATCAACAGGCTAGCCTGCTGCCGGGCGATTTCCTGGCGCAACAGGCGCACCACGGCATCCAGCCCCTCCTGTTCAAGGGTGTCGAAGGCACTGACGAACTGGATCTGGTCGCCAACCAGCGCAGGGTCGAAGAAGTCCAGGGTACCCAGGTACTGGAACAGCCGCTCATGCGACTCGCTCAGCAAGGTCGCCACCAGCACCCGGCCACCGCTGCGCACGTGGCCGCAGGCCAACTGGTTGGCGAGAATGGTCTTGCCCGCGCCCGGCGGGCCCTGAATGATGTAGGAGGCACCGGCCACCAGGCCACCCTTGAGCAGCGCATCGAGCCCTGCGATACCTGTCACCAGCCGCTTGAGTGCCTGCGCCATGATGATTACCTGTCGAGATTACTGGGGGGGCTTGTCCTGATACGTTGGCAAGTAAAGCTGCATGGAAGTTCCATGGCCGGGCTCGCTATCGACAAAAATGGCACCGCCGCTCTGCCTGGCAAAGCCATAGACCTGGCTTAGCCCCAAGCCAGTACCCTTGCCAAAGGGCTTGGTCGTAAAGAATGGTTCGAAGATGCGCGGCAGTACCTCGGGGGCAATGCCTTCGCCGCTGTCTTGCACCACGAAGCGCACGAAACGGCCGTGCAGCCCTTCCACTTCTCCAGCCAGGTCAACCACCGCGGCGGTCAGGCCTATCCGGCCCTCCCCGGTGATGGCATCGCGGGCATTGAACAGCAGGTTCATCAGCACCATCTGCAACTGCCCTGCATCCACCTCGATCAATGGCAAGTCCGCCTGCAACTGCACTTGAAGTTCAATCGAGCCTGGCAACGCGTGCTCCAGCAGCCCACGGGTAGCGGCAACAAGGTCGGCCGGGGCAACACAGGCCACATCCAGCTGGCGATGGCGGGCAAAGCTAAGCAGTTGCTGGGTCAGTTCGGTGCCCCGCTGCCCGGCATCGAGGATGTGTTGCAGCATGCGCTGGATACGCACCGGGTCCTGGCTGCCCAGTGCCAGGCGCGCCGAGCTGAGAATGATGGTCAGCATGTTGTTGAAGTCGTGCGCCAAGCCGCCGGTCAACTGGCCGAGGGCCTCCAGCTTCTGGGCCTGGAAGAGCTGGGCGCGCACGGCATCCAGTTGCATCGCCGAGTCGCGGCGGTCGGTGATATCCCGGGTCACCTTGGCCAGGCCGATAATCTGGCCTTGGTCATCGCGAATCACGTCCAGCGCCGCCAGGGCCCAGAACATCGTGCCATCCTTGCGCACGCGCCAACCTTCATCCTGCGCCACGCCCTGCTCCAGCGCCTGGCGGAGCAAGCGTTCGGGGCGGCCGTCGGCGCAATCCTGCGGGGTGAAAAAAAGCGAGAAATGCTTGCCGATCACTTCATCGGCGCGGTAACCCTTGATCCGTTGCGCGCCAGCATTCCACGACACCACATGGCCGGAGGGGTCGAGCATATAGATGGCGTAATCCACCACCGACTGAACCAGCTGTTCATAGCGGTGGGCAGGCATGACGGGGTGATCGAGGCAGTCAGCTGAAACCATGCAAACTCCACTGGCACAGCAGGAGGGACGATATGAGCCAGGCGAGGCTCAGCGCTCAGGCTCGATCAACACGGGGCTGATGCGCCGCGGCATGGCCACTTTCAGCAGCCACAAGCCAACCAGCATGATAACCCCACCGCCAGCCAAAGCCAGCAGTCGTTGCGGCTGAGGGTGCCCAGCATCGAAACCCAGCATCAGCAGGTACCCACCCAGGCTGATCAAGCTGAGGAACAGAAACGCCCCCAACACGATCACCTGCGCAAACAGCACCCGCCAGAAAAGCCGTGGGCGCACGACACGCTCACAAGCATCAGACTGAGTCATCGTCGCCTTCCATTGGATCCAATAAAGCAGCAACAGTGGCGTAATGACAGCAACGTGTCAATTACCCGCGCAATCAACCCCTCATGCTGTTGATCATAGGTGCTGTAGTTGACTCAACTATAACAATGGGTTATAAAGCGCCCTTGATTGCAAAGCCCTTCTGCTTAGAAGCGAGCTGGTCGTTGCGACCCCTTCAAGCGTGCGAGTGTGGTGGAATTGGTATACACAGCAGACTTAAAATCTGTCGGCGTGAGCCTTGCGGGTTCGAGTCCCGCCACTCGCACCAAACTTCGTTGAAAAGGCGCCCTTGCGGCGCCTTTTTACTACCTGCCAGCAATGTTTCGCGCAACTGCTAGAGTGGAGCTTGTCCCCGTCCACTGGAACGCCACCATGCGCTACTCCCTGTTCGATGGCCAACGCGACATCATTATCCTGGTTGCCCGCGTGCTGCTGATGATCCTGTTCGTCTTGTCTGGCTGGGCCAAACTGACCGGCTTTGATGGCACGGTTGGCTACATGACGTCACTGGGCGCCCCCGCCCCCACGCTGGCGGCAGCGATTGCCGTAATCATGGAGTTCGTGGTTGCCATCCTGCTGATCCTTGGTTTCTACACACGGCCGCTGGCGTTTCTGTTTGCGCTGTTCGTGCTGGGCACAGCGCTGCTGGGCCACCCGTTCTGGAACATGGTCGACCCCGAGCGCAGCGCCAACATGACCCAGTTCCTGAAAAACCTCAGCATCATGGGCGGCCTGCTGTTGCTTGCCGTGAGTGGCCCAGGGCGCTTCTCGGTAGACGGGCGCTGAGTCAGTCGTCTTCGCAGTCGTCAAACCACGCTGGGTGATCACGCTCCTCGTCGTCGAGGTCATCCAGCGTTTCCTCGTCTTCTTCCACTTCATCCTCGGCGCCCTGGGCATCCGCCTCGTGCTCAACGTCGTCGTAGAGAAATTCATGGTCAAGCAGGTGATCGTGCTCGGGTTCGTGCAGGTCGTCTTCGTCGCGCATGCTGGCTCCTGGGGTAATGGCAGGCCTGTATAGGCTGAACAGGTTCCGAGGTCAATGCGTTGCCAGTTAATCCTGGGTTAACCCACCGGGTGCAGCCTGCAGGCTCTCCCTTCAAACGTGTTTTGCCCGCCCATCACGGCGGGCTTTTTTATGGGACTGCGCACATGACAGCCTCATGACCTGCGCTTCACGAAATGCTGACAAACGGATGGGCACACTGGCCCTGCTCCGTACGTTCTTGCAGCCCGCCGCATTATTGCCGCGGGCTTTTCTTTTTGTGGCGAATTTCTTCAGCCATGACCTGAAGCAGTTTTGCCTGGCGACGCAGGGGCTATGCTAACCCGGCGATAACCCAAGCTCACTCGGATAGACACGGAGGCTCTTATGAAAGCTGCTGTTGTTGCACCAGGCCGTCGCGTGGATGTGGTGGAAAAAACCCTGCGCCCCCTCGAACACGGCGAAGCGCTGCTGAAGATGCAATGCTGCGGTGTTTGCCACACCGACCTGCACGTGAAAAATGGCGACTTCGGCGACAAGACCGGTGTCGTGCTGGGCCATGAAGGTATCGGTGTGGTCCAGGAAGTCGGGCCGGGCGTGACCTCGCTCAAGCCGGGCGACCGCGCCAGCGTTGCATGGTTTTACCAAGGGTGCGGGCATTGCGACTATTGCACCAGCGGCAACGAAACCCTGTGCCGGGAAGTGAAGAATTCCGGGTACACCGTGGACGGTGGCATGGCCGAAGCCTGCATCGTCAAGGCCGACTATTCGGTCAAAGTACCTGACGGCCTGGACTCCGCCGCTGCCAGCAGCGTTACCTGCGCCGGCGTGACCACCTACAAGGCGGTAAAAATCTCCAACATCCGCCCCGGCCAATGGATCGCCATCTACGGCCTCGGCGGGCTGGGCAACCTGGCCCTGCAATACGCCAAGAACGTGTTCAACGCCAAAGTGATCGCCATTGACGTCAACGAAGAGCAACTGCGCTTTGCCAGTGAAATGGGCGCCGACCTGGTGATCAACTCACGCACGGAAGATGCAGCAAAAGTGATCCAGGCCAAGACCGGGGGCGCCCACGCAGCTGTGGTCACCGCCGTTGCCAAAGCCGCCTTCAACTCGGCCGTGGACGCGCTACGCGCAGGCGGCCGCCTGGTTGCCGTCGGGCTGCCGTCAGAGTCCATGGACCTGAACATCCCCCGCCTGGTGCTGGACGGGATCGAAGTGGTTGGCTCGTTGGTGGGCACACGGCAAGACCTGCAAGAGGCCTTCCAGTTTGCCGCTGAAGGCAAAGTAGTGCCCAAGGTAACCCTGCGGCCGATCGAGGACATCAACCAGATCTTCGACGAGATGCTGGAGGGCAAGATCAAGGGCCGCATGGTGATCCAGTTCGAAGGTTGATAGCCTGAGGGCTAATGCCAGTCAGTTAAGACTGCCGGGGCTGCTGCGCAGCCCATCGCAGGCAAGCCAGCTCCCACACCGATTGCACTGAACTCAAGCCAAGCGCCGTACCTGTGGGAGCTGGCTTGCCGGCGATGGGCCGCAACGCGGTCCCAAATTGCTTAACTGACTGGCATCAGCCTGAGGGCCGATCATTTCGAACGATCAAAAGCCCGTGGATTATCATTCACGGGCTTTTGCCCTTTTGATCGCCAAGGAACATACCATGAGCTTCGACTGGCACGCCGGGCCGATTACCCGCACAACACCACTGGACAAGCACTACCGCAACACGCAGAAGGTGCGTCAGTTTCTGCTCAGCGAATGTGGCCAGGCATTCAAGTTCGACCGCGCCTTCATGGCGTGGATCAAGAGCGGCACGCCGTCCACAATGGGCGACGTCGCGGATGAATGGCTACGGATGCATCGGTGAGATTCATTAGCTGATACCTGCACGCATGCCTGCGATGCAGCCGCTTCCTCCAACATCTTGTCCAATGCTTCAACCATGCTGGAATAATCCATTTCCTGACTACCTCGCTGGTGGAATGGGCTTGAGGTCAACTCTAGCTTGCGAACATTTCAATACGTGGTGGGGGGACAGGTGCGTGTTTATCCGCTCCCTGCTGATGACCAGCATACGGGTGGTGCGGTTCAAGAAAAGTGCTCAAGATGCAGCATCGACCCTGTGCGCACGAGGAGATGGGCATGTCTATTCGAAGCTTGGCCAAGCACCTACCGCCAGACCCTTCCAGAAAGGGCTGGGTGATGGGATGGGGCGTTCTGAGAGACAGGCATCCATGGCATTTTGTCGACGTCTATGCCGACCAGAAAACGGCGGAAGCGGAGGCGAAGCGCCGAGGGGAAGGTTACGTCGTGGAGTTCGGCTCGCATCGCCTGGGGTCGCGAGAATTTGTCTGCGGCGTAACCTTGCCTGAAGGCTAGCGCCCAAGCGGAAACGATCAGATTTTCAAGCGCGCAAATAAAAACCCCGCAGACGTTAATCTGCGGGGCTTTCGAATGGTGGAGGCCGAGGTCGGAATCGAACCGGCGTAGACGGATTTGCAATCCGGAGCATAACCACTTTGCTACTCGGCCTCAAAGGTTGGATCTAGCTGCTTGTGCTTTGCTATCTCCTTGAAACGCTGAACCTTTTTCAAAGTTTGCTGCGTTTCGATGGGCGCCATTATGTCTTCATTCTTTTAACCTTGCAACCCCCTGAACGAAAAAAAATTTCAACGGGTTCAAGGTGTTAGCGCAGGCGGCCGAGTTTACTCCACAAACCCACCACGGTGTTCTCCACCGCGCCACTGGCCGCCACGCCGATTCGCTCTTGCAGGCTCTTGCGTTCGGCATAGTGCAGGTGGAACAGGTTGGCGTTGCGTGCGCGCTCGCTGAGGTACTCGTCGCTGGTCTGCAATTCGTCCACCAGTTGGCGGTTGAGTGCTGCCACACCCAGCCACACTTCGCCGGTAGCCACTTCGTCGATGTGCAGCTGCGGGCGGTAGCGGGCAACGAAGTCCTTGAACAGCTGGTGGGTGATGTCCAGGTCTTCCTGGAACTTCTCCCGGCCCTTCTCGGTGTTTTCGCCAAACACGGTCAGGGTGCGCTTGTACTCGCCAGCGGTCAGCACCTCGAAGTCGATATCGTGCTTCTTCAGCAGGCGGTTGACGTTGGGCAACTGCGCCACCACGCCGATCGAACCCAGCACGGCGAACGGCGCGCTGACAATCTTTTCGCCGATGCAGGCCATCATGTAGCCGCCACTGGCAGCCACCTTGTCGATGCACACGGTCAGCGGGATGCCTGCCTGACGAATACGCGCCAGTTGCGACGCCGCCAGGCCATAGCTGTGCACCAGGCCGCCACCGCTTTCCAGGCGCAGCACCACTTCGTCACGCGGGGTGGCGAGTGTCAGCAGCGCGGTGATTTCATTACGCAGGCTTTCGGTGGCAGAGGCTTTGATATCGCCATCAAAGTCCAGTACGAAGACCCGGCCCTTTTCCTCGGCCTTGCCTTTCTTCTGCTTTTTTTCCGCCTTGGCCTGCTGCTTGCGCAACGCCTTGAGCTGGGCCTTGTCGAGCAGGCCAGACTCCAGGCGCTCGCGCAGGTCCTTGTAGAACTCGTTCAGGCGGGTGACCTGCAATTGCCCACCCGGTTTGCGCCGCCCTTTGCCGCGCAACCCGGCGATGGCCGACAGCACCACAAGGATGGCGATGACCAGGGTGGCGGTTTTGGCGAGAAAGCTTGCGTACTCGGCAAGAAACTCCACGTTGACTCCTTGAATACCTGCGCCACTGCGGCGCATAACTGTTGCAAGCATACCGTTGAGCCTGAGGTGCTGCCAGCCGGTGTAAACGCTGGCAACATCTTTCAAACAACCTTTTCAAACGCTTGTATGTTTTTTCGTTGACAGCCCGTGTGCCGCATCCTAACCTCGCAGCAACCTCCAACAGGCCGGAAACTTCAGTGGGCAACCTCTACCTTATCCGACATGGCCAAGCCTCCTTCGGTGCCGACGACTACGACGTCCTCTCGCCCGTGGGCATCCGCCAGAGCCAGGCCCTGGGGGAACACCTCGCCCAGTTGGGGATAAGGCTGGACCGCTGCCTGGCGGGCGACCTGCGCCGCCAGCAGGATACTGCGCGCCTGGCGATGCAAGCCTTGCAAGCCAGTGGCTGCCCGGTGCCGGCTGTTGAGACCGACGCGGCGTTCAATGAGTTCGATGCCGACGGCGTCATCCGCGCTTTGCTGCCCGGCGTGCTGGTGGAAGAACCCGGCGCCCTGCACATCCTGCGCAATGCTGCGCAGCACCGCAGTGAGTTCCAGCGGCTGTTCGCCTTGATGGTGCAGCGCTGGCACGATGGGGAGCATGCCGATGACGGGCTGGAAACCTGGCAAGCCTTCACCGCCCGCGTACAAGGTGGCCTGCAACGCGTACTGGATGCTGCTGGCAGCGGCGACAATATCGCCATATTCACCTCGGGCGGCACCATTGCCGCCCTACTCCACCTGGTTACCCGTATTACCCCCAGCCAGGCGTTCGCGCTGAACTGGCAGATCATCAACACGTCGCTCAGCCAGCTGAAGTTCCGCGGCCGCGACGTGGCACTGGCTTCCTTCAACAGCCAGGCCCATGTGCAACTGTTGAGGGCGCCGGAGCTTGTCACCTACCGATGAGCCCGGTTTGTTGTGTCCCTGCGGGGACGTGTAAATAACTCTATAAGGAATGCGCCATGACCTCCGTAGCTGATGCCGTCAAAAAGATGCAAGAGAAGTTCAACCCATCCGCTGCCGCCGGCCTGGACCTGGTGTTCGGCTTCAACATCACTGACGAAGGCAAGCAATACGCGCTGATCGTCAAAGACGGCACCTGCGACCTGCAGGAAGGCGAGAACCCGGACGCCAACTGCACCCTGGTGATGGACAGCGAAACCCTGAAGGGCATCGTCAGCGGCGAAACCGACGGCATGCAGGCCTTCATGGGCGGCAAGCTGCGCGTTGAAGGCGACATGATGCTGTCGATGAAACTCAGCGAGCTGTTCCCGTCCTGAGCACTGGGAATACCGGATGATCAAAAACCGAAGCCTTGCCGGCTTCGGTTTTTTTTTGCCCTGCATTCGGTGCAGTGATTCACCTGCAACACCCTTACCTATTTGGCACCTGGCACGCTTGTTCCAGCCTCGGCAGGCCATTAGATTAGCCAATAGTCCTTGCGATCGAGAATAAGGAAAACGCATGACGCTCACCGACCAGTCCACCCAGGTACGCCCCGGCGAAGAACTCGACGCGGCCGTCATCGACCCTTACCTCAAGGCCCATATCCCCGGCCTGGCTGGCCTGCCCAGCATCAGCCAGTTCCCTGGCGGCGCCTCCAACCTCACCTACCTGGTCAGCTACCCGAGCCGCGACTTCGTGCTGCGCCGCCCGCCATTCGGGCAAAAGGCCAAGTCGGCCCATGACATGGGCCGCGAGTTCCGTATCCTCAACCAGTTGAACAACGGTTTCCCTTACTGCCCCAAGGCCTATGTGCATTGCACCGACAGCAGCCTGATCGGCGGCGAGTTCTACGTGATGGAGCGGGTCCCGGGCATCATCCTGCGCTCGGATATCCCCGCCGAGCTCAACCTGGACGCCGGCCGCACCGAGGCCCTGTGCAAAAGCTTCATCGACCGCCTGGTCGAACTGCACCAGGTGGACTACAACGCCTGCGGCCTGGCCGACCTGGGCAAGCCGGAAGGCTACGTGCAACGCCAGATCGAGGGCTGGAGCAGCCGCTACGAAAAAGCCCTGACCCCAGATGCCCCGCGCTGGGAACAGGTGATTGCCTGGTTGCACGACAAGATGCCTGCCGACCACCCCAGGCCCGCCATCGTGCACAACGACTACCGCTTCGACAACGTGATCCTCGACGCCGACAACCCCATGCGCATCATCGGGGTACTGGACTGGGAAATGGCCACCTTGGGCGACCCGTTGATGGACCTGGGCAACAGCCTGGCCTACTGGATCGAGGCCGACGACCCGGCACCGGTGCAACTCATGCGTCGCCAGCCAAGCAATGCGCCAGGCATGCTTACCCGTCGCCAGTTCGTCGACTACTACGCCGAGCGTGCGGGTATCCAGCTCGACAACTTCGATTACTACTATTGCTATGGCCTGTTCCGCCTGGCCGGCATCGTCCAGCAGATCTACTACCGCTACTACCACGGCCAGACCCAGGACAAGCGCTTTGCGCAGTTCATCCACATGAACCGCTTGCTGGAGCAGATGACCCTGCAGGTCATTGCCAAGTCCAGCCTGTAAGCCACGACCACGACGGATAACAAGGAAAACAGCATGTCCAAGACCCACCTGTTCGACCTCGACGGCAAGATTGCCTTCGTTTCCGGCGCCAGCCGTGGCATCGGCGAGGCCATCGCCCACCTGCTGGCGCAGCAAGGGGCCCATGTGATCGTTTCCAGCCGCAAGCTCGACGGTTGCCAGCAGGTGGCCGATGCCATCATCGCCGCCGGTGGCAAGGCCACGGCAGTGGCTTGTCACATCGGTGAACTGGAGCAGATCCAACAGGTGTTCGCCGGTATCCGCGAGCAGTTCGGCCGCCTGGACGTGCTAGTCAACAACGCCGCCACCAACCCGCAGTTCTGCAACGTACTGGACACCGACCCGAATGCCTTCCAGAAGACCGTGGACGTGAACATCCGTGGCTACTTCTTCATGTCGGTAGAAGCCGGCAAGCTGATGCGTGAGCACGGTGGCGGCAGCATCATCAACGTGGCATCCATCAACGGTGTGTCCCCCGGCCACTTCCAGGGGATCTATTCGGTAACCAAGGCGGCGGTCATCAACATGACCAAGGTCTTCGCCAAGGAATGCGCCCAGTTTGGCATTCGCTGCAACGCCCTGTTGCCGGGCCTGACCGACACCAAGTTCGCCTCGGCACTGGTGAAGAACGACGCCATCCTCAACGCTGCCTTGCAGCAGATCCCGCTCAAGCGCGTGGCCGACCCCAAGGAAATGGCCGGCGCAGTGCTGTACCTGGCCAGCGATGCGTCCAGTTACACCACCGGCACGGCACTGAATGTCGACGGCGGTTACCTGTCCTGATCAGGCCTTGACCGCGACCAGGGTGTAGCTCAGGGGCAAACGGGCGGGATGTTCGCGCAAGCGATACTCGCCGTCGTTGCCCTTGACCATCTGCCCCGGCAGCGCCTCCCAGGGGATGCTTTGGTGCTCGACCAGTGCCACCAGCTGCAACCCATGGGCAAGCAAGGCCGTAATGACTTCGCCCAGGCCGTGGTTCCATTCGTGGGTTTCGGTGTGGGCAAGGCGCTGATCGGTTTCGACATACGTCTGGTCGTTGTGCCACACCGTCGGCGCTTCGTGCTCGAAGTACGGGTATTCGAGCTGCAGGCGGTCCTGGTGGTCTTCGTTGACGGCCATCAGCATCGGGTGCCCATCGCGCAGGAACAGCCGGCCGCCAGGCTTGAGCAGCGCTGCGACCGTGCGTGCCCACGGCTCGATGCGGGGCAACCAGCACAATGCGCCGATACCGGTGTAGACCAGGTCGAAGGTGCCGGCCGGCAGCACGTTGTCGGCGGCATAGACGTCGGACTCGACATAGTCGATCGGCACCGCACAACGCTCGGCCAATATACGCGCCTCGGCCAGCGAAGCTGCGGAATAGTCCAGGCCGCAGACATTGGCACCCAGGCGCGCCAGCGAGAGGGTATCGGTGCCGATGTGGCACTGTAGGTGGACGGTGTTCAGCCCGTCGATATCGCCAAGCAACGGCAGGTCGAAGCGCACGGTTTCGGAAAGGTGCCCGGGGCGCTGGACCAGAAGTTCGACTTCATAGTCCCTGGAGGCAGCGTGCAGCGGGGCGCGTTCGTCCCAGCTGGCGCGGTTGAGTTGCAGTGAGCGGTCCATGGTGTCGTCCTTGAGGGGTAGAGGCTGATGCTAGCCTTCAGCCGCCCGTCCACGACAGCATTGCCTTGCTAAAAATTGTAAAGCTGGTCTCCACACCTGTGGGAGATCGCCCAGCCCATTGGGCTGCGCTGTCGCGCAGGGAACTGATGCCGGGCGCACCGCATACCCTGTGGGAGCGGGCGCGCCCGCGAAGAACCCTACGCGGTGCATGGCACCGGCTACGCCGGTGTTCGCGGGCACGCCCGCTCCCACAGGGTATGCGCACTCCCACAGGGCATGCCCGCTCCCACAGGGTATGCGCTCTCCTACAGGGTATGCGCCAGTTTTACAGGCAAGTAGCCGCCGCCGCCCGGCGCTGCAACGCCACGCTGTCATTCTTCTGCGCGTAATAGTCGACTCGGGCCCCACCCGCCTGCGGGTAAACGTCTACAAACGCTTCGGCCTCGCGGGTATACACGGTAAACCCGCCCTGCTTGCGCGGCTCCAGGTAGCCACTGGCATCGTCGCCAAACACCTTCTCTTCCTGCCAGCTGAACTGGATGCACTGCGCCACCAGCTCCGGCGCCTTGTGCGAGTCGAGCTGGGCGGTGGGCTTGCCGCCGCGGGCCGTATCCATGGTCGCAGAAGCACAACCGACCAGCATCAGCGCCGCGGCCATCGGCAGAATCGCACGCATGTTCCATCCTCAGGGTAAAAAAAGAACGCGACTCTAGCACCGACGGGTATCGCGAGTGAATTGTCACGCGCATGCCGCTGTCGCAGACAAGACATGCCGCCATAAAGAGCACGGCATGAAACTTCACCGGCGTCCTGATTCAACCCGCCTCGACCATTGCCGCCATGTGCACCGTGTTGCGCCCGGCGGCCTTGGCCTGGTACAGCGCCGCATCAGCCTGGGCCAGCAAGCTGGCAGTGCTGTCCTTGGGCCCAGGCACGCCACACCACAGGCCAACGCTGAAGCGCAACTCGATCTGGTCACCGGCAAAACACGCCGGGCTGCGCGCAATGGCCTCGCGCAGCCCTTGCAGCGCGGCCATTGCCCCGCTGCGGTCAGTGCCGGGCAGCAACAGCAGGAACTCCTCCCCGCCATAACGGCCCAGGCAGTCACCCTGGCGCAGCCGCTGCTGCAACTGGCGCACGCAGTGGCACAACACCTCGTCGCCAGCCAGGTGCCCGTACAGGTCGTTGATGCGCTTGAAATGGTCGATATCGATCATCGCCACAGCCAGGCTGCCATGTTGCTGGCGGGCACGGTCCAGCTCCACGGCAAACCGCTCCAGAACTGCCCTGCGGTTGAGCGTGCCAGTCAGCACATCGTGCAGGGCCAGGTGCTGCAAGCGGGATTCGCTGCGCTCCTTGGCCATCAGCACCAGCCCGAGCGAGTACATCATCACCGTGGCGGTACCGATCGCCACGGAAATGCTCTGCTTGAGGTTGCTGGTGTCATAGCGCATTTCCACCGCCGTGCCACTGGCGACCGCCACCACCCGCATGCCCAGGCCGACCAGGCTGATCAATGCACCGATCTGCAGCAACAGGTGGGCCTTGCCCGGCCGCTCGGCATGGCGCCGCGCCCAGTACAGGATCATCGCGCATTGCAGCATCAACACCAGCGTCGCCAGGAGCATGCGCGGTTCCAGCGTATCGAGCAGCAGCATCAGCCCCACCAGCATGCAGGCAGGGATGACGAAAATGACACGCCAGGGCACCACCTGCTCACGCACCCGGAACAGGCTGGCCGTGTAGAACGCCAGGGCCAGCGACAGCAGGCTGTTGCCCAGGCCATAGCTGAGCCACAGCGGCGCCTGGGCATACACGGTGTAGCAGACGTAGGCCAAGGCATGCACCAGCAGCCCGCAGCCGGTGAGCAGAAGGTTGTCGCGGCGGTTACTGCGCCCTACCAGCAACAAGCAGAAGGCCATGATGGTTGCAACCAGGGCAACGGCGGCGAACAAAGTGGGGGTATGGGCGATCATCGTGATTCACCGTGTGGCAGATTGCCGTCTTGGCTGCGGCTTACCTCACAGTTTAGAGGGGCATTGCCGGATCGACCATGACCGAATGGGACAGAACAGCAACCCACAAGCACGCCGCTCATCGCTGGCCCGACAATTTTTTTGCCCGCCCGGGAAACCAAATGGATCATTCCCAGTCTCAGCAAGTGCCCTGTAAACCATTGCGGATCAAGGACCTATATCGTGATGACCCGCCTTGCAAGCCTTTCGCTGATTGCTGTTGCCCTGCTTACCGCAGGCTGCCACAGCCATCGCTACCATGACGACGATGACGGCTGGCGTGACCGCGACCGCGGCCATCGCCACCACCACCGGCATGACCGCGATGACGACGACGATCGTCAGTACCGCGGTGACCGCTACTACCGCTGAAGCGTCTTTACACCCCTGACCCGCCGCCCGTTGTGCGGCAACTTAACCTGATGATTCCTTTGAGGTTCGTATCATGCGTCTGACTCTGCCTTCCCTTGCCCTCGGCCTGCTGCTGTGCCAGGGCGCTTTCGCCGGTGACGGTACTGCCGCCATTGGTGGTGGCCTGGGTGGTGTCCTGGGTAACGTTGTTGGTCAACAACTTGGCGGCAAGACTGGCGCGGCCATCGGCGCCGGTGTCGGCGGTGCCGCTGGCAGTGCGGTAGGCGCACGCAAAGGCAACCGTACCGAAGCAGCAATCGGCGGTGGCCTGGGCTCGGCGGGCGGTTCGCTGCTGGGCGGCGCGGTGGGCGGCAAGACCGGCTCTACCGTAGGTGCTGGCCTGGGCGGTGCGGCCGGTGGTGCCATCGGTAACCATCTGGGCGACAACAACGGCAGCAAGAAGCACCGCCGTCACCGCCACTGATCAAGTGAAACAAGGGCCGCCTGGCGTAATGCCAGTCAGTTAAGCCATTCGGGGCCGCTTTGCGGCCCTTTTTGTTGCAGCACATCAACACCCCCTTCATCACAAGCCGGCACACTGGCTGCTACTGTCTATCGTGCCCCCGTGTGAAGGAACACCCCCTCCCCATGAACCCAGCGCTGCTCTGCGTCCTCGGCCTGCTGGCCATCGTCATCGTCCTGTTCGTCATCAACCGCCCACGCATGGACGTGGTCGCATTGCTGGTGATTCTCGCCCTGCCGCTACTCGGCATCCTCACCGTGGAGCAGGCCCTGGCCGGCTTCAGCGACCCCAATGTGGTGTTGATCGCCGCCCTGTTCGTGATTGGCGAAGGCTTGGTGCGCACCGGCATTGCCTACCGCATCGGCGAATGGATGAGCGAGCGGGCAGGCAACAGCGAGGCACGCCTGCTGGTGCTGCTGATGGTGGCCGTGGCCGGGCTTGGGTCGGTCATGAGTTCCACCGGCGTGGTGGCCATTTTCATCCCGGTGGTGCTGAGCATCGCCGCGCGCCTGCAGCTCTCGCCCAGCCGCCTGATGATGCCACTGGCGTTCGCCGGCCTGATCAGCGGCATGCTCAGCCTGGTGGCCACACCGCCCAACGTGGTGGTACACAGCGAGCTGGTGCGCACGGGCGAAGCGGGCTTCAGCTTCTTCAGCTTTACCCCGTTCGGCCTTGTGGTGCTGGTGCTGGGCATCGGCTACATGCTGCTGACCCGGCACTGGCTCAATGGCGAAGTGCGCAAGGATGGCCGCGTGGAAACCCGCCGTACACTGCTGGACCTGGTGCTGGACTACAAACTCAATGGCCGCGAACGGCGCCTGCGCATCCGCCCCCACTCGCCGCTGATCGGCCACACCCTAGGCGAACTGGAGTTGCGCACCCGGCACGGCGCCAACGTGATCGGCATCGAACGCCAGCACAAGTTCACCACACGCGTGATTGCCGCCGACTCCAGCACCGTGCTGCACCAGGGCGACGTACTGCTGCTCGACCTGTTCGCCAACAGCGACGACCTGCGCAGCCTGTGCCAGACCATGCAACTGGAACCGCTGCACTTCAAGGCGGCCTATTTCATCGACCAGTCCCAGGAGCTGGGCATGGCCGAGGTCTCGCTGCCGCCCGGCTCACAACTGATCGGCAAAAGCATTCTGGAACTGGCCTTCCGCACCCGCTTTGGCCTCAACGTGGTTGGCCTGCGCCGCGAGCAGGCCGCAATCGAAGAACAACTGGTGGAAGAAAAGCTGCGCCTTGGCGACACACTGCTGGTGGTCGGCCCATGGAAAGCCGTCCGCCAATTGCAAAGTCAACCCAAGGACTTTCTGGTACTGAGCCTGCCCGCCGAGATCGACCAGGTGGCACCCGCTCGCACCCGTGCGCCACAGGCGTTGCTGAGCCTGGCGGTGATGGTGGGGCTGATGGTGAGCGGCGCCGTACCCAATGTCATGGCGGCGCTGATCGGTTGCCTGCTGATGGGGGCCGGGCGCTGCATCGACATGAACAGCGCCTACAAGGCCATTCATTGGCAAAGCCTGGTGCTGATTGTGGGTATGCTGCCATTTGCCCAGGCCTTGCAGAAAACCGGCGGCATCGACCTGGCGGTGGGTGGGCTGGTGAGCGTGCTGGGGGGCGCCGGCCCCGTCGCCATTCTTGCCTGCCTGTTCGCCGTTACAGCGGTGATTGGCTTGTTCATTTCCAACACAGCCACTGCGGTATTGATGGCGCCGGTGGCTATCAGCACTGCGGCGCAGCTGGGCATGTCGCCCTACCCGTTTGCCATGACCGTGGCGCTGGCCGCGTCGGCAGCGTTCATGACCCCCGTGTCATCGCCGGTCAACACGCTGGTGCTGGGCCCGGGGCAATACCGCTTCGCCGATTTCCTCAAGATTGGCGTGCCATTCACCTTGCTGGTAATGGTGGTAACCGTGTTCATGGTGCCGTGGTTTTTCGGGCTGTGAGACAAAACCGAGCACAAATCCCGGCAATTTGACATTATCTCGACGGATCGCGGCAGATTGACATCAACGACCTTGACGAAACACACTGCGGGTCATTGCCCCAGGTGCTTCAAGGCGTTGTCCTGGATTTCGTTTCCGCTTGTCGGTCGAGCCCATGGTTTTTCCTGCACAATCGCGCTTGTTGCCTTATGTCGTCCTGCTTTGCCTGACCTTTGCCCTCACCCTGGGCGGCATCCTGGCACGCCCGATCGAATCACTGTCGCTGTTCTGGCCGGTTAATGCGGTGTTGGCCGGGGTACTGCTGCGCTATCCCCGCCAGGCCACGCTGACGGGCTTTAGCCTGGTGTGGCTGGCCATGGTCGGTGCCGACCTGCTCTGTGGCAGCGCCTGGGCCCCGGCCCTGTGGTTCAACCTGTGCAACCTGGGCGTTGTGGTTACCCTTTGGCAGTTGCTGTCCCGCCTGCCGCGCCTGCACCGGCGCATGCGCACCCCACATGGCGTGCTCAGCGTGTTTGCCGCCTGCGCCGCCGGCGCCATGGTGGCCGCCAGCCTGGCAGCCGCCATGGCCGCACCGTGGTTCGAACAGTCGTTGCGTGCCACCTGGCTGGCCTGGTTCAGCGAACAGTTCTCGACCAGCGTGCTGGTGCTGCCTGTGTTGCTCACAGCACCCTCCCTACGGGCCCTGGTACGCGGTGGTGCCCACGCCATCCGCCTGGCACCGCTGCTGGTGCTGCTGGCCTCGCTGGCGTTCAGCATTGCCTTTGGCGGCCCCGGCGCCATCGCCTTCCCGATTGCCGCCCTGCTGTGGTGTGCCTGGACCTACTCACCGTTCATGGTGTCACTGCTGACACTTACCGCCGGCAGCACCTTGATTGTGGCAGTGGCACAAAACCTCATGCACTTCAGCGTGCCGCAAAGCGAGCCTGGGGTGACCACGTTGATGTCGGCACGCCTGGGCATTGCCATGCTGGTGCTCGGCCCGCTGGTGGTGGCCTGCGTCAGCCAGGCCAACCGCAGCCTGATGGCCCGCCTGGCGCACCAGGCCACCATCGACCACCTTACCGGCGTACTCACCCGCAGTGCCTTCACCCGCCGTGCCAATGCAGTGCTGGACAGCCGCCAGCAGCATGCCCAGGCACTGCCGCTAACCCTGATGATGCTGGACATCGACCACTTCAAGTCGATCAACGACGCCCATGGCCACGCAGTGGGTGACCAGGTGCTGCGCCAGTTTGCCAGTACCCTGCAAGACCAATTGCACAACGATGAACTGCTCGCGCGCCTGGGCGGTGAGGAGTTCGTCGTCATTGTCCCGGGCCTTGCGCCAGAACGGGCCAAGTTCACCGCCGAACGCCTGCGCCGCGCGGTACAGGACCTGCACGTGGTGCAGGCCGACCAGCGCCTGCAGATTACCGTGAGTATCGGCCTGGCCGGCTGCGACGCCGACCGCCCCGCCCCCAGCCTGGACGCTTTGCTAGCCAGCGCCGACCAGGCGCTTTACCGCGCCAAGGCCCACGGCCGCAACCGCGTCGAGCAGGCCGAAACACAGCGCCAGGTGATCTGAGCTAACCGGCCAGCAAGTCCCATGACAGCTTGGCGATCAGCACGCACAACAGCACCAGGAACAGCCCGCGGACAAAGCCGGCACCCTTGCGTACCGCCAACCAGGTACCGGTCAAGGCACCCAGGATGTTGCACGCCGCCATGGGCAGGGCAATGGCGTACAACACGTTGCCCGAAGGCACGAAGAACACCAGTGCCGCCAGGTTGGTGGCAATGTTCACCACCTTGGCCGAAGCCGATGCATGCAGGAAGTCCAAGGCAAAGAACCGGATGAACAGGAAGATCAGGAAGCTGCCGGTGCCCGGGCCGAACAGGCCATCGTAGAAGCCAATCGCGCCGCCGATCAGCACCGCCAGGCACTGTTCCTTGCGGCCGATATGCGCAGGCTTGTGCAGGGTGCCGAAATCTTTCTTGCAGAAGGTGTAGACGGCCATCAGCACGATCAGCACCAACACCGCCGGGCGCATCACGCTAGGCGGCACCAGCGACACCGTCGCGGCACCGGCAAACGACATGACGAAGGCGCTGAGCGCCGCCGGCACGATCAACCCCCAGTCCAGCGTTACCTTGCGGATGAACGAACGTGCAGCGAAGGCTGTGCCACAGACCGACGCCAGCTTGTTGCTGCCCAGCAGTGCCGCCGGTTGCGCGGTGGGCAGCACGTTGAACAAGGCCGGAATCTGGATCAGCCCGCCGCCACCCACGGCGGCGTCGATCAGCCCAGCGGCAAAAGCGAACACGGAAAGTACAGCGATATCCATCATGATGCAGGCCCAAAAGCGGTGAAGTCGCCTGCAAGGCTAATCAAAAGGCCGCGCTTGTGTTGAAATGCCATATTGCGAAAACTGCAACAAGAGGGCAGGCAATGGCATTGGACATGCTGCGGGAAATCCAGGCGTTCGTCAGCGTGGCGCACAAGCGCAGCTTCGTGGCCGCCGCACGCTCGCTGGGGCGCTCACCCAGCGCGGTAACCCGTGCGGTGCAAACCCTGGAGGACAACGCCGGCACCAAGCTGCTGAACCGCAACGCCAACGCCGTTACCCTGACCGAAGCCGGCGAGCGCCTGCTGCCACATGCCGAGCGCTTGCTGGATGTGCAACGCGACGCGGCCGACGAACTGGCTGCGCTCAGCGGCAGTGCCCAAGGCTGGATACGCTTTGCCGTGCCGCAGCTGCTCGGTGAACATGTATTGCCCCACGTGCTCGCCGAGTTTTCCCGCAACCACCCCCACGTAACCCTGGACATCCAGTACAGCGACGATGCCCTGGACCCGTTGCAAGGAAAATTCGATTTCGTGGTGCGCGGCGCCTTCCCGCAATCGAGCGAACTGATCGGCTACCCCCTGTGGGCTTACCAACGCCACCTGTATGCCAGCCCGGCGTACCTGGCCTTGGCCGGCATGCCACAGCAGCCTGAGGAACTGGAAGGGCATGCGCTGATCCTGCATACCGCCCCGCGCATCCTCAAGGCCTGGCACTTTTGCTGCGACGGCGAAATCACCAGCCTGCACCCCCGGCCAAGATTACGCCTGGGCTCGGGCGACGCCGTGTATCACAGCACCCTGGCCGGTGCCGGCATCGCCCGCCTGGCTGCCTGGGTGGGCGAAGCGCAGGTGAAAGCCGGGCGCCTGGTGCGGGTATGCCCTCGCTATCGCCTCACCTCCAGCAGCGGCCAGGACCCACAGATGCATGCCCTGTACCCTGCAGGCGAGCTGCCAGCGCGGGTGCGTGACCTGCTGGCAGCGTTGCGCCGTGCCGGTCAGGCCTGCTGAATCAGCCCCCTGAAACAGCTGTTCAATTTCTGCTCAATTTAACAGAGCCCGCCGTGGGCCTGGCTTACAGCACTTTATCCACAGACCTACCCACGTTTTTTGTGGACAGATTTCCCAGCGCAAAGAATGACTTATCGCAAAACCACCAAGGCCGTATTGGCCAGCTTGACCAGCTCGATCCACTCCGGCGTGCTGATCACCCCGGCTTGCTCCAGCGCCTCGGCATTGCGCAGCGCCTGGTCATAGCCCTGCTCATCAAGTGTGCCTTCGGCGAGAAAACGGCTACGCCACTCCAGCATGGCTGAAGTGCCTTTCTTGCATTCCATTAATGTGTCGACTCCAACGCAAAAAGATCGGCTCGAATGAGCGGCGGCGGGAGACTACACGAGGTTTCTACACTTGAGAATGACTTGCACCTACCGCTGATCCAGCCGTGCAAGAAGGGGAAATAATGGCCATTTGCCAGGAATTTGGGCCCATCGTGTGAAGTAGACGGGCCGCAGAGGAAAACTCAGTTGAACTCAGCTTGGCGGAATCGTGCCAAGAAGACCGATCAGAATGGTCAGCAGCAGAAAACCACCCAGGAACAGCGCCATCTTGCCCATTGGAACCTCGAGAGTTGCGATGCGGGAATGGGCACATTGTCGGGCTTGGGCTGATACGGTTACAGATTCAGGTTCATGGAAAAAAAGCGGATCAGATGGGCCTGGGCATTCGCTGCGGCCCCCCTTCTTTGTATCGCTGTGTGTACAAAATGAGACCTGATACACAAGAACGTTTCCAGTTGGCTACCCGGACACATAGGCGATACAGGCGTCATCTTTACTGGCACCCATCAACCCGCACCGCTGGCTTTGCCAAGGAGACGACCGATGCCTGCCCGCCACTCGACCACCACCCTGCCACGCCGTTTCAGCCGCACCCTGTTCGCCTGCGCCCTGTTGCCGCTGGCCCTGGCAGCCACCCACAGCGCCATCGCTGCACCGCAGAAGCCGCCAGTAGCAGCCGCAACCGTGGATGCTTTCGGCCCGCTGAAACACATCAATGCGGGCGTGCTCGATGTGGCCTATGTAGAGCAAGGCCCGGCCGACGGCCCGGTGGTGATCCTGCTGCATGGCTGGCCCTACGACATTCACAGTTTCGAAGCCGTTGCCCCTGCCCTGGCCGCAAAAGGTTACCGGGTGCTGGTGCCTTACGTGCGCGGTTACGGCCAGACCCGGTTCCTGTCCGCCGCCACCCCACGCAACGCCCAGCCCACGGCGCTGGCCAGCGACGTCATTGCCTTCATGGATGCGTTGCATATCCAGCATGCCGTACTCGCCGGTTTCGACTGGGGCGCGCGCACCGCCGACATTGTCTCGGCACTGTGGCCCGAGCGGGTCAAAGCCCTGGTATCGGTCAGCGGCTACCTGATCAGCAGCCAGGAGGCAGCCAAGGCACCGCTGCCGCCAAGCGCCGAACTGCAATGGTGGTACCAGTACTACTTCGCGACCCCTCGCGGCCAGGCCGGCTACGAGCAGAACCGCCACGCCTTCGCCAAACTGATCTGGCAAACCGCTTCGCCCAAATGGGCGTTCGACGATGCCACGTTCGAACGCAGCGCCAAGGCGCTGGACAACCCCGACCAGGTGGCGATCACCGTGCACAATTACCGCTGGCGATTGGGGCTGGCCCAAGGCGAAACACGCTACGACCCGCTGGAGGCCAGGCTGGCCCGGTTCCCCTCCATCACGGTGCCCACCATCACGCTGGAGGGCGATGCCAACGGCGCCCCACACCCACCTGCCGAAGCGTATGCAAAGCGCTTTACCGGCAAATATGAGTATCGGCTGATCAGCGGTGGCATTGGCCACAACCTGCCGCAGGAAGCGCCGCAGGCGTTTGCCCAGGCGGTCGTGGATGCGGATCACTTGTAGCGAGCAATTGCTACATGAAGTTTCGAATGGCTCGGCCAATCTTTGCCTGGAAGTTGGCGAGCACCTGCATTGGCGAACCCCCGTTTTGGCCAGCTATCACGCGGGGTTGAGCCGGGTTTGAGTGAAATGATTTGAAATGCGTCTTGTAGGATCTTTTACCATGCAATGTAGGCACGTTCGCCTCGAAGCGATTTTCCTGTATGAAACATCAGTTTCTCCAGCAAAATCGGGCTGCTACGGTCCGGTTTTCCTACAACGGCACGGAAGCCCACAGCGTGAGAAAAGCATGGACCCGTACAATGCCTCGGCCCTGAAACTGCAGAAGAATTTGCTTGACCTGCGCCTTGAACGTGATCGCCTGAGAAGTGAGGGTAAACACAAGGAAGCGGACGTGTTGGCTGAACCGATTGCCAAGATCGAGGCCGCGATCCAGCAGTTACCGGATAGCTTCAAGCCCGTGACCTTGCAGTGACCTTTAACATTCACTGGCCCCACAGGGTTGCGCCTTAGATGAAACCAGCGCAGCAACCTGTGGGAGCGGGCGCGCCCGCGAACACCGGCGCAGCTGGTGCCATCCAGCGCGTCGCCTGCTTCGCGGGCATGCCCGCTCCCACAGGTTCAGTGCTTACCTTAAGGCATGCGCAGTACCTGTGGGAGCGGCTTCAGCCGCGAACACCGGCGCAGCCGGTGCCATACACCGCGTCGCCTACTTCGCGGGCATGCCCGCTCCCACAGGTTCAGTGCCTACCTCCAGGCATGCGCAGTACTTGTGGGAGCGGGCGCGCCCGCGAACACCGGCGCAGCCGGTGCCACACCGCGTCGCCTGCTTCGCGGGCATGCCCGCTCCCACAGGTTCAGTGCCTAGCTTCAGGCATGCGCTGTACTTGTGGGAGCGGGCGCGCCCGCGAACACCGGCGCAGCCGGTGCCACACCGCGTCGCCTGCTTCGCGGGCATGCCCGCTCCCACGGGTTCAGTGCTTACCTTAAGGCATGCGCAGTACTTGTGGGAGCGGCGTCAGCCGCGAACACCGGCGCAGCCGGTGCCATACACCGCGTCGCCTGCTTCGCGGGCATGCCCGCTCCCACAGGTTCAGTGCTTACCTTAAGGCATGCGCAGTACTTGTGGGAGCGGGCGCGCCCGCGAACACCGGCGCAGCCGGTGCCATCCACCGCGTCGCCTGCTTCGCGGGCATGCCCGCTCCCACAGGTCCAGTGCCTACCTCCAGGCATGCGCAGTACTTGTGGGAGCGGCTTCAGCCGCGAACACCGGCAAAGCCGGTGCCAGCCGCCACCGCCCTCTCAAGCCATCAGGCAGCCTGCACCTGCATCCCCAACAACTGCCGGGCCTGCTTCAGGTCATCCTGCAAATCATGGTTCCACAACCAGTCGAACCGCTCGCCCAGCACCTTGCCCAACACCTGCGGATCATCCTGCACAGCAGGGTCACGAAACTCATAAAGCTCGCCCGCCTCCCAGGATGTGCGCTGCACCCGGCATGCACGCGGCCGCCGCACAGCGTCATAGGCCTGGAGTACCGCTTGCGGGCTGGCTTGTAAAACCTCCGGGTCGGCCAGCAACCGCGCCAGCAGCCAGGCGTCCTCCAGGCCTTGCCCTGCGCCAGCCCCCTGGTGTGGCAGCATGGCGTGGGCCGCATCGCCGATCAGCCCAACCCGGCCATGGGCATACCCCGGCAACTCGGCAAGGTCATGCAGCGCCCACAGCGAAGGCGTTTCAATACATTCCAGCAGCACGTGTGCCGCCTCCCCCCAGCCCTCGAACGCCTTCAGCATGTCTGCCTGGGTCGCCTGACGCACCCATGGCACGTCGCTCGGCCATGCCGGGTTTGGCTGGCTGCGGTCCGACACAAACGCCACCACATTGATCAACCGCCCCTGTTTGACCGGGAAGGTCAGGATATGGCGGTCAAGCCCCAGGTACATCTGCGGCACATCGATCAGGTGCTCGCCGATACCACACGCCCAATACACCTCGCGCAGCCGCTCGCTATCGATCAGCCCGCGGTAGGCGCAGGTGCCACTGAACCGAGGCGAAACCGGCGAAACGCCCAGGCCGTCGAGCACATGCTCGCGAATGGACGACTTGATGCCATCGGCACCAATCAGCAAATCGCAGTGATGCTCCGTGCCATCGGTAAAGCACACGCGTACCCGCTCCCCCACTTGCTCGACCCGCTGGGCACGCTTGCCGAACCGGGCGATACCTGCTGGCAACTGGCTGGCCAACGCATCGAGAAAGTCAGCCCGGTGCACCGACGACTGCCCCACGCCCTGCGCCACGCTGCTGCCCAGGTACTGCGCATCGCGCCCATCCCGCCACTCAAACCACACGTCCTGCCAAGGCGCCGGCGTGCTGTCGGCAATTTTGGCGTAGGGCTCGGCGATACCCAGGCCGGCGATGGCACGCACGGCATTGGCCCCAAACGACACACCCGCGCCCACTTCACCAAAGGCAGCGGCCGACTCGAACAATTGCACGTTCAGGTGTGCATGGCGGCAAAGATCAAGCGCAAGTGCAACACCTGCGATACCACCACCAATAATGGAAACTTCAAGCTCAGTAACGTTGTGCATGCAAGGTACCTCGGGGCTGATTGTTATTGGAATACGCCAATCATTGCGGCTGGCCAGCCATTGATAAATATTGCAAAACCCATAAACGGCATCACCCGCCTGAATATCCCTCAGCCGGCGGCGAAGGCCGGGGTAGCCACCTGACGCCGGATAAACACCAGCACGGCCACTGCGCCGATGGCGCCAGGTACGGCAAACGCCAGGAAACTGCTTTGATAAGGCAAGTTCGCGCCATGCAGCACCCCGCCCAACAGCGGCCCGACAATCGCACCAAGCCGCCCTATGCCCATTGCCCAGCCAAGGCCGGTGGAACGTATGTGTGGCGGGTAGTACTGAACCGCGCAGGCATTGGCCAGTATCTGCGTGCCGATGGTAGAGGCCCCCGCCACGGCAATAAGCAGGTACAACACCGCCATTGGCGCCTTGAGCGCCAGCAAGCCGAGCGATAGCGCGCCGCAAGCGAAGAAGCACAGCAACACATTGGCGATACCGATACGGTCACCCAACCAGCCACCCACTACCGCACCAATGATTGCGCCCGAGTTGAGCACCAACAAAAACGCCAGACTTGAATTGAGCCCGTAGCCGGCACTGCTCATCAATTTGGGTAGCCATGAACTCAAGGCATAAACCATCAGCAGGCAGCAGAAAAATGCGACCCACAACGCAAGCGTGTTGAACGCACGGCCTTCGTTGAATATTTCGCGGATTGATACGTTTGCCCCACGCGCAGAGGCCAGGGCGAGTTGATCATTGCTGTGCGGCAGATAAGTCGGCGTCGCTTGCGCCAGCAAAGCCCTGGCCCGTTCGGTTTGCCCGCTGCGCAATAAAAAGTCCATGGACTCTGGCAACTGGCTGATCAGCAATGGCAGCAATAACAGCGGGATTACTGCCACGTAGAACACGGCCTGCCACCCCCACTGTGGAATGAACAGCATGCCCAGCCCGGCCGATAACATGCCGCCCAGCGAATACCCGCTGAACATGATCGCCACCAAGGTGCTGCGCAACTTGCCGGGTGCGTATTCATTCATCAACGCGACCACATTGGGCATGACACCACCAATACCCAGCCCGGCGACGAAACGGCACAACGCATAAGCGCGCACCAGAACAGTAAACGCGCGTGAAAGGCATTGAACCGGGCCCCGTCCAACAGGGCCGCTGCATTGATGTTTCGCATGGCATCGCTCGTTCTTGTAGTTGTTATCGGTGGGGGTGTGCCCCTGATTGGCTAGCAAGAACCATCATGACCAGGGCGTAACACGGCTCACATGCAGCCACTCGAATAGTGGCTATTTCGGTTGTGAATACTGCTTATACATACCCAGCGAGTCTTGTTTCGGGTAGCGTTGTATGAGGGCGCCGATAAAACATGAAAACAATACCTGTCGCGTCTCGACTAATACCTGAGAGGTATCATGGAACTACGCGATTTAGACCTGAACCTGCTTCTGGTTTTCAACCAGTTACTGATCGACCGCAAAGTTTCGACCGCTGCCGATAACCTGAACCTGACCCAGCCGGCGATGAGCAACGCATTGAAGCGCTTGCGCACTGTGCTGCAAGACGAACTGTTCGTACGCACCTACCAGGGCATGGAACCCACCCCCTACGCCCTGCAACTGGCAGAACCGGTGACCACAGCCATTCACACGTTGCGCAATGCATTTGCCAGGCAAGACACTTTCGACCCGCGCACCAGCAACCGCCGCTTCACCATGGCCATGACCGACATTGGCGAGATCTACTTCATGCCGAAGCTGATGGACGCGTTTGCCAGCCTGGCGCCCGGGTGCACCATCAGCACACTGCGCAACTCCACCGACACCCTCGCCGAAGGGTTACAGAACGGCGCCATTGACCTGGCGGTCGGCCTGTTGCCGCATTTGCAGGCAGGGTTCTTCCAGCGGCGGCTGTTTCACCATCGCTATGTGTGCCTGTGCCGCAAAGGGCACCCGGCAACGCGACAGCCCCTGACAGTGGAGCGGTTCGTGGGCTTCGACCATGTGAACGTGGTGGCAGCCAATACCGGGCACGGCGAGGTGGATACGTTTTATGCACGGGCGGGGGTGGTGCGCAACATTCGCCTGGAGGTGCCGCACTTTGTGGCCGTGGGGCATATCTTGCAGCGCACTGATTTGCTGGCGACGGTGCCAGAGCGGTTTGCCGCCAGTTGCGAGGCGCCGTTCGGGCTGAGCGTACTGCCGCCACCGGTGGAGTTGCCGAACATCGAGATCAACCTGTTCTGGCATGGGCGGTACAACAAAGACCCCGCCAACCGATGGCTCAGGCAGTTGATGTTCGATCTGTTTTCGGACTCCTGAGCCTGATGCTGGGTGCTCCGCGTACCCTGTGGGAGCGGGCGCGCCCGCGAACACCGGCAAAGCCGGTGCCATCCAGCGCGTCGCCTGCTTCGCGGGCATGCCCGCTCCCACAAGGACCCTGCTAGCTCTTTGAATTGTGTGCAACGCCCGGCCGGGCAAGCCTGGCCCCCGCCCCCAGGCAGGTCACCGCAAAAGCAATCACCAACGCCCCGGTTCCCAGCAAGAAGATCAGTTGCTGGTTCGACCCTTCCACCAACATGGCAATCAACGCCGGCGTCACCGCCGCAGCCCCCATCAAGGTAATGCTGACCAATGGCGTCAGCTTGCCAGTCGGATCGTTGGTAGTAATCAGCGCCATGTAGTACGACAGCGACAGCACCCAGCCAAAATTGATCAGCAGCAACGCGACAAACAACTGCATCGGTGTGCGGGTATGGCCCGTGAGCATGGCGATGGAAATGAACACCGCCACCAGCCCCACAGCGATCATAAGCTGGCGGTTGACCCGCGCTCCCAGCAAGCTGGGCAGCCCCGCCCCAGGCAGGCCACCAATGGCCGACAGGCCGAACGCCCAACCGATATCAACGCCGCTAATGCCCTGGTCCCGTGCCAGCTGGTCGATGAAGCCCCATACGCAGTAGATGGCGATCTGCATGAACAACATGCCCACCAACGCCGTACGCCCCGTGCGTGCTGAGCCGCCCTGGGCGGGTGAGCCTTCGCCACTGGCCAGCAACGCCGCCGGACGGCGGGGCAACACCAGGCTGGCGCCGCAGATCAGTAAGTACCACAGGCCGAACGCGCACAGAGCCGTCACCGTGCCACTCTGCGCGGCCAGCAACGGCAACGCTGCGGAGAACAACGAGTACTCGGGCGTTTGCAGCAACAGCATCAACCCGAACGATCGGTCCTGGTTGGGTAAGCGGCCTAGCATGCACACCGCGTAGGCATACACCAGCCCTGCACAGGTGCCGGCCGCCAGGCGCACGAGCAGCAACATGGCGTTGGTGGTGGCAAAGGCGGTGGCGACGCTCAATGCCACGCACAGCGCGCCAACGTACAGGCACAGGTTGCGCCCGCCATGGCGCTTCATCAGCAGCGGGCACAGCAAGGTACCCAGGGTCATGCCGATCATCTCGACCGACACTACCCAGCCCTGCTGATCGAGTGACAGGCCAAGTTGCTCCGTGACCAAACCCATGAAGATGGGTTGTACGCCACAGACAATGAAAGAAGTACAGGCGATGAAAATCAGCGCGGCGCGCAGCAGCTTGGAATCGTGGGTCATGGGAGGACTCCGACACGGCATTTGTTTTTATTGTGTGTGAGGGCCGGCCCTGGAAAGCGCCATGGCAGGCGGCTAGGCCGGTCTCGAGCTCAATCCTGGGCCGTGATCGAACGCTTTGAAAGTTAATTATCGGAATCGAATGCAGTGGGCTTTTTAATGCACGGTAACTTCCCTTGCCTGCATCCAGAAATGCACTGCACCTGATCCTGATAATTAATTGGAGACCTGCCCGCATCCGCCCTACCGTGGTACGTCACCCAAGCCGTTAGTAAAAAAGGCCCGACCATGAACGACCGTGAGTTCATCAACGCCATCGACGCCGATGGCCTGCCGCTGCACATTGCCGTAGCCAACGGCCGAATCACCCACATCGGCCCGCAGCGCGCCAGCACGCCTGCCCGCGAAACCATCGACCTCGAAGGCCTGCTGGCGCTGCCCGGCTTTGTCGACGGCCACATTCACCTGGACAAAAGCTTCGTCGGCGACCGCTGGCGACCGCACCAGCCTGTGGCCAGCCTGCGCGAACGCCTGGCCGTGGAAAAACGCGAACTGGCCAGCGCTCCGCCCATCGTCGAGCGTGCCGATGCACTGATGCGCCAGGCCGCCTCGTTCGGCACCCTGGCCATGCGCTGCCATGTGGACGTGGACGCCACCACCGGCCTGACCAACCTGCACGCCATGCTCGAAGCCCGAGACAATTGGAAAGACCTGCTCGACATCGAACTGGTAGCCTTCCCGCAGGCCGGCGTGGTGACCTGCCCTGGCACCGCCGAGGTAATGGAAGCCGCCATCCGCGAAGGCGTGCAGGTGGTCGGCGGCATCGACCCGACCACCCTGGACGGCGACGCCGATGCCCAACTGGACATCGTGTTCGGCATCGCCGACCGGCATGGCGTGAAGGTTGATATCCACCTGCATGAACCCGGCGACATCTGCATCGCCCAGCTCGAACGCATCGCAGCCCGCACCCAGGCACTGGGCATGCAAGGGCTTGTGGCCGTCAGCCACGCCTATGGCTTGGGCGATGTATCCGATGCCGTGGTCGACGCCACCGCCGAAGTGCTGGCGGGTGCGGGAATTTCCATCATGACCAACGCCCCCGGCGAACACGCTTTCCCACCGGTGCTGCGCCTGCGTGCCGGCGGTGTGCGGGTGTTTACCGGCAACGACAACATCCAGGATGCCTGGTGGCCGTATGGCAATGGCGACATGCTGCAACGGGCCATGCTGGTCAGCTACCGCTCGGGCTTTAACACCGATGAGGAACTGCGGGTGGCGTTGCACATGGCGACCGAGGCCAGTGCCGGGGTAATGGGCAAGACGGATTACGGCTTGAAGGTTGGCAACGAAGCCGGCTTCGTTCTGTTCAGGGCACCAAATGCCGCTGCGGCCGTGGCGGCGGCGATTCATGAACGGGTGATCGTGCGCCACGGGGTGTTCTGGGGCGGGCCTGCGCAGTTGCAGCTGAAGGCTGCGCAGTTTGCTTCAGAACTACGCCGCTAAACAGCCACAGGCGAAGGACACATCTGCAGTACTGAGCCTCGCGGGTTAACCCACAGAGATCGCATCAGAGCTGACAGGTGTTGGCCACAAGATATGCAGCGCCTGTGAGATCGAGCGCCGCCCGCGCGGCGCATCGCGAGCAAGCTCGCTCCTACATTTGTTTCGGGCCAATCATTCCTGCGGGATTTGCGCGCGAACGCTTTGGC
>NZ_JBIBGE010000048.1:0-35797 GCF_042956345.1 Pseudomonas sp. NPDC008258
CGCGGGCGGCGCTCGATCTCACAGGCGCTGAAGATGCCGTGGCGAGCACCTGGCAACCCTGATGCCATTGCAAGAAACCATAGAATCTCCCACAGTGCAGAAAGCATGCGTTCAGAAAGGCAAGGTCAGCTTCAACCAGTAGGCATCGCCCTGGGCGCGGTTGCGCACTTCGGTTTCCTTTGACCACTTCGCCGTCACGAACCAGCCATCCTTGCCGCTGTATTTGATCGACGGGCCCACGGCAAAGCTGCGCCCTTTGTTGCCCTCGACACGCTCACCGTCCTGATTGTCGTCGGTGGTCTGGCGATAGTAGTACCCCCCTACCCCCACTACCCAGCCATTGCCCAACCCCCACCCCACGGCATAGTCCACATGAAATTCCTGCCCCGAGCGGTAATCGGTGGCCGGGTTGCGCCGGTTGAAGTCGTACATCACCTTGGCATCCAGGTTGAGCCCGGCCGGGTCGATGTAGCTCATCGCATACACCGGCTCGAACACCCAGTAATTGCGCCCCGGGTTGGCCAGGTCGTCCTTGTCGTAGCGGCCGGTGGGGGCAATCATGTCGAAGGCCAGGATGCTGTGGAACTTGTCACTGTGGTGAAAGCCCAGCGCCGGGCCGAAGATCACATCACCCAGCCCGCTGTTGTGCTGCGACTGGCCATTGAGCGAGACCTTCACATCCACCAGCGGCACGATGGCATGCAGCGCCAGGCTGCCACCCAGCACCGTGTAGTCACTCACCCAGATCAACCGCGGTACGACGGCGTTGGCACGCACACGAAAGTCCACCGGCAGTTTGCGCCCGTCGTTGCCACGCAGGTTGTCGGCCTCGTAGTGGTTGACGAACAGCTGGCCATAGAAGCCCGGGGGCGGCATGGCGCCAGACATGTAGTTTTCGGCACCGAGCGGGTAGGACGTGCCGCCCCCTTCGGTGGCATGGCAAAGGTTGGCAGCGCCGAACAACGAAGTGCACACGGCAAGGCGCAGCAGGTTTGCAGGGGTCAGGGTCATCGGGTCAACCTTTCTTGTTGTTATCGGTCGGGTGCATGCCGGCCCCCTGCAAGCCTGGGAGCCGGGCATCAAGGGGTTCAGATGCGCTTGAACAGGGCCGAACGCTGGCCTTCGCTGGCGCCATCGGCGGCGCTGTAGAAGCGCTCCATGAAGATGTCGCGCTCGAACAGGCGGCCCTGCATCAGGCAGCTGATGGCGGCATCGATCATCGGTGGCGGGCCGCACAGGTAGGCCTTGTGACCGTTGAAGCGGCCATTGAAATACTGCCTGGCGGCGTCGTGCACGTAGCCGCGCATGCCCTGCCACTGCTCGTCTTCGGCGGCCTGGCTAAGGGCGGGCACGTAACTGAAGTTGGCATGCTGGGCAGCCAACGCCTCGAACAACTCGCGGTTGTATAGCTCGGCACGGGTACGGGCACCCTGGAACAGGGTGATACGCCGGGTATCGCCACGCGCCAACAAGTCGAGGATCATCGACTGCGGGCTGGACAACCCCGAGCCGCCAGCAATGAAAACCAGGTCGCCCGGCTGCGAGCTGCGCACGAAGAACTGCCCGTAAGGGCCGGACAGCGCCAGCGCATCGCCCACCTTGAGCTGATGGTGAATGTGCCCGGTAGCCGCACCGCCTTCCACCAGCCGCACATGCAGTTCCACCTCGTCGGCCCGCTGCGGCGGGTTGGCCAGGGAGAATGCCCGGCTGCCTTCGATGCCGGGCAGTTGCAGGTTCACGTACTGCCCGGCCTGGAAGGCCATCGGCCGATCGAGCTTCAGGTGCACGCCACGAATGGTGGGTGACAGCTCGACCAGTTGGGTGACCACCGCACGGTAGTCCTGCACCGGCAGGCCGGCAAAGTCCGGGTCAACATCGATGTCGGCCTCGATCACCAGGTCGCTCTGCGGGATGGCGCAACAGGCCAGCACCTTGCCCTCGTCGCGCTCCATGTCCATCAGCGCGAAGGGCGAAGCCGCGCCGAGGTCGACCTCGCCTTCCAGTACCTGGCACTTACAGGTGGCACAGGTGCCGTGGCCACAGGCAAACGGCAGCCACACGCCCTGGCGCAAGGCAGCTTCGAGGATGGTCTGCCCCTCCTCCACTTCAATCTGTTCGCCGGTTGGTTCGATGGTGACTTGATAACTCATGGCGGCAATCCTCAGTTATGGCTGCCGCCCAGGCCTTCAAGGCCGGGGGTGTGCAGGTGCAACAGGCTTTTGTGAGCGACGCCGTTGGCCGCCAGGCCACAGGCCAGGTCGGGCGTGAACGGCTGCTCATCCAGGCGCCACTGCGCAGCGGCAAAGTCCACCTGGGCAGCCTCCGGGTGCAGGGCAATGGCCGGTTTGACCACCTGCTCGATGAAGGCGGCAAAGGGTTGCGCCGGGTCCACCGGCAGGGTGAACGGTGCGCAGAACAGCAAGTGGTTCTCCCAGCACAGGTAAACCAGCTGGGCGCCGTGGAAGTTGGCCTGGAGGTCCAGGGGTTTGGCGGTGTAGGTGCCGATGGCGGTCACGGGCATGGCGTTGTTCCTCTTGTTCTTGTAGGGCCAGGGCGCAGCAACGGCGCCCTGGTGGTTCGATGGCTCAGACGGCCTTGCGCGCGGCACCCTGCAACGCCTGCCAGCGCGCCTGTTCGGGCGAGCCCTGGTACTCGAAGTTGTCCTGCCCGGGGTTGATGTTGTAGTAGTCGCGCACCACCGACTCGACATCGCCGCCACCGCAGTTGCCCTGCAAGATCTGATGCACCGGCAACCAGGCCTGCACGTACTTTTCCGGCTCGAAGGCGAAGATGTCGCAGCAGCCATCGGAGCAGAAGTGGTAGCGCTCGCCTTCATGCACCAGGCTACGGTGGCTCAACTGCGTGGGCGCATCCGGCTCGGTGAAGGCCAGCGGGATCTGGCAGATCTGGCAGAGCATCGGCAGCGTCGGGTTGTAGAAGCGTTCGCCCCGCGCCTGCAGATCGCGCCAATGCTCGTAGCGCGGCCGGTAGTAACGGTCGAAGGTGTCCGGGTACTTGGCCGACAGCCAGTCCAGCTCCTCGTCGGTGGGGATCCAGGTGTGGAAGTTGGTAGCCTGGCTGTACTGGTAGAAGATCGACCAGGCCTGGTGGCTGATGTGCTCCTTGCCGATGGTGGTCTGCTCGACGTACTTCGGCGGGCGGATGCCATAACGTTCCAGGTCCTTGAACAGCGCGCCACCGGCCTGCTCGAAGTACACCTCCCAGGCTTCGGCCCAGGACATCACCTTGTTCGGCAGCATGTAGTCCATCATCATCCCGACCAGGGTCAGCAGCCGGTAACCACGCCAGAACCACTTGTCGATCCAGCGCTGCACGATGGGCACGTTGTCTTCGTGCTGCTCCAGCAGGAACTTGATCACCTCCAGGCCCAGGGTCATGTGCCGGGCTTCGTCGGACTGTGCCGAGAAGCCGAAAGTGACCGTGGCCATGTCGCCGTTGAACGCGGCACCCGACATGAACGGCACGAACAACAGGTTGGTCAGCACGTACTCGAACGAAAACGAGATTGCGGTGAGGAACTCGAACGGCCCCGCCGTGCGCGCATCCTCGAAGAACGACTTGGGCACCGACAGGAACCACACCCGGTCATGCATGTGGGCAAAATCATGCAGGCCGTTGAAGTGCTTGTTGTAGTGGCTCATGGCGTGCACCTGGGTCTGCACGTGGCGCAGCTCGTCGATGGCCTGCATCTGGCAGGCCACCCGCGCCCCTGCCCCACCGAAGTGCCGGCCAACCCGGGCAAACCCCTGGTAGGCCTGGTACTCCAGCGGCGTAACGCCGCTCAGGAACAGCTTGAGGGCATTGACGTAGCGGGCGTCGGAGATGTTCTGATGCCCGTTGTTCTGGGCAAAGGCATCGAAGATCGCGTACAGCTTCTTCTCTTTTTCGGCCTGGTACTTCCAGTAGGCGTCCATGGTCAGGCGGAACGGGTCTTCCCACTTGTCCCAGTCGGTGATCTTGATGCCTTCGAACCGCTCGTAGGGGTAGATGGCGTCCTTGCTCTGGTAGCTTGGCTCCCAGCCCAGGTCGCGGGTCAGGCAGCGGTACTTGTCTTTCTGGTTGAGGCGCTTGGCGGCCATGGTGGTCTCCCTTGTTCTTGTCGTTGTGCGGATCAGTTCCAGTGCAGGGCGAAGCAGTCTTCGTCTTCCTCGACGTTGCCGCCCAGGGTGATCACGTCGATCAGCATTTCCTGCACGTCCCATTCACGGCCGATCTTTTCCTCCACCGTGGCGCGGTGGATTTCCAGGCGCCCTTCGGCCTGCACGCGGATCATCGCCGGCTGGTGCTGCACCTGGGCATGCGGGTTGTCCTGGCTGATGGCCTCGACGATGTAGCGGGCGCTGTCGTTGTCCTGGAAGGCGATGTACACGAGGGAAGTCATGCGGCGTCTCCACTGAGGCCCAGTTTTTTCAGGCGTGCGCCAAAGGTGCTGTCGATGGCATCCAGTGCTTCGCGGCCAGGGCCAGCCTCGGCCAGCGGCAGCAGTGCTTGCACAGCGCGGCTGCGCCATTGGCATACCCAGCCCTCGATCAATTGGCGGTTGGATGGGCTTTCGGCAACGGCAGTCTTGACCAGGGCGTCGACCCAGCGCTGGCTTTCGGCAAACCACAGGCGCATGAACTCGGTAAGCATGCCCAGTTGCCCTGCCCCGATGGCCACCAGTTGCGCATCGAAGTGCTCGAACAGCAGCGGGTACAGCAGGCCATCGCTGACCAGGTTCTGTGCCAGGCTCAGCTCGAACCAGTCGCGCAACACCAGGCTGTCTTCCACGTAGCGGCGCAGCCCTTGCCAGGCCGGCTCGTGCAGCCAGCGTTGCTTGGCCTCGGCCAGCAGCGCCAGGCCGTCGTCCTCCAGCAGCAAACCGATGCGCGACAGGTATTGGGCAATGGCCAGGCGGTCCATGGCGTGGAACATGTGCATCTGGGTGACGCTGGTGCCGAAGGCGTCCGCAGCGATGCCGCTGTTGTTCATGTTGGCGCCCAGTTCGGCGTGGCGCAGGGGCAACAGCAAACGCGCAATCAGGGCGCGGGTTTCGGCTGGCAGGCTGGCCAGCAGCTCGCGCTTTTCACAGAACACGAAGCTGTGCTCGGCGTTTTCCTGCATGCGTGCGCGGGCTTGCACATAGGCGCCGTAGTAGTACTGGCGTGGGTCACTGACGGCGTACCAGTCGGCCATCTGCACCGCGGTGCGGCTGGGGTCGTTGAGCAGTTTGTCGGGCTGCCACAGCGGGCGGTAATGGAAGTTGCTGGCGGCCTCGATGTCGAAGCTGGCTTCCTGATAGCGGCTGGCAGGTTTGTCGCCGAAACGCCGGCGGGTGTGGCTGAAGGTCTGGCGGATCGGCTCGACCGTGGCCGTCTTGATCTCGATGCTCATGCAAGGCGTCCTGTACTTGTTGTTGTGGGGATGCAATGCGCCGGCAGGCGGCGCTCTACTCGTCCGCGTCGCGGCTTTCGCCGTACCGCCACTTCTGCATGTCGGCATCGACAGCAGCGGCCATCGCGGCGTCCATGTGCTGCACCCGGTTACTGGCGCAGAAGCTGGCAAAAGCGGTGTGGGGCAGGACCAGTTCAACGAACAGGTCCGGGTAACCGATGGCGAAATCGAATTCGACAAAGGCCGCGTCCGGCGCGCTGCGCACACGGACGTAGCGCGGCATCTGTTCGAAGGAAGGGCTGGCTTGGGTCATGCGCTGATGCTCCGGTTGGACGTACCGAGGGCTAGAGCAACGGCTATGCCAGACGCCGTTAAAACATTAAAAAAACGCATACCATATTGTTTTATATGGTTTTTATTTTGTTCATGGTGTGATCAGGCGCGGCGGCGCGAGCGCGTTGCAGCTTGCCCGTTTGATCATTTGCGCAATCGCGCCTGCGCCGTTTGAGCAAATGGCAAACATGACGGGTGATTGACTTTTGCCCCGCTTTCAGGCGGTTTAGAAAAGAGAATGACCCGGGGCCTTGCCTGCACACCGCGGTCGTCCGGCGTGACCAGTCAACCCGCCTTGCCTGAGCGGGCGCACGCCAATTCCCCATACAACTACAAGCAAGGGGCGCAAGCGAATGATTACCCAGTACAGGGCGCCGGAACCTGCGCCGGCGCTGAAAGACCTGACCGAGCGGGTGCGGTTTGAAGGCACCGAAGGCAAAGTCTGGCTGGACGAGCAGCGTATGCTGCTGGTGCAGGCCGCGACCATGGCCAGCATGCGCCGCGAACTGATCGAAATGCTCGGTGTGGAGCGGGCCAAGGGCTTTTTCCTGCGCCTGGGCTACCAGTCGGGGCTGAAGGATGCCGAACTTGCGCGCAAGCTGCGGCCCAACGGCAACCCGGTGGAAATGTTCTTCATCGGCCCGCAGTTGCACTCGCTCAAGGGCATGGTCAAGGTGCGCCCGCTGCAGCTGGAAATCGACCTGGACAACGGCCATTTCTATGCCGATATCGAATGGCAGGACTCCTTCGAGGTGGAAAACTGCCAGTCCGAAGCCCTGCATTCCGACCAGCCGGTGTGCTGGATGCTGCTGGGTTATGCAATCAGCTACAGCTCGTTCTTCCTTGGCCGCCAGGTGCTGTACAAGGAGGTCAGCTGCCGCGGCTGTGGCGGCAGCGAATGCCGCATCATCGGCAAGCCGGTGGAGCAATGGGACGATGCGGACACCTTTTTGCGCTACTTCCAGAGCGACCCGGTGATCGACGAACTGCAATCGCTGCAGGTGCAGGTAGCCAACCTGCGCCAGCGCCTGCAGTACGAGTCGGGGCAGTTCTACGGCATCGGCCAGTCGGCGGTGTACCGGCGCTGCTGCACGCTCACCGACAAGGTCGCCCCGGGCAAGGCCTCGGTGCTGTTGCTGGGCGAAACCGGGGTTGGCAAGGAAGTGATCGCCCGCAGCCTGCACCTGCGCAGCGAGCGCGCTGGCGCGGCGTTTGTGGCGCTGAACTGCGCGACCATCCCGCCAGACCTGATCGAAGCCGAGCTGTTCGGCGTTGAGAAAGGCGCCTACACCGGCGCCCAGCAGGCGCGCATGGGCCGCTTCGAGCGGGCCAACGGCGGCACGCTGTTCCTTGACGAAATCGTCGAGCTGACCCCGCGCGCCCAGGCCAGCCTGTTGCGGGTGCTGCAGGAAGGCGAACTGGAACGGGTGGGAGACAGCCGCACGCGGCCAGTGGATGTGCGGGTAATCGCTGCTACCCACGAGAACCTTGAACAGGCGGTCAAGGACGGCCGTTTTCGTGCCGACCTGTTCTACCGGCTGAACGTGTTCCCGGTGCAAATCCCGGCATTGCGCGAACGCCGCGAAGACATCCCGCTGCTGATCGAGCACTTCCTCGGCCGCCTGCACCAGAGCTACGGCAAGAAAACCCGTGGCCTCAGCGACCGGGCGATGCAGGTATGCCTGCAGTACGACTGGCCGGGCAACATCCGCGAACTGGAAAACCTCATGGAGCGCGGGGTGATCATCACCGATGAGAATCAGAGCATCGGCCTGGACGCGCTATTCCCGCATGCCCCTCCGGCTACCGACAGTATTGGCTTGGGCAGCGATGGCCGGCTGGTGGCGGGCGGCGACCAGGCTTCGCCCGGTTGGGTGGCGCAGATTCTCGACAGTGGTACAGGCCTGGACGCCGTCGAGGAGGCGCTGATGCAGGAAGCCATGCAGCGCTGCGGGCAGAACGTTTCCGAAGCCGCCCGCCTGCTCGGCATGACCCGCCCTGCCCTGGCCTATCGGCTGAAGAAGGGGTGAACTAGCCGCCGCGATTTTTTGCAAGGCCGTGCGGGAACAATTGTCTTGTGCAAAATCTGAAAGCTTGCGCAATCCCTGTGAGAGACCGAAGCAGCTTCCTGATCACTCGCACAAGCGCCTGGACAGCTCCAGCTTGTAGGGCATTTCCGAAAATGACCTGCTTTGCCGATTTGCGCTTGATGATGCATGGCCGCTGCGCCAAGTTCATTGCCTTTGGTAGTCCTCCTGGGGGTGTGGTTTAGCCACACAAGCCAGGGCCATGAATCGGCAAGGAGCTTGGCATGGATCTCTTACATAGCGTTGCAGCGCCTCAGTGCGCCCCCACGGCGGGGCTGGAGTCATTTCCATGCCAGTAGCCGGCATTGTCGGGGCATCGCACTGGCGGTTCTGGGCACGGCCACCTTGATACCGATGGGTGAAGCACACGGCAGTACGATTGAGGCGGTGAACCATACCCATTGGGCGATCAACCATTTCAGTGTGGATGGACGATCGGGAATAGACATCATTGGTGCGTATCAGGGTGGAGGGGGGGCATGCTGCGTTGTGCTTCCTGAGCGATGGTACTCAGGCCTGAAGGTTCGAGTCGACTGGGAAACAGGTGTGTCAGGATCAAAAGGGTTCCCCGGGTTTGTTGATCGAGAAAAATATTCAAAATGGCTCGCTGATGCCGACGCGCAGAAGCGCCAACATAGCCAGCTGATTTCCGTCCCCGATTACACAGGCCAAAAAGTCTGCGGCATCACAGTCCACTTTCTGCCCTGCGACGACATTCAAGTCACTACATCCTGTTATGCGTACGGCAACCCCGAATACCCGATCAAAACCCCTCTGCACCTGCCGGAGCCTCAGTCATGTCCAAAGTAAACAAAGCTCCTGTTTGGTATCCACCTGAGTTCCCACTGCAAGGCCGTTTGCCGCAGCGTGACTTTGAGGTTCACCAAAATCTCTGGCGCCAGCGCAGCATGGAGCGTGACTACCACGACGCACTATGCGTGGCCTCAGGCTCCCGCGTGATGCCGCCATGCTGCAAGACCTTGCACGTCAGCCTGTTCTTCGATGGCACGGGCAACAACCTGAACAATGACCTGTATGAATCGGCCGTACCGCACCCCACCAACATCGCCCGCCTGTTCCGCGCGACCATCGGCGCTGGTCATGCCGGTGGCACCTTGCACAATGGCAAGGCGCGTTGGTTGACTGATGAGGCGGGCAGTGGCTACGGCCAGTACTTCAAGTACTACATGCCGGGTGTAGGCACACCGTTTCCGGAAGTGGGCGATCTGGATTACACCAGCGATGGTCTGGCCTTCGCCCGGCGTGGCGAGGAGCGGATCAACTGGGGCCTGTTGATGGTCATTGATGCATTGCGCCGTGCGATCGGCCTGCCGCGGCTGGACAATGCCACCCTCATGGCGGCGGTCGAAGAAATGGGCACCTGGCGGGGCACCGAATGGATCACGGGCCGGGCCAACCGGGGCAGAGTGTTCCGCCGCGAACTCAAGGCCTTGCAGGAGCCATTGCGCTGGGCGCTGAGCGCGTTGCCACCCAGTCAACCGACCCTGGTGGGCATGAAATTGTATGTGTATGGGTTTTCCCGAGGCGCGGCGGCGGCGCGGGCGTTCGTCAACTGGTTCAACCAGTTGCTGGTGCCGAAAGAGCCCACGCCGACACTGCAGATCAGCAACTTGAAGTTGCCGGTCAGCGTTGAGTACCTGGGCCTGCTGGATACGGTGGTTTCGGTGGGGTTGGCCGATATTGCACCGGGCGCGAATGGGCATATGGGCTGGGGCGATGGTAGCCAGGAGCTGCCGAGAAGTCCGCTGGTCAAGCGATGCCTGCATATCGTCGCCAGCCATGAGCAGCGCTTGAGCTTTCCGCTGGAGTCGATCCGGCGAGAGGACGGGACGTATCCGGATAACAGCGTCGAGGTGATTTATCCGGGCGTGCACAGTGATCAAGGGGGAGGATATCCGCCGGGTGATCAGGGCAAGGCAGTAGGAGACGCTGATGACTTACTGTTGTCACAAGTTGCCCTGAATGATTTGTATGCGGATGCTTTTAAATATGGTGCGCCGTTAAAAGTGCCTGAGAGCGTATTGCCTCAAGAAATAAGTGGTGAGCAGTGGCGCGCACTGGATATCGAGATATTACGATCATTTGATTGCGCCGAGGACTTAATTAAGCGTTTCAATTCTTGGCGTATTGCGACGCTATCGTCAGGACAGGCTTCTTCAGGGAATGAGCAATATTATAGTCCATATATTTCAGCTTCTAATCTTGAAATTGCACTTCGTAATCAAATGGACTGGCTCACCGCCTGGCGCATTGATCGCTACGCCTTTGGCAGCCTGGAAAATACGCCTTTCTATCACGCCGCCACGGATGAACACGCAACCCCCGAAGCCCGGGCTACGGCTGAGGCCGCACGTAACCGAAAACAGAACGAGGTCGTCAAGCGTCGTAAGATGCAGATGTACCGAGAGCTGCACGGTGCTGCGAAAATGCCGTTGGAACCCGGGGTCAAAGACTTCGACCCCGATAGGTCAAAAAGTCAGTTACGCGAAGCCGCCGAGGAGTTCCGCAAGATTTACCGTGACCTCGACAGCGACCCCTACCTGACTTTCTTCAGGCGCGCGCGCTGGGTCAACGTTCCGGCATTCATTACCTACTGGAACAGTGCGCAAAAGATAGCCGAGCACGAGCGCATGAGAGCCGGTGGACAAGCCAAGGTCAACCAACTGTTCCCGCCAACGCCATGGCAGAAGAACCCTAGCTCGGTAACCAACCGTGGAAACGTGGACGAGAGGCGGAACAGTAACCAGCCAGAGGGCCTGCTGAGGGCGCTGTTCGACGACCACGTGCACGACTCCCGTGCCTGGTTCCTTCATGCCTTGCTCAACAACACCTACAAAGGGGCAGCCGTTACAGCCGGGCGAGAGCCATGGGGCAGTTATTTCACCGAGCGCATGGTGTTCTTTGGCGAGACCAACCGCAGGGATGTGGCATTCATCGAGGACTCCGACGGTACTGGGGGCTTGGGCACTTTCGCTGAGCTGGACCCGGCTCAGTCTCAAATACTGGAAGATCAACAACGGGCTCGCACTCTACAAAGAGTCAGCGCGGTATGGGATGAGTACTACGCAAAGATCGGCGGAGGCAATGATGAGCAGGTCTGATCAAGGCGCCAATGTTTCGCATCCACCAAGATCACTAATAGCCTTGAAGCAATCAGTTGGTCTGGCTGCTTGGTACGCCGCATTTGTCATCAGCGGTTCGATACCGCTTGCTCAAGCGAGCACCATCGAAGCAATCAACCATACCCATTGGGCTATCAACCATTTCAGCGTGGATGGACGTTCCGGAATAGACATTGTTGGGCCGTATCAAGGTGGCGGAGGGGGGTGTTGTTACATAGCGCCACAGGAATGGGTACCCGACATGATGGTGCGAGTGGTCTGGGAAACCGGTACAGCGTACTCAGATGGTTTTACTGGTTTTGCCGACAGACCCAAATACCTGGCTTGGGTAGAGAAGATAGAAGCTCAAACACGCCAACATAGCAAACTGGTCGCAGTCCCCGACTACACCGGCCAAAAAGTCTGCGGCATCACCGTCCACTTCCTGCCCTGCGACGATATTCAAGTCACCACATCCTGCTATGCCTACGGCAGCCCAGAGTACCCGATCAAACTGCCGCTGCACTTGCCGGAACCTCAGTCATGTCCAGGCTGAAGTAGCGAGCCACGCGACCGGAGTCGATCCAATGCAAGCTGCCACCGATCGACTTCGAGTCTACGATCACCCTGTTAACCCACCAGTCCAGACTCATGCCAGCCACCGCAGTGGATTCTTCGCGGGCACGCCCGCTCCCACAAGGTTCGCGCACTGCCTGCGAAATCAAAGTTGTGTCCCCGCCCATCGCAAGGCAAACACTCCGATTGGCGCCATCGGCCACCCTGCACTAGCGTTGTGCTACCAGCCAGCCCCAACGTTCATGCGGAGCCTTCACCCATCATGCCGGACCTGCGCCCGAACCCGACGCTGCGCCTGGAGTACCGTGCCGAGCAGCCGATTCACCATGCGTTCCTGAACCAGGCCACCCGCTGCCCGGATGCCATCGCCATCACGGCCCAGCACGCCACCTGCAACTACGCCCAACTGGCGCAGATCAGCCAAGGCATTGCCGGGTATCTGGTGGAAAACGCTGCCAGCGGCACCGATCGCGTCGTCATCATCGCCAGCCGCTGCGCAGGCCTGGTTTACGCCATGCTCGGCTGCCTGCGCGCCGGCCTGGCCTTCACCGTGGCTGACGCGGCCTACCCGCCTGCACGCATCGAGCAAATTGTCCGCGCATTGAAACCGGCCGTGATCCTGCGTTGTGGCGAAGCCACTGTCGGCGCGCACGGCCCCCTTGTCGTCACCGTGCCCGAAGCCCCCGCCGAAGCACTGCAAGCCTTTGCCTGCACGCCTGTCGCGCTGCCCGCCGTCAGCCCCGAACAGCCGGCCTACGTTACCTTCACTTCAGGCAGCACAGGCGAACCCAAGGGCATTGTCACCCACCACGCGCCACTGGTGCATTTCATTGACTGGCATGTGCGCCAGCACGGCTTCACCCAGGCTGACACCTTCTCCCTGCTGTCCGGCCTGGGCCACGACCCGGTGTACCGCGACGTGTTCACGCCACTGTCAATTGGCGCATCCATCGCCTGCCCTGCCCAGTCCATCCTGACCGACCCGTCACAGCTGGCCAACTGGATTGAGCAGCGCGGCGTCGGCGTGATCCACCTCACCCCGCCGCTGGGCAAGCTGATCGAAACCGGCGCGCAGATGAATAGCCAGGTACTCGATCAGCTGCGCTACCTGTTCTGGGGCGGCGATGCGCTCAGCCCGGCGCTTTACCAGCGGATACGCGCCATTGCGCCCAATGCCGTCAATGTGAATTTCTACGGCACCACCGAAACGCCGCAAGCCATGGCCTTCCATACCCTTGACCCGAATGCCGACACTGCCCGGGTACCGTTGGGCAAAGGCATCGCCAACGCACAGTTGCTGGTGGTCGACCCGGCAAACCAGCTGGTCAGCGAGGGAGAAACCGGTGAAATCCTGATCCGCAGCCCCTACTTGTCCCAGGGTTACTGGGGCGACCCGGCACTGACCGAGGCCAAGTTCGTCGCCAACCCCTTCACCGGCAACCCAAGTGACCGCTGTTACCGCACCGGTGACCTGGGCACCTACCTGGCAGATGGCAGCGCCAGTTTTCTGGGGCGCGGTGACAGCCAGGTGAAAATCCGTGGCCATCGCATCGAGCTGGCAGAAATCGAGAACGCCATCACTCGTCATCCCCACATCGGCCAATGCGTGGTCATGGCCAACCACGACAGCGCGGCGATCCGGCTGGTTGCCTATTGCGTCGCGCAGCAGCCGACCACTGCCGACACCCTGCGCCAGACGCTTGCCAGGCAACTGCCGGACTACATGGTGCCGGCGCTGTTCGTATTCCTGGAAGCCCTGCCGCTCACCCCCAACGGCAAGGTCGACAAACGCGCCCTGCCCGCGCCATTTGATGACAGCAGCAACCTGCCCTTGTCGCCACTGGCCGAAAAGCTGAGCACAGCCTGGGCACGGATCCTTCAGGTGCCACGCCTGGACGCCAGGCTGAGCTTTGTCGAGCTGGGCGGCGACTCACTGTCGTTCGTGCAGGCCTCGCGGGTGCTCGAAGAGCTGATCGGCCACCTGCCAGAACGGTGGGAAACCCTGCCCGTGTGCCAACTGGCCGAGCTGAACACACCGCCCAAGGGCGCGTGGCGGGTGATGGAAATGCCCGTGTTCGTGCGCATGCTCGCCATCATCCTGATCGTGGTCGGCCACCTGAGCGAGTTCGACCACTGGCTTATCGTTGGCGAAACGTCCGTGCTGTTCCTGGTCTCCGGCATCAGCCTGGCGCGCTTCCAGCTCAAGGCCATTGAGGAACGTGGCGATGCTCGCACATTGTTCAGGTCACTGGCGGCCATCGTGGTGCCGACGCTGTTGTACACCGCACTGATCCAGCTGGTATTCGACCGGTTGCACTGGCAATCGCTGCTGCTGGTGTCCAACTGGTTCCCGGCCAGCGAGGTCAGCGTGTTCAATTACTGGTACATCGAAGTGCTGGTGCAGATGATCCTGATCATCGGCCTGGTGCTGTCGATCCGGCGCGTGCGCCAGGTCGTCCTCGCCGACCCGTTCCGCTGCCTGATCATTGCAGCCTGTGCCCTGGTGGCACTCGATGTGCTGCTCAGCCGCTTCGTGTTCGACGCCAGTGCGCTGTTCAACCGGGTACCGCAGCACTTCCTGGCAGTGATGGTGCTGGGCATGGCCGTGCACCATGCCGACACCACGGCACGCAAATGGGTGGCCAGCGCGGTGGCCGTGCTGGTGGTTGGCGAGCTTGACCTCATGGCAATTGCCGGGGTCGGCTGGGAGGCGTTCTCGCACTATGTCGATATCGCGCTGCCGGCGATGCTGGCCCTTATCTGGGTCCGCTCGGTGCCAGTCCCCGCGCTGGTCGCGCGGGCAGGTGCGGTGATCGCCTCGGCAACCTTGTATATCTACCTGACGCATTTCCAGTTCCAGTCGCTGGCGGACCATGTGTTCAATCACCCGCTGTTCGAGGTAGCCCTGGCGCTGGCCGGCGGGGTGCTGGTGGCCTATGGCTGGAATACCCTGCTGCGTCTGCTTTTTACCCGCAGGCGCAAGCGGAACCAGGCGCACGGGGCAGATACTGCCGAGCGCGCTACCTCCGCTTGAGCGGACGTGCCGGCGCATGCGCACTGATTGCAAACCCTGAAATACTCTGCATAAAATGCGAACCATTAACATTTGCAAGCAATTTCAGGCGGCATGGATGAGCACCCCGGACGCAGCATTCACCTCTCAAGTCAGCCAGCTATACCGGGCGCAGAGCAAATGGCTGCACAACTGGCTGAAGCCGCGGGTGAACTGCAACCATCTGGCCGCAGACCTGGTGCAGGATGTGTTCGTGCGGGTCATGTCTGCTGCCGATGCCGCGGTAAAGCTCGAAGCCGTACGCGAACCCAAAGGCTACCTGGCTACCATCGCCCGCCGCCTGATGATCGATCACCTGCGCCGTGTGCACCTGGAAAGGGCCTGGCTGCAGGTGCTCGCGGAGCAACCCGAAGCACTGGACATCTCACCTGAACAGCGCTTGGCCTTGCTGCAAACCTTGTTCGAACTCGACGCCATGCTGGCCGCGCTCGGGCCCAAGGTGCGCGAGGCATTCCTGCTGTCGCAGATCGATGGCATGCCCTACAGGGAAATCGCCACCCGGCTGGGTATTTCCGAAGTCAGCGTGCGCCGTTACGTTGCCAAGGCAGCCGAGCACTGCATGATCTACAGCCTTGGCCTGGGCCTGTGAGCATGAACCTGAATGCCGAGCAACTGGCTTCGTTGCGCCAGGCTGCACACTGGTTCAGCCAGCTCAACAGCGGTGAGGTGCAGGCCAGTGATTACTCGGCCTGGCAACTGTGGCTGAATGCAACGCCCATCAATGCCTGGGCCTGGCAGCAGGCCGAGCGCCTGCAAACGCGCATGGCCGCCAGCGAAAACCCGGCTTCGGCACGTGTACTGGCGCTGGCAGCGCATGGCCGGCATGCCAGCCGTCGGCGCGTGGTCAAGGCCGGCTTGCTGCTGTTGGGTGGTGGTGCCCTGGGCCTGGGCGGCTACCGAGAGGTCAAGCAGTCAGCGTTACTGGCAGACGTGCGCACTGGCGTGGGCGAACAGCGTTCGCTGATGCTGGGCAATGGCACTGCCGTGGTGCTCAATACCGCGTCCGCAGTGGATGTGGGTGACCTGAGCGAAGCGCCGTGGCTGCGGCTGCGCCAAGGTGAACTGATGGTCACCGTACCGGCACGCCAGACGTGCAGGGTGATTACCCGTAACGGCACCGTCGAGGCCGGCGAAAGCCGCTTTGCCGTGCGCCTGTTCGATGACAGCAGCAGCCTTGAGGTCTTTGGCCGGCAGGCAATGGTGACGTTGGCTTCGGGCCAGCGTTTGCAGGTGAGCAGCGGCCAGCGCTGCCAGTTCGACGAGCAGGGTTTCTACCCGGTGGAAGCTGTCGCGCATGCAGCCGACGCCTGGGGCCGTGGCTTGCTGATTGCCAATGACCAGCGCCTCGACGCCTTCGTCAACAACCTTTCACGCTACCGGCCAGGCTGGTTGCGCTGCGCACCCTCGGTGGCAGGGTTACGCATCAGCGGCACCTACAGGCTCGATAACACCGACCAGATCCTCCGGGCCCTGAGCACATCCCTGCCGGTGCAGGTGCAGTCCAGAACCCGTTTCTGGATAACCATCACTGCTGCGTAAAAAAGTTCCGAACGCCTGATCACTTTGCTGCGGCTTATCCGACTCATAGGTAACCCAACGCTTACCTACAAGAGAAACGCAAAGATGACCCGCCGCTTCAAACCCAGGCCGTTCACTGCGCCAGGCCTGCGCACTTGCCTGATGCTGGCTGCCCTGCTCGGTGGGCCTGGCGCTGCCTGCGCCAGCCAAGCCCATGATTACCACCTGCCGCAGGGCGACCTGGGCGAAATGCTGACGCAGTTCGCCGCAGAGTCCGGCATCGTGCTGTCGTTCGACACCCAGTTGACACGCGGTAAACGCTCGCCGGCACTCGACGGGCGCTATGACATCGCACAGGCGTTGCAGATCCTGCTGCGCGGCACCGGGCTGCAGGCCATACAGGAAAGTGACGGGCGCTACTCGCTGCTGGTGACCACCAGCAACGATAACGCGGTGGAGCTGGCCCCCAGCCGCGTCGATGCATTAGGGCTTGGCTACGTCACCGAGGGTAGCGGCTCTTACACCACCGGGGGGTCTACCACTGCAACCAAGCTGCCACTGACCCTGCGTGAAACGCCTCAGTCGGTCAGCATCATCACTCGCCAGGTGATCGACGACCATGGCTCGCAAGACATCGGCGACGTGCTGCGCAACACGCCCGGGGTTTCGGTGCAGGCATACGACAGCGAACGCATGGAGTATTCCGCACGCGGTTTTGCCATTACCAACTACCAGTACGATGGCATCAACACCATCTATGACGGTGTCTACGATGAGGGCGTGACCCATGTCGACATGGCCGCCTACGACCGCATCGAAGTCATCAAAGGTGCGACCGGCCTGATGACCGGCTCTGGCGACCCATCGGCCACCGTCAACCTGGTGCGCAAAAAGCCCACTCGCGATTTCAAGGCGTCGATCACCGCCAGCGCAGGGTCCTGGGACAACTACCGTACCGAAGGGGATATTTCGGGCTCGCTCAACGACAGCGGTAGCGTGCGTGGCCGCCTGGTGGGTGCCTACCAGGACCGCAAGTCGTATCTGGACCACTACAAGCAGAAAAAGGACGTTTACTACGGCATCGTCGAAGCCGACCTGACGCCCGATACCCTGCTCACATTCGGCATCGACAACCAGGCCACTACCCCGCGCGGGTCGTCCTGGACCGGTAACCCGACTTACTTTTCCGATGGCAGCCGCACGGACTTCCCGCGCTCGCACAACCCCGCGGCAGACTGGAGCCGCCGCGACTTCCAGTCCACCACCTACTTCACCTCGCTGGAGCAGGCGCTGGCCAATGACTGGAAGGTCAAGCTCAGCCTCAACCACATGATCAGCGACCATGACACCCGCCTGGCTTCTGCCAGCGGCGGCAACCCGGACCCGGTTACCGGCGAGGGCATGTTCCTGTACTGGGGGCGTTGGGAAGGCCACCGCGTGCAAAACACCGCAGACGTGAACGTATCCGGCCCGTTCACCCTGTTCGGCCGCGAGCATGAGCTGGTGGCAGGTTTCATGACCTCGCACTCGAAGCAGACCGGCGACACCTACGACGGCAGCGCGTTCGAGATGGTGCCCGGCTCCATCTTCGACTGGAACGGCAAGTTACCGGAGCAGAACTTCCCGAAAAACGGCGACTACACCACCACGCAAAGCCAGAATGGCGCCTACGTGGCCACCCGCCTGAGGCCGACCGACAAGCTTTCGGTCATTCTCGGTACCCGCGTCAGCACCTTCAAGTACAACGACGATGAAGACTATTACCCAACGTCGTCGCTGGGTGACACCCACGCCAGCTACAAGGAGCACGGCGTAGTCACCCCCTATGCGGGCGTGGTCTACGACCTGGACGACACCTACTCGGTGTATGCCAGCTACACCTCGATCTACCAGCCGCAAGTGTACAAGGACATCAACGGCGCGACCCTGGCTCCGGTTGAGGGCGATGGTTATGAAGCAGGCTTCAAAGCCGCCTGGTTCGATGGCCGCCTGAACGGTACCCTGGCGTTCTTCCGCATCGAGCAAGACAACGTCGCCTCCAACATCGGCACCAACCCGGTGACCAACGAAGGTATCTACAAGGCCATCGACGGTGCCACCACCAAGGGCGTCGAGCTGGAGCTGGCCGGCGAGCTGGCACCCGGCTGGAACGTCACCGCCGGCTACACCTATGCCCGTACCCGCGACGCCGACGACCAGCGGATTTTCGGCTTCCCGCTGGCGACCACCAAACCTGAACACGTGGTGCGGCTGTTCAACACCTACCGCCTGCCTGGCGCATTCGACGCGGTGACCGTGGGCGGCGGGCTGAGGTGGCAAAGCGGCTTCTACGGCAACATCTACAGCCCGGTCGCCAATGACTACACCCGCATCAAGCAAGGCGGCTACACCCTGGTGGACCTGATGGCCCGCTACCAGTACGACGAGCACCTGAGCTTCACGGTCAATGCCAACAACGTGTTCGACAAGGTTTACCTGACCGGGCTGGGCAACTTCGATACCACGCACTATGGCGAGCCGCGTAACCTGATGGTTACGACCCGCTGGGACTTCTGACAGGGCTGCAGGGCAGGCCCAGGGTTCAGCGTTGGTGCGCAAATTGCCGGGGCCGCTTTGCGCCCCTTCGCGGGCTTGCCCGCTCCCACAGGTTGCGCGCTCGGTGCAGAATCGCGTTATCCCTGTGGGAGCGGGCAAGCCCGCGAAGGGGCGCAAAGCGGCCCCAATTTGCTTGACTGACTGGTATGAGGGCTAGCCCGCCTGCACGATAATCTGGCTCTGCAGGTCGCGAATCATTGCCTCCAGCGCCGGCTTCATCGCCGTGAAATCCTCAGGCGTACACACCACATCCGGCCGGCTGAACTTGAACCGCCGTTCCACCACCACCGCATTGCCATCCTGGGTGTAGCGGGCGCTGTAGTCGACATTGCCGTCATGCAGCTCCACAGGTTTCGGCAGTGCCAGCACGTTGACCTGGGCCGGGAACTCGAAACGCGAGGTTTCTTGAGTGTCGTTGCCAATGCACACGAAGCTTTGGCTGCGTTCCTTTTCCAGGGTGAAGCTGTACACATTCTGCGAAATACCGCCTGCCAGGCTGGTGAGGGTCGCCACACCAACCGGCCCTGGCAGGTTGACCAGGTTTTCCGTGCGCCCATCCACATTGCTGACAAAGTCGCCGTTGGCAGTGGGCGGCTCAATCTTGAACGAACCACTGCCACGCTGCCCGTACGCGGCCAGCACCTTCTCGACCAACAGTTCGCGGTCTGCCGGCTTCATCAGCTTCAAGCCAAAGCGGCTCACCTCGCTGGCCCACCCCTTCACCGTCGAAACGTTGGTGAAGTCGGCCGCGCCATCGGCCTTGACCTTGAACAGCAAGTCACTGGACACCTGGTTCAACTGCATGGCAGGGGTTTTGCCAAACTCGCCGGTGGCAGTCAGCAGCACCCGCTTGTTCAGCACGGTCAACGGCAGGTAACCCGCAGCAATCGACGGGTCAGTGGAGTCCAGGTACAAATCCAGGCTCGGTACATAAGTGATCACATGGTTCAGCACACCCAAGGTCGGCACTTTGGGGAACACATAGGCATTGCCCTGGTTCACCAGGGCCGGCGTGCTGTTGATCCCTGCCGCGCTCAACAGCGCTTCCAGCAATGCCACATGGTCCTTGCAGTCACCGTAGCGGTTGTCCAGCACGGTTTGCGCGGCGTGCGGCACTACCCCGCCAGCACCCACATACACCGCCACATAGCGGATATTCTCGCGCACCCAGTCACTGAGGGTCAGGGCTTTTTCCCGCGCGGTGGGCAAGCCGGCCGTCAGGCGCTTCGCCAACTCGCTGATCTGTGGGGTGACCTCGACCGTGGCCCTGGCCTGGTAGGCCTGGGCGAAGTCCTTGAAGCCGGTAAAGGTCGAAACCGCCAGGTAGTGGCCGTAGTCCAGGTACGACACCGCCCCGGTCTCGATCCGCGCACGCTCCGTTGGCACGTAGTCCCAACGATGTACCGTGCGCCCTTGCCCGGTGGCGGGTGGCAACGCCTTGAAGCCACGAGCATCGGCCTGCAGCGGCATGCCCTGAGGCAGGTCATACATCAGCGAGAACTGCCCGACCGGGTGAAACTGCGGCACAGTGATGTCTTCGAAATGCCCGGGGAAAAGCGGTGTAGAGCGATGACGCTGGTAACGCAGCACCAGCCGGTCACCTACCGCCACTTCAGGGAAAATCACCACCTTGTTGACCGAGTCCTGGAACATCGGCGCCTGCGCAGAAGCCCGCTCCTGCTGCTCCTTGATGTGCGTGGCATCCACCTGCACCTTGCGGCCATCCGGCTTTTGCGTGTACGCCTCCAGCACCTGCAGTGTCTCAAGTGAACGGTTGTAGCTTAGCGGTTGCTCGGCATTGGCTTTGATGGCGCGCTCTTCGTTGATCAGCATGACACTGTCGACGTCCAGGCGGAAACTGCCGTCCTTCTGCACCACGAACGTCTGCACGATCTTTTCCAGGGTGACGGACCGGTCGGTGCCATCGGTAAAGGCGTGGGCAAGGCCACCCCAGAGCATTGCGACAGGCAGCAGGACAGCTGCCAGGTAGGGCTTTTTAAGCATGGAGATCCTTCTCGATCAACGGACAACAATCGACAATGATACTCATTGGCGCCAGCTGATGGCAAAGTGATTACATGCGTCAGGCTGTTCCGGCCAGTTCGGCCAGCACCTCTACCGAGGTAGTAACCTGGCGGAAGTGATGCTGCCACAGCTCGATGCCCAGCTTGCCCGAGCGGTCCAGCGAAGAGCCTACGGTCATGTCCGTTACCAAGGTGGGCGTCAGCCCCGCATCAAACAGGGCAAACCCGGCAGCCAGCACACAGGTTTCGGTCTGCAGCCCGCATACCAGCACCCGCTCCACTCCAAGCTGGCGAATGTACTCGATGGCTTCGGCGCTCTGCCCGTAGCCATGCTTGATGAACACCTGGTCGGCTTCGACCAGGCTCTCGTCCTCGGCCGCCGGGTGCCAGCCAAGCTGCCGTTCGAACGGGGTGACCTGTTCGTCATGCAACTCGACCGAAGCAATGGTAGGGATATTCGCTGACAACCGCCGCAAACCATCGACCAGCCACTCGGGCGGGCTGAAGGTGGACTGTACATCGACGATGAGCAAAACCTGGCGCATAGCGTACTCCGGCCATTGGCAAAATGGCGCGGAGTATAACGCGTGGCGTGGGGGCTTGATCACCAGTCGTAGGTCATCTCTACCGACGCTACCCGCTCCTGCCCGTAATAGCAGCCAAACGCGTAGTTGCAGTCCGATACATACTCGCGGTCGAAAATGTTCTGCACATTCACACTGGCCTGCAGGCCACGCAGGCTTGGGTCGAGCTTGCCCAGGTCATAGCTGACGGTAGCGTCATACACGGCAAAGGCCGGTACATCGAAGGTGTTGGCCGAGTTACCCGGCTTACGGCCGGTGTACCGGGCACCGGCGCCGAAGGACAGGCCATTGAGCACGGCCTGGGTAAAGTGGTAATCCACCCACAAGGTGGCCGACACAGGGGCCTGCGACTCGTTGCGGTTGCCCTGGTCGCCGTAGGTGCTCTTGGTGTAGAACGAGTCGATGTAGGTGGCAGCGGCCAGTACATCGACATTCTCGATGCTGGATTTGAGTTCCAGCTCCACCCCACGCGAGCGCACCTCGCCATTTTGCGATTGATACTGCGGGTACTCGGTATCACCGGTCAGCACGTTCTTCTGCTTCACCTGGAACACAGAGGCCGTGAACAGGGTGCCTTCGACCGGCTGGTATTTCAGGCCCACTTCGTATTGCTCACCCTCGGTTGGCTCGAACGCCTTGCCGCCGCGCTCGGGCGCTGCCGTGCCCAAGGTGGGCAAGAACGACTGGGAATAGCTGACATACGGCGCCAGGCCGAACTCGGTGACATAGGTCAGGCCGATGCGCCCTGTGAACTTGTTGTCGCGCTGCGAGGCAATGCTGTGCGCCAGCAGATCCTTGTTGTCGATTTCAGCCCAGTCCTGGCGCCCGCCTACCGTCAGGATCCAGTTGTCCAGCTTGATCTGGTCCTGCACGTAGACGCCGGTCTGGCGCACGGTGTTGTCCCAACGGGTATCCAGCACCGGGGTCACGTTGCCGGTGGGGTAGTTGTTCTTGCCGTAGAGGTCGACTGGCAACACGTTGTAGGCATTGTAGCCATCGTACTTGCGCGTGAAGTGCCGGTAGTCAGCGCCGGCCAGCAAGGTGTGGCGCAGTGCGCCCGTGTTGAAGGTGTACTCCAGGTTGTTATCGACGGTGTAGGCGATGTTGTGCTGGCGCCAGTCAAGCTTGACCCGGTTGGCGCGGGTGTAGTCGACCACATCGCCATCTGTCACGAAGCTGCGCAGGTAAAAGCCCTTGTAGCGGTCGCGCACATCGGTGTACCGCGCCGTTGAGCGCCAGGCCAGGTCATCGCTGAAACGGTGGTTGAAGTCGTAACCCAGCACGTACTGGTCGCGCTTGTAGTCGTTGTAGTGTGAATCGCCCGAGAAGAAGTCGCGGTCGATTTTCTGACCCGTCGGGCCACGCTTGAGCGAGCCGATCATCGGCAGCGATTGATAGTCGGCCAGGCCATCATCGCGCTGCACTTGCGCCAGCAACGTCAGCGACGTGTCCTCGTTCGGCGCCCAGGTCAGGCTTGGCGCCAGCAACAAGCGCTCGCTGTGCGTGTGAGCGACCATTTCGTTGCCTTTGTCGGCAACGCCAACCAGGCGATAGGTGAAGGCCTTTTGCTCATCCAGCGGGCCGCTGGTATCAAAGGCGCCATTGACGCGGTTGTAGCTGCCGGCGCCAAGCTTGACCTGGCTGCGCTGCTCGCGGGTCGGGCGCTTGGAGACCATGTTGATCAGCCCACCCGGCTGGTTTTGCCCGTACAAAACAGACGAGGGGCCTTTGAGCACCTCGATACGCTCCAGCGTGTAGGGGTCGATCTGCGGCGCGCCACCCAGGCTCCCAGCGTATGGAATGTAGGCACCGTCCAGGTACAACGGGGTTGGAGCAAAACCACGGCTGGTGATTTCGTCGGCGATGCTGTTGCGGTCGGTAAAGCCGCCGGTAGACAGGCCCGGGGTGTAGCGCAGCGCCTGGGTCAGGTTACGCGCGCCCTGGGCTTGCACCTGGTCGGAGGTGATCACGTTGATGGCCTGGGGAATCTCCAGGATGGGCGTATCAGTCTTGGTTCCGGTGGCACTGCGGCTGGCCACGTAGCCACTCACCGGCCCATAGGCAGACTCCACGGCCGCACCGGTTACGCTGGTGGTATCAAGCTGCAAGGTCGAGTCGTCGCCGACCATTGGCAGCAGCGAGTAGCTGCCATTGGCCTGCCTGACTACCTGCAACCGGTTACCTGCCAGTAACCGGCGCAGGCCGGCATCGGCGCTGTAGTAGCCATGCAGTCCGGGCGATTGCAACGCCTGTACCGATGACGGCTCGAATGACACCGTCACCCCCGCTGCCGAAGCAAACTGCGTGAGCGCCGAAGCCAGTGGGCCGGCGGCAATATCGAACGAGGCTTCAGCCTGACTTTGGGCAATGGCAGGGCTGGCGGCCACCACCGCCACCAGCGGTGATGCCAGTGCCATACTGAACACTGCGCGTGCCAGCCTGGTTTTGGTCGAGTTGATCGGTAGGGTGCGGTTGCAATCGTTGACAGCGAGCATGCGGTTTCCTTTCGCCCTGCGGCAGTTTTTTCAGTGCGCTTGGTGCGCGTCTACCTACAAGTCGAACGAGAACCGCAATCGATAACCCCTCTGCGAAAAAAATTCGACGGGCTTCAGGCCGATGCCAGTCAGCTAAGCCGCTGGGGCCGCTTTGCGGCCCATCGCCGGCAAGCCGGGCTCCCACAGGTACAGCATAGCCCTCAAGTTTTTCGCGGTCCCTGTGGGAGCTGGCTTGCCGGCGATGGGCTGCAAAGCAGCCCCAATGGCTGCCCATATGGCTTAACTGGCTGGCATTGGGCTTCAGGCAGCCTCGACACGGGTCCAGTACCGGCTGAAGCGACGAATGCGCACAGGCAGCGTGGCGGTGAGGTTTTCCAGGACAATATCGATATCGCCCAAGTGAAACGCCCCGGACACTCGCAACCCGCCCACCGCCGCATCACAGCCCAGGTACCCGGGCCGATACCGCTGCAGCTCGCCGACAACATCGGCCAGGCGCCAGTCATCCACGATCAACATCTGCCGGGCCCAGGCATCCGCCATCGCCGCTATCGGTCTGACGTTGCCCATTTCCCCGACGCTGAATACCAGCTGTTGTCCGGCGTCTACCCGCACAGCCGCCATGGCCCGTGCACGGCGCACCTCCACCGCATGCTCCAGCACGCAAACCCGCGTCAGGTCGTTGTCGCTGCGCACGGTGAAACGCGTGCCCAGTGCGCGGATGCTGCCCTGCCGGGTGTGCACGATGAATGGGCGGGACAACTCGTCCGCTGCGGTCTGCACCAGGATCTCCCCTTTCAGCAATTCAAGCGCGCGCCACTCGGCACCGTAGCGAATATCTACCGCGGTGTCGGTGTTCAATTGCAATTGGCTACCGTCATCCAGCCGCAACGAGCGCTGCTCGCCAACGCCCGTGCGCACGTCGGCCATCAGCCGTGCAACGCCACTATCACGCAATACCGCCCCACCTGCCCCGCCCGCCACCAACAGTACCGACAGCACCTTGAGCACTTCGCGTCGTTTGGCCCTGGCACTGCTTAACGTCGGCCGTGCGATACCGGGCGTCACCTGCGCCAGCTTGCCCTGCAAGCGAGCCAGGCGCTCCCAGGCCTGCACGTGCCGCGGGTCACTCAGCAACCAGCGCTGATGTGCTGCTCGCGTGGCTGCATCGGGCTCGCAGCGCAACTCCACGTACCAGTGCGCGGCAGCCTCCAGCGTGTTGCGGTCCAACGGTTCCGTACCCGCCACCGTTCACGCCTCGGCCAGCATCAGGCAATGGGTCAGGGCACGCACTGCATGCTTCTTTACAGTGGTCAGCGAAACATCCAGGCGCTGCGCGATTTCGACATAACTCAAGCCATCGAGCTGGGCCATCAGGAAGATTTCGCGGGTACGTGTACCCAGGCCATCGAGTAGGCGATCAATTTCCAGCAGGGTCTCGATGATCAGCAGGCGCGCTTCGGGCGAGACCTCCACACACTCGGGCCGGGCCGCGAGGGTTTCCAGGTATGCCTGCTCCAGGGCGCGACGGCGAAACATGTCGATCATCAGGCTGCGGGCCACACTGCTCAAATACGCCCGTGGCTGGCGCAGTTCCGCCGCCTTGCGCAGGGTCAGCACCCGTATGAAGGTGTCCTGGGCCAGGTCAGCCGCATGGTCCATGCAGCCGAGCTTGCTGCGCAGCCAGCCGCACAACCAGGAATGATGGTCCTCGTAAAGCGTGTGTACCGCTTTTTGCAGGGAAGTGTCAGCGCTGGGCATGGTAGAACCGATGAGGGCGTTATTTAATAATGACTCTCATTTAACCTGAGTCTCATCGGATTTCGCAATTGCTTTGCGCAGCAGACTGGAAACACAACCTGCGAGGCAGTGAGCCTGCTTTGCAGGGTCTGGAGGTCACCTAGGCAACAATACTTCTGCTCAACCCCAAGTTCCACGCCGCAGCCATCTTCTCCCCTACACGCTCAAACGCCGGATGGCTATCGCGATAATCTGCAAGCTCCGCCATCGCACGGTTCATGCCGACTTCCACTTTGTTGAGCAACTCCTCGCAGCGCGCTTGCGTCAGGTTGCACGCGGTGCGCCCGAACTGCACCAGCATCTTGCGCTTGGGCCACGCTTTCGACCCGCCCAGCAGCAGCCCCATGATGTCTTGGTTGCTGTACACCGTCGTGGTCACCAGGTCATACGCGGGCGCGAGCCAGATATCGGCGTCATCGGCACAGTTCTCGTAGAGCAGGCCGAAATTCTTCAAGTGTGCATCGCCGTTCTGGATACCGGCGCACAATGCAACCAGGGTGAAGAAGTCCTCCAGCGCACGAGGTACCCGACCAGGCGTGACATAAAGTTTGATCAACTGCGCACAGCCTTGGTAGCTGCCATCGTACTTCTTGCGAGTACCCCACCCCGAAAGCACGCACATGTCCTCAAAGCCAAGGTAGGCGTTGTCGCCGATATCGAAGCGTCGGACAACCAGAAACCTGCCCTGCTGACTAAGCTGGAATTCAGGTACTTCCAGGCCGCAATGCAATGCCGCCCGCATGCAGAAATACTCGTTGGCCGCCAACTGAGGGAATTCGGATTCGTTGAACGCTTTTACCAGGTGTGTGGCACCACGATGGGTGACCCGATCAACATCCGGGGCGCCAACATCGATATCCCGCACCAGCACCTTGGGCTGAACACCTGATACGCCTGAGTAGGCAGCGTAAGTGCTCAAAAGCTCGGCAAACAGGTCGTTCGCACCGTCGTGAACCAGCAAGCCGGACAGATCCATGCCTGGAATGGGGTCGTCACCAGCATGCTGGGCGATGCTGATCCGACCCAGTTGGTGCGGGCCGACAATGCCCAGCAAGGCGAAATCGTCAAAACCGCGCACCGACTTGCTGAACCGCCGCATCAGCTCTTCCTTGAGGTGCCCTTCGGGAAGGTTCATCTCGAACAAGGGGTGTATTCCGTACTCCCACTTGTAGCTCTCCAGGCGGGTTGGCATGGTCACGGAGACGGCTTGTGCTTCGCCAGCCGATGGATTGTAAGTGAAGACCGTATCACGCGGGTTCTCGCCACTGCGCCCTAGAGTGCCGACAGTGGCGTCGCCTGCGCCGACGTACAAACGATCACTCGATCTGATCATGGATACCCCCGGCCTTCAGTTCATCAAGCGTTCTACGTCGGCGCTTGGGCGTGGCCGTCAGTTCGTATCCCAAACCCTCCAGGATCGCTGCAACCTTGCGAATGCCGACTTCGGGGATCGAATTGTTCTCGATCCCCGAAATGGTCGCACGACTCATGCCGTGCCGTTGCGCGAGTTGGGCTTGGGAAAGCCCGGCATCTTTACGCAGCGTCTTGATCAGTTTGCCTAATTCATCCATATAATTTGCACCATATACAATGCACTTTTCATGAAAAATGCATAATTGCATCGTATTTGATTCAAAATACGTTGTACAGTCGTTTCTTCAAGGCCATGTGAAAAGGCCTGATGGAGCATGATGCCAAGCAAGGTATGACCACCAAGTGTGTACCAGCGCGCGTGATTCAGGCTCAAAACGTATGCCGCCCTATTCAAGCCGTTGCCGTGGCTATCATCCCTGCCCTACTATTGCGAAAAATTCTCATATGAGACCTTGTCGCACAGCGAAAGGATGCCCGATGTCGCGCCTCGACCCCGCCTACAGCCAGCAAGTCCACACCTACTACACCGCCCACCACGGCTGGATTCGCGGTTGGCTGCACAAGCGCCTGGGCAACGCCAGCGATGCCGCCGACCTGGCCCATGACGTGTTCGTGCGCCTGCTGAGCAAGCCTCAGCAGTTTCAGACCGAACAACATGCACGGGCCTACCTGAGCACCGTCACCCGTCACCTGTGCATCGACTTCTGGGGCCGCCAGCACTTGCAGCAGGCCTGGCTTGAAGCCCTGGCTGCCCTGCCTGAACCAATGGCGCCGAGCGAAGAAGAGCGCGCGCTGGTGTTCGAAGCACTGGAGCAGGTGCAAGGGATGCTTGCGCGCTTGCCGGAGAAGGTCTGCCAGGCCTTTTTGCTGGCGCAGGTACAGGGCCTGGGTTATCGGGAAATCGCCCAGCACCTGAAGGTGTCCGAGCGCAGCGTGACCAAGTACATGGCCCAGGCGATGTACCAGTGCCTGTTGCTGGAACTGGACCTGCCATGACTGCCAGCGAGCGCCCGGACCACGCCACCTTGCAGGCCGCCGCGAACTGGTATGCGCAGTTGCTCGCCGCCCCGCAGGACCAGCAGTTGCAGCTGCGCTGGCAACAATGGCTGGGCGCCGCAAGCACAAACCAGGTAGCGTGGGCCCATGTGGAACGCATCAGCCAGCGCTTTACCCCGCTAAAGCTGCAAGCTGATGCTTCGCTACAGGCATTGGGCAGCGTGCGCCGTGCCGACCTCGACCGCCGGCGAGCCGTGGGCCTGCTTGGCTTGCTGTGCGGCGGCGGCCTGCTGGCCTTGGCTGGCTGGCGTGTACCTGCCGCCCGGCAACAGCTGTTGGTGCTCAGCGCCGACCAGCGCACCGCCACGGGTGAAGTGCGAAGCCTGCGCCTGCCGGACGGCGGCCTGTTGTGGCTGAACGGCTCGACCGCCTTGAACATCGACTACCGCCCCAGCCTGCGCCGGCTGGAACTGCTGGCCGGCGAAGTGCTGATAGAAACCGCCCACGACAGCCGTCCATTCGTGATCGACACTCGCCAGGGCCGGCTGCAAGCACTGGGCACCCGTTTCAGCGTGTGGCAGCGCGACCAGTGCGCACGCCTGAGCGTGTTCGACGGTGCGGTGCGCCTGCACCCTGCAGAGGGCACCGACAGCCTGGTAGTGGCTGCCGGCTGGCAGTCGGACTTCGACCGTCAAGCTGCGCAAGCGCCGCGTGCGGTAGACCAATCACGCCAGGCCTGGCGCGAGGGTCGGTTGTTGGCCAGCGACATCAGCCTTGGCGAATTTGTCGAACAGCTGCGTGCCTACCTGCCCGGTCATTTGGGTGTCGACCCGCAAGTACAGGCGCTGCGGGTGATGGGCAGCTTCCCGGCCGACGACCCGGAACGTACCTTGGCCATGCTTGAGAGTGCATTGCCGATCAGGGTGCGCAGGACCTTGCCTTGGTGGTACAGCATCGAGCCGCGCTGAACGCGCACTTTTTTTCACGGGGGTGTTCCGGATTTGCCGCGCTCGTTCGGATTAGCAGATGAACACCCAGCTTCATCTGCCCCCACAAGGAACACCCATGCCCCTGCTCCCCTTCACCTTGCGCCCCCTGTTGCTGGCCATGCCGTTGCTCGCTGCCACCGCCGTGATGGCCGACGAAACCACGCGCCGCTACGACCTGCCCACCGGCCCGCTGACCCAGCAACTCAACCGCCTGGCCAGTGCGGCCGGTATCTACATCGTCGGCGACGGCGCGCTCAGCCAAGGCAAGGCCAGCAACCCGCTGCAAGGTGACTACACCCCTGAGCAGGCGCTTGAGCGCATGTTGCAAGGCAGTGGCCTGGTCGCCGTGCCCACGGGAGAACGCCAGTACCGCCTGCAACCTGCGGCACAAGGCGCAGGCCTGCAACTGGCGCCGACCAGCGTCGACGCCCGCCGCGACAGTGCCTACGGTGCCGTGGACGGCTACCTGGCCACGCGTGCCAGCAGTGCCAGCAAGACCGACAGCGCGCTGCTGGAAACCCCGGCTTCGGTATCGGTGATAACGCGCGACCGAATCAAGGCCCAGGGTGCGCAGACCATTACCGAAGCCCTGAGCTACACCGCTGGCGTGCACACCAACGTGTCTGGCAACAACCCCACCGACAACACCTTGATGGTGCGCGGCTTCCAGCAGATCAACAGCGATGCCTACACCGACGGCCTGCGCAACAACAACACCGGCTACTATGCCCCCGAGCCCTTTGGCCTGGAGCGCATTGAGGTACTCAAAGGGCCAGCCTCGGTGATTTACGGCCAGGGTGAGCCCGGCGGCATGCTCAACCTGGTCTCGAAAAAGCCACTGTTCGCCGCCCACCGTGAAGTGGGCCTGTCACTGGGCAACCACGACCGCCAGCAACTGAGCCTGGATGTCGGCGACCTGCTCGACAGCCAAGGCACCCTGGCCTACCGCCTGGTGATGCTCGGCCGCGATGCCGACAACGAAATCGACGGTATCAAGGACGACCGCCAGTACGTTGCACCCAGCCTGACCTGGGCTCCCAACGAAGACACCAGCCTGACCCTGCTGGCGTCGTACCAGAAAAACACCAACCTGTTCACCTCGAACATGGCCTACTCGTTGTTCGACGGCTCCAACCCCAACGGCCGCGTGCCCCGCCACCGCTCGCTGAACGAGCCGGGCTTCGACCGCGAGCAATCAGAAATGAACAACCTGGGCTACGAGCTGAGCCACCGCGTCAACGATACCTTCAGCTTCCGGCAGAACTTCCGTTACAGCCACATGCACGGTTACCAGGACCAGTTGTTCCGCAACAGTGGCGTAATCAATGGCAACACCCTGGCCCGTTACTACGAACTGCGTGACTACGAAAGCGACAACTACACCCTGGACAACCAGCTGCTGGCCAACGTCAGCACCGGCCCTGTACGCCATGACGTACTGCTGGGGGCCGACTACCTGCGCGGCCACCGCAACCAGGACGTGCGGCACGGCGACGCGCCGTCGATCAACATCTACAACCCGGTGCGCGGCGTGCAGATCGACACTTCGCGCTATACCTCGCTGCTGTCCACTGCCCGTGACGACCGCCAGGTCGGGTTGTACCTGCAAGACCAACTGCACCTCGACAACTGGGTCGCCACCCTTGGCGTGCGCCACGACTGGGCGCGCCAGGACAGCACCAACCGCATCCTCGGCAGCCACCAGGTGATCACCGACGAGGCCACCACCGCGCGCGCCTCGTTCGGCTACAGCTTCGACATGGGCCTGTTCCCCTACGTGAGCTACAGCGAGTCGTTCAAGCTGGCTGCCGGCAACAGCTTCGACGGCTCCCCTTTCGAGCCGGAAACCGCCAAGCAATATGAAGTGGGCATCAAGTACCAGCCACCCGGCAGCGAAAACTACATCACGGTAGCGGCCTTTGACCTGCGCCGGCAGAACGTGGCCACCACCGATGTCGATCACCCGGGTTTCAGCGTACAGCAGGGTGAAGTGACCTCACGCGGGGTCGAGGTGGAAGCCGTGGCCAAACCGCTGCCGGGGCTTAACCTGATCACGGCGTACACCTACAACGATATCGAGGTGACCAAGGACAACCCGAATGCGCTGGGTGTCAGCAACAAGGGCAATGCGCCGGTACGTGTGCCGCGCCACCTGGCCTCGCTGTGGGTCGACTACACCCTGCAAGGCGGGCCACTGGCCGGGCTGGGCGGCGGCCTGGGCGTGCGCTACACCGGTGCTACCTATGGCGACGCGCAGAACACCTTCGAAGTGCCGGGCTACACCTTGGTCGACGCCATGCTGTCTTATGACTTCGGCAAGGCCAACAACAGCCTGCAAGGGTTGTCGGCGCAACTCAACGTGAAGAACCTGACCGACAAATACTACGTGGCCGGCTGCTTCGCCACGGTGGCCTGCCTGTTGGGAACGGGGCGTACCGTAACCGCCGACCTGACGTATCGCTGGTAGTAGCAACTGACTGTCTTTCACCATACCTGAAGCCGGCGCAATCACTGTGGGAGCGGGCGTGCCCGCGAACACGGGCGAAGCCCGTGCCATCCTCCGCACAGCCTGCTTCGCGGGCTTGCCCGCTCCCACAGTGATTGCGCCAGCTGCAGGTTTTGTGCAAGACAGTTGCCACCAAAAAGAAGGCGGCAGCAACGCTACTGCCACGTCGCCTGGCTGTCGCCCTGGCTGAAGAACGCCCGCAAGTGCTCGACAAAGCACGACACCTTCGCCGACAGGTTCAAGCGCTCCAGGTACACCGCATAAATATCCGCGGGCGGCGTGTGGTAGTCGCCCAACACCTCCACCAGACGCCCGCTGCGCAGGTGATCGGCCAGGTTCCACTCGGCCCGCAGCAGAATACCCTGCCCGTCCAGCGCCCAGTTCAGGGCCACCTCGCCGTCGTTGGTGCTGAGGCTGCCATGCACCTTCACCGACTCGCTCAGCTTGCCACGGCTGAGCCGCCAGATGCCAAACGCGGCATCGTTCTGACGCAACACGATGCAGTTGTGGCTGGCCAGGTCTTTGGGGAATTGCGGGGTGCCGTGAGCCTCCAGATAGCCGGGGGCTGCACACAACCGACGGCGGTTGGCGGCAATCTTGCGGGCGATCAGCCGCGAGTCGGGCAGTTCACCGAAGCGGATGGCCACATCGATGGCATCGTTCGGCAGCGCGATGGGCCGGTCGGTCAGGTGCAATTGCACCTCCACCTCCGGGAAGCGTTTGGCAAACGATGAAACTGCCGGCCCTACATGGGTACGCCCGAACCCCAACGGCGCATTGACCCGCAACAGGCCCTTCGGCTCGGCACGGCTGCTGGACACCTGCCGCTCCATTTCCTCGATTTCACCCAGTATTCGCCGGGCATTCACCAGGTAGGTCTCGCCTTCGGCGGTCAGGCTGATGCTGCGCGTGGTGCGGTTGAGCAGGCGTACGCCCAGGCGCTGCTCCAGCTGCGCCAGGCGTTTGGAAACCGCAGGCGGCGTCAGGTTCAGTTCACGCGCGGTGCCCGCCAGGCTGCCCACCCTGATCAGCTGGGTGAAAAACGCCAGCTCCGATACCGAATTCATAATTAACCTGAGGGAAACAATGAGTTGAATTTCATTGTATTACAGCATTTTAGAAAAACCATTACCTTTTGCCCGGCGTGATTAACCACAAAAACGCTGGGCTCTTCGGCCGCCAAGGCCAGGTGTGACCTGCACCCACGATCAGCCCGGCCGCCAGATAAATCCGACTCACAACAATAATTCGGAGACGGCAATGGCCAAGCGATTGTTCGGCAAGCTTTACGTACAGGTATTGATCGGGGTAACCCTCGGGGTGCTGATCGGGGTGTTCTGGCCCCAGGTTGGCGCAGACTTGAAGCCCATCGGTGACGCCTTCATCAAGCTGATCAAGATGGTCTTCGCCCCCATCATCTTTGCCACGGTGGTGCTGGGCATCGCCAAAATGGAAAACATGAAAGAGCTTGGCCGCGTCGGCGTACGTGCGCTGATCTACTTCGAAGTGCTGTCCACCTTTGCCCTGGTGCTGGGACTGGTAGTGGTCAACATCGTACAGCCCGGCCAGGGCATGAACGTCGACCCCGCCACCCTCGATGCCAAGAGCATTTCCACCTACACCGCTGCTGCGGCAGGCAACAGCGGCGGCTTTATCGACTTCCTGCTGCATGTGATACCCGGCAGCGTGACTGATGCCTTCGCCAAGAACGAGATCCTGCCGATCCTGCTGTTCTCCACGCTGTTCGGCATCGCCCTTTCCCACCTGGGCCCACGCGGCAAGCCAATGGTGGATGTGCTGGAAGCGTTCTCCCACGGCATGTTCTTCATCGTCGGCATGATCATGCGCGTGGCCCCGCTGGCCGCCTGCGGGGCCATGGCTTTCACCGTGGGCAAATACGGCCTGGGTTCGATCGTTTCGCTGGGCAAGCTGATGGCGACCATGTACCTGACCTGCTTCCTGTTCGTGGTGATCGTGCTGGGCGCCATTGCCAGGTTGTCGGGCTTCAACCTGTGGAAGTTCCTCAAGTACCTCAAGGATGAACTTTTCACGGTACTGGGTACCAGCTCATCCGAGTCGGTGGTGCCGCAACTGATGAACAAGCTGGAAAAGGTCGGCGTGTCCAAACCGGTGGTCGGCCTGGTGATCCCCTCGGGCCTTACCTTCAACCCGGACGGCCAGTGCATCTACTACACCATGGCCGCCATCTTCATCGCCCAGGCCACGAACACGCCGTTGACCCTGATGGACCAACTGATCGTGCTCGGCGTGCTGCTGCTCACCTCCAAAGGCTCCGCAGGTGTGACCGGTTCGGGCTTCATCACCCTGGCCGCCACGTTGGCGACCATGGACAACATCCCGGTGGCCGGCATGGTGCTGCTGTTGGGCGTGGACCGTTTCATGTCCGAGGCCCGGGCCATTACCAACACCATTGGCAACGCCGTCGGCACCGTGGCCATCGCCAACTGGGTCGGTGCGCTGGACAAGCAGCGCATGGCCCAGGCCCTGGACGGCCAACTGCCGGCAGAACCGCAAGCCGCCGAACCCCGCCCTGACCATTCGATAACCGCAAAAAGCACCCACTTTGAAATGCAGTGAGGAACTAATCATGGACAAAGAAACCGCCGTGTCATCGCTGACTGACGTGATGGCCAAGTTCACCGCCTATATCGGCAAACGCCTGCCCCGAGACGTGAAGGAAAAGACCGCCAAGTTACGTGCGGCCGAAACCAACCCGCTGGCCATCGCCGTGTACGACTCGATGGCCGACAACCAGGAATACGCCGACAAGCTCAACCGCCCCAGCTGCCAGGACACGGGCGTGATTCAGTACTTCGTCTCTGCCGGCGCACGCTTCCCGCTGCTGGGTGAGATGGAGGGCATCCTCGAAAACGCCACCAAGGAAGCCACCATCAAGGGGCCGCTGCGCCACAACGCGGTGGAAACCTTCATCGAGAAGAACACCGGCACCAACACCGGCTCGAAAATCCCGTGGCTGGACTGGGAAATCATCCCCGATGCCGATCACTGCATCGTCGATGTGTACATGGCCGGTGGCGGCTGCACCCTGCCAGGTTCGGCCAAGGTGCTGATGCCGGGTCAAGGCTATGAAGGGGTGACCGAATTCGTCTTCGATGTGATCACTTCGCGCGGGGTCAACGCCTGCCCCCCGTTGCTGGTGGGGGTTGGCGTATCGACCTCGGTGGAGACCGCAGCACGCCTGTCGAAGAAGGCCATCCTGCGTGAGGTGGACTCCAGCCACCCCAACGAAAGCGCGGCCATGATGGAAAAGCTGTTGGAAGAAGGCCTGAACGAAATCGGCATCGGCCCGCAGGGCCTGACCGGCAACAGCAGCGTGATGGGCGTGAACATCGAGTCCTCGGCCCGCCACCCCTCCACCATCGGCGTGGCAGTGTCCACCGGTTGCTGGGCTCACCGCCGCGGCAAGATCCGCATCAACGCCGACCTGACCTACGACATCCTCTCCCATGAAGGGGTAGTACTGTGAAAAAGATCCTGAGTACCCCGATCAGCGACGAAGACCTGGCCAACCTCAACGTGGGCGATGTCGTCTACCTCACCGGGCAACTGGTGACCTGCCGCGACGTGGCACACCGCCGGCTCATCGAGCTTGGCCGCGAACTGCCGGTTGACCTGCGTGGCGGCGCCATTTTCCATGCCGGCCCTATCGTCAGGAAGAAAGATGACGGCAGCTTCGAGATGGTTTCCATTGGCCCGACCACCAGCATGCGCATGGAAAAGTTCGAAAAACAGTTCATCGAGCAGACCGGTGTGAAGCTGATTGTCGGCAAGGGCGGCATGGGCCCGGAAACCACCACCGGGTGCCTGGAGAATAAGGCCGTTCACGCGGTATTCCCGGGTGGCTGTGCGGTGCTGGCGGCAACGCAGGTGGAAGAGATCGAACGGGCAGAATGGCAAGACCTGGGTATGCCTGAAACACTGTGGGTGAACCGCGTGCGTGAGTTCGGGCCGCTGATCATCTCGATCGATACCAAGGGCAACAACCTGTTCGAACAGAACAAGGCCCGCTTCAACGAACGCAAAGGGGCAGTGATCGAGAAGATCAACAGCCAGGTGCGGTTTATCAAGTAACGTCGACTGCACCGCCACCGCGCAGGCCTCAGGCTTATGCAGTACCTGTGGGAGCGGCCTTGGCCGCGAACACCGGCAAAGCCGGTGCCATCCACCGCGCTGGATTCTTCGCGGGCACGCCCGCTCCCACAGGAACCGCGCAGGCCTCAGGCTTATGCAGTACCTGTGGGAGCGGCCTTGGCCGCGAACACCGGCAAAGCCGGTGCCATATACCGCGT
>NZ_JBIBGE010000049.1:0-35688 GCF_042956345.1 Pseudomonas sp. NPDC008258
TTTGTTGATGTGTTTGCTCGCACGAACATCATCCATCAAACCGGCGTTCTTGTTTCTGTCTTTCCCGGGATTCCGTGAAGAACCAAAAAAAAGCCAGGCACGAGCCTGGCTAAAAGGTGAGAAAACAGGTGGGTCAGAAGCTTTTGGTCACCCCAACGACTAAGCGTGCAGAACAGGACTCTTTGTCGCCCTGGAACTGGAGGCATTCGGTTTCCGATAGGTTGGTATCCACATAACTCGCCGACCAATCCAGAGTGAGCCAATTCTTGCTGACCTTGACTTCCCACTCTCGGTAGGAGTCCTTAGCACTGCCGCTAGAGGAGAAGAAGGTGGGATCTTTGTAATCGGCGATGCCGTATCGAACATCCAAGCCGATACCATAGGGCAGGTCTTTGATCCCATAGCCGATATAGTTGTACATGTAGGTCTGATCACCAAAGTAATCGCCTGAGTAATAGCTTCCGAGCTTAAATCCATAAGCAGTCAAAACCGCATATGTCTCGGTCGCATTCAGAATTGAACCTTTCGGGAAAGTATACTGGATATACCCCACATCAATTCCTACCTTGTCGGAGAACTGATGGGTGTAACCAGCAAAATAATCGGCTTCGTAACGAGCATCAATGCCATTGATATCAACGTTGGAGCTCCAGACGCCTGCATATAGCCCACTGGAGTGTGCCAGAGTAGCAGTGGCCTGGACTGCAGGTTTGCGCTGGGTGTACGAAATTCCGCGCATCGAGTATTCAGATAGCACCGCGACAGAACCTATCAGCTCGAAATTCTCGCTAAGCGTTACCGCTTGAGCCTGTGCACCATAAACAATTCCAGCACCCACAACGAGGCTCAACAGCGTTTTTTTCATGACCATTCTCTATATTGTTTTTATGGCAGATACGAACAATTCATTCGAAAAACTTAAGACACACCTAGACTTGGCCACCCGCAAACTCGGATTGGACATAGGTGTAGGACACCAGACGAAGAAGGCGACGATACAGTCTAATGGACATAGGGCACCTATTATTATTAGCTCATGCACTTCCAGCAGAAGTTGCAAATCCCCTTTGATGAAATTTTCCGCTAGGCTTTTTTTTATTGATATAGCTGAGAAGGCCAAAAACTAACCACAAGGGCCATCAGCCTTTGAGGCTGACGGTGAAAGATGGCATGAGTGACGCGATCATCAGAGGATACTCATGGGAGCGACCCCATCGGTGATGGAGCGCTCCTTTGATGCATCAAGCCTGGGCTGTGCAATGGTGACAGCTGGCTTAACCGCTGTAGCCAGGCAGTTTGATCGGCTTGATCAGACTGATGAGCGCTTTAACACATCCCGGCAAGGCTTCGTATTCCCGCACCACGATGCTCCGCTCCCTGATGGCCCAGGACTCGTCCAGTTGCTTGACTGAGATATTCATCAAGCGTTGATGGCGAAGAGCTGCTGACTCGGGGATCACGCCGATGCCGACATCGGCTTCAACCATCCTGCATACCGATTCAAAACTGGAGACCTGAATTCGCCAAGTCAGGCTATGGCCTACATGCCTGGCCTGCTCCCTCAGAAATTCATGGAGAGTGCTTCCCTCCTGCAAGCCTATCTGGGGGTAGCGAATCAGCTCCTCGAACTTGATCGCCTCAACTGCTTCAAGCGGATGACCTTTTGGCAGCACTAGCACCAAGCGGTCTGTACTGAAGTGAATGATTTCGAGGTCTTTTGCCGAGATGGGGCCTGCAGTAATTCCCATGTCTGTAGACCCATCAAGCACACCCCTGACGATGTCTGAAGAGTGGCGTTCCTGGAGGTCAATCGTGACACCCGGATAGCTCGCGAGATAACCGGCCAACACTTGGGGCAGGAACTCACTCACCGCCGTTGTGTTGGCGAAGATCCTGATATGTCCGGAAACATCAGCGCCGTACTCATCGAACTCAGTCTTCAAATAGCCGAGCTGCCGCATGATGAGCCGGGCATGAGTCAGAAGCCTCCGGCCACCCTCAGTTAATCCTACTCCGCGACTGTCTCGATAGAGAAGCTGCGTGTTGAGCTCCAGTTCAAGCGCCTTAATGCGAGCACTTGCAGCCGCTGGAGACATGAAGGAGCGTTTGGCCCCCTGCGTCAGGCTTGGCGCTTCCGCGATCTGGATGAAAAGCGCCAAATCTTTGAAGTCGATGTTCATGGAAACGCCTCAACTGATTAAGAATGGCGTTAGGCTACACCGAACGCCTACTTAATAGAATACCGATTCCCAGAACGCCAGTCTGTGTTCATGCTTGCTCTAACACCAGTTGGCGATCACCGAATCCCTGCGGTGGCCACCTCCTCTAACAACAATGCTTCACGTCCTGGCGATCATTCTAGATCCATAGGTCGTTAAGCCAGTGGCTTTACGGAGTACGCCCGTGACCGACCTCACCTCCTCTCCTCGTCCGCTTGATGGCATCACTGTAGTGAGCTTTGAGCATGCCATTGCAGCTCCCTTCTGCACTCGCCAACTTGCTGACCTGGGTGCTCGCGTTATCAAGATTGAGCGTCCAAACGTAGGTGATTTCGCCCGGGCATATGACAACCGTGCCAACGGCCTGTCCTCGCACTTCGTATGGACAAACCGTTCGAAGGAGAGCCTGGCTCTCGACGCCAAAAAGCCGGGGGCAGATGCCATCATTGAAAGCATTTTGGCCAAGGCTGATGTCTTGGTACAAAACCTCGCCCCAGGTGCAGCAGCGCGAATGGGCCTGTCCTTCGAAGCCCTGCATGAGCGTTTCCCTCAGCTGATCGTGTGTGACATCTCCGGCTATGGCGAAGGCGGCCCTTACGAGCAGAAGAAAGCCTACGACCTGCTGATTCAGAGCGAAGGTGGGTTCCTGTCCGTGACAGGCGGCGCCGGCGAAGAGGAAATCGCCAAGGCAGGTTGCTCGATTGCCGATATCGCTGCGGGCATGTACGCCTACACCGGTGTGCTGTCTGCCCTGCACCTGCGGAACAAGACTGGCAAAGGTAGCCGTGTGGATGTGAGCATGCTGGAGAGCCTCGTCGAGTGGATGGGCTTCCCACTCTACTACTCCTACGACGGTGCCAACCCTCCACCTCGTGCCGGCGCTTCCCACGCAACGATCTACCCGTATGGCCCATTCCCAACCGCTCCTGGCGAGACTGTGATGTTGGGTCTGCAGAACGAACGTGAATGGGCGTCTTTCTGCGAGAAAGTGCTGCAGAAGCCAGAACTGCTGCAGGACGAACGATTCGATACCAATGCCAAACGCTCCGCGAACCGCGAAGCCCTGCGAGCAATCATCATCGAGAAGTTCGCTGAGCTCGGCACCAAGGAAGTGGTAGCTCGTCTTGATGCGGCTCCAATTGCGAACGCTCAGGTCAACAACATGCATCAGGTCTGGGAGCACCCACAACTGCGTGCCCGCGAGCGCTGGGTCGAGGTGGACTCCCCACAAGGCAAGCTGCCCGCGCTCCTTCCGCCAGGCGCGAACCGTGCTTACCAACCTCGAATGGATGCTATCCCATCGATTGGCCAGCACAACGAATCGATCCTGAAAGAACTGGGCTACTCCGAACCCCAAATCGCCGAGCTGAAGGAAGTAGGTGCACTGTGACCACTCGTAAAAACCGCCTGATCCGCAGCGCCCTCTTCGTTCCTGGAAGCCGCCCTGAGCGTTTTGCGAAGGCTTTGGCCTGCGGTGCCGACGTCGTCATCGTGGACTTCGAGGACGCTGTTGAGGAAGACCTGAAAGCACAAGCTCGTGACAACCTGGCTGCGTTTTTGAATGACAATCCGGATGCTTCTGTGGTGGTTCGCGTCAACGCCGCTGACCATCACATGCACATCGATGACATCAAGTTCTGCGGTCGCCATCAAGGCATTGCAGCAGTCCTGCTGCCCAAAGCTGAGACCGCACAACAGGTTCTCGTCGCTGCTGAATGCAAAAAGCCTATTTGGCCGTTGATCGAGAGCGCAGCCGGCTTGGCCAACTTGAGCGAAATCGCTGAAGTCTGGGCAGTCCAGCGTCTTACCTTCGGTGCGCTTGACCTGGCTCTGGACTTGGGTGTCCGCGCATCCAGCCCAGCTGCCTATCGGGTGTTCGACCAAGTGCGTTACCAATTGCTGGTCAACAGCACCCTCCATGAGCTGGAAAAGCCGTTGGATACCGTGTTCCCCAACATTGCCGATTCGGAAGGGCTGACGACGTTTGCCAGCGACGCTCGAGATCTCGGCTTCGCCGGCATGCTCGCTATCCATCCGAGCCAGGTCGCGGTCATCAATGACGTCTTCACTCCATCCCAAAGTGAAATCAGCTGGGCTAAGCGGGTTGTAGAAGCCGCTTCTGGTGCGCCTGGCGCATTCCGCTTGGACGGCAAGATGATTGATGCGCCAGTGATTGCCGAAGCCGAACGCATCGTTGCCTTCTACGGGGCGTAAGCCCTCGCTCTGAAAACAAGTACAAACCCGCGTGGCTTGCCTATTAGGCAAGCTGCCCGAAAGCGCCCGGAGTTACACCTGTGACCGATTACGTAGTATCCCTTCAACGCCTAGGTCTTGATGACGTCGAACATGTCGGCGGCAAGAACGCATCCTTGGGCGAGATGATCAGCAACCTTTCCGAGGTTGGCATATCGGTACCAGGTGGCTTTGCAACCACCGCCCAGGCATATCGCGACTTCCTGGAGCAGAGCGGCCTGAATGATCGCATTCATGAGGCCCTGGATAAGCTGGATGTCGATGATGTTGTTGAGCTCGCTCGCACTGGTGCAATGATCCGTCAGTGGGTCATGGAAGCAGAATTCCCCGCTCAGCTTGATCAAGAAATTCGTGAGCACTTCGCTCAACTCTCGGAAGGCAATCCTGACATCTCTGTCGCCGTGCGCTCGTCCGCCACTGCTGAAGATCTCCCGGATGCTTCGTTCGCCGGGCAGCAGGAAACCTTCCTGAACATCCGTGGCGTGGACAACGTCATCCGTGCCGCGAAAGAGGTATTCGCCTCCCTCTTCAACGACCGCGCCATTGCCTATCGTGTACACCAAGGCTTCGACCACAAACTCGTCGCCCTCTCCGCTGGCGTGCAGCGCATGGTTCGTTCCGAAACGGGAGCAGCGGGTGTTCTGTTCACACTCGACACCGAGTCGGGCTTTCGCGATGTCGTGTTTATCACTTCCTCGTATGGCCTGGGAGAAACCGTCGTTCAAGGCGCGGTGAACCCTGACGAGTTCTACGTTCACAAGCCAACACTCCAAGCTGGGCGCCCAGCGGTCATTAGGCGCAACCTCGGCAGCAAGGCAATCAAAATGGTCTACGGCGACCTGGCTCAAGCCGGTCGGTCGGTCAAAACCGTTGAGGTGGCTCAACATGACCGTGATCGCTTCAGCTTGAGTGATGACGAAGTGTCGGAACTAGCGAAGCAGGCCCTGCTTATCGAGAAGCACTATGGTCGCCCCATGGACATCGAGTGGGCGAAAGATGGTGATGATGGTCGCCTGTACATCGTCCAGGCTCGGCCTGAGACTGTGAAAAGCCGGGCGAACGTTAACGTCATCGAGCGATACCTGCTGAAGAAGCGCGCCCCGGTACTGGTAGAGGGCCGCGCGATTGGTCAGCGGATTGGTTCCGGCCGCGTGCGCGTGATCAACAACGTCGCAGAAATGGACAAGGTACAACCAGGTGATGTGCTGGTTTCCGACATGACCGATCCTGATTGGGAGCCGGTGATGAAGCGTGCAAGCGCTATCGTCACCAACCGTGGCGGTCGTACCTGCCATGCCGCGATCATCGCTCGTGAACTTGGGATTCCAGCTGTCGTGGGATGTGGCGACGCAACGCACCGCCTGCAGGATGGCCAGGCTGTGACCGTGTCCTGCGCAGAAGGCGACACCGGCTTCATCTTCGAAGGTGAACTGCCGTTCAAGGTTAGCCAGAGTGCAGTGGATGACATGCCTTCCCTGCCCTTCCAGGTGATGATGAACGTCGGCAATCCCGACCGCGCATTCGACTTTGCTCAGTTGCCCAATGAGGGTATCGGCCTGGCGCGCCTGGAGTTCATCATCAACCGAATGATCGGTGTACACCCGAAGGCACTTCTCGGTTTCGACAATCTCCAACCGGAGATCCAAGCCACTGTCTCCAAGCGCATCGCAGGCTATGCATCTCCGGTCGATTTCTACGTGGATAAGCTGGCAGAAGGCATCAGCACTCTGGCTGCCGCCTTCTCCCCGAAGAAAGTGATTGTTCGCCTCTCGGACTTCAAATCGAACGAGTACGCCAACCTGATCGGAGGATCGCTGTTCGAGCCGGAGGAAGAAAACCCGATGCTCGGCTTCCGTGGAGCCTCTCGCTACATCAGCGATTCGTTCCGCGACTGCTTCGAGCTTGAATGCCGAGCCCTCAAACGCGTTCGTGAAGAGATGGGCCTTACCAACATCGAAGTGATGGTTCCGTTCGTACGAACCCTCAGCGAGGCCCGCAAGGTTGTCGAGTTGCTCGCAACCAATGGCCTCGAGCGAGGAAAGGACGGGCTCAAAATCATCATGATGTGCGAGCTCCCCTCGAACGCCCTCCTGGCCGAGGAATTTTTGGAACACTTCGACGGTTTTTCCATCGGCTCGAATGATCTGACTCAGCTCACCCTGGGTCTCGACCGAGACTCTGGCCTGATCGCCCACCTGTTTGACGAGCGCAACCCCGCAGTGAAGAAGCTGCTCTCGCAAGCAATCGCTGCATGCAACAAGGCCGGCAAGTACATCGGTATCTGCGGCCAGGGGCCATCTGACCATCCGGACTTCGCACAGTGGTTGATGGATCAAGGTATCAGCAGTGTCTCGCTGAACCCTGACTCAGTAATGGACACCTGGATGTATCTCGCTTCTCAGCGTTGAGTGATTCCGCAGCAGTGGATGTCCGCCGGCCAGTCGTCGCCGGCGGATTTGAAGATTTAGCAGGAGTGGTTATGAGTTCAATCAGTCAGAACGACGTCGTCCAGAGCATTGCAGATGCTCTGCAGTACGTCTCTTACTACCATCCCAGCGACTTCATCCAGGCGATGCATGCGGCATACCTGCGCGAGCAATCTCCACCTGCGAGAGATGCTATTTCTCAGATCCTCATCAACTCGAGGATGTGTGCAACCGGACATCGACCTCTCTGCCAGGACACTGGCATCGTGACTGTCTTCGTGAAAATCGGCATGGGTGTTCGCTGGGAAGACCCGACGATGAGCCTGGACGACATGATCAATGAGGGCGTTCGCCGGGCGTATGCGAATCCCGATAACGTCCTGCGCGCATCCATCGTTTCCGACCCAGCTGGTAAGCGACCGAACACCAAGGACAATACGCCGGCAATCATTCACTACTCCGTTGTACCAGGCACAGAGCTGTCGATTGATATCGCCGCCAAAGGTGGTGGGTCTGAGAACAAGGCCAAGATGGTTATGCTGAACCCATCCGACTCCATCGTGGACTGGGTGATGAAAGTGGTGCCGACCATGGGTGCGGGCTGGTGCCCTCCTGGGATGCTGGGCATTGGCATCGGTGGTACAGCAGAAAAGGCTGCGGTCATGGCCAAAGAGTCGTTGATGGACTCCATCGACATCCATGAGCTGATCGAACGTGGCCCAAGCAACCGAGTTGAAGAGCTTCGAATCGAGCTGTATCGCAAGGTCAACCAGCTGGGTATTGGCGCACAAGGTCTCGGCGGGCTGACCACTGTGCTCGATGTGAAGATCAAGGATTACCCGACTCACGCAGCGTCGTTGCCCATCTGCATCATCCCGAACTGCGCGGCGACTCGCCATGTTCACTTCACGCTTAATGGCTCGGGCCCGGCTGTTCTGGAGACACCGAGCCTCGACCACTATCCGGACATTGCATGGGAAACAGGTGAAGGTGTACGCCGTGTAAACCTGGACACTGTGACGCCTGAAGAGGTGCGCACCTGGAAGCCAGGGGAGACCATTTTGCTGAGCGGCAAGCTCCTGACTGGACGTGATGCTGCACACAAGCGGATGGTCGAGATGCTCGACAAAGGTGAATCTCTTCCAGTCGATCTCAAAGGTCGATTCATCTACTACGTTGGGCCAGTCGACCCTGTACGAGATGAGGTCGTCGGCCCTGCCGGCCCTACTACCTCGACCAGGATGGATAAATTCACGCCGCGTGTGTTGGCCGAAACCGGCTTGCTTGGAATGATCGGCAAATCTGAACGCGGCCCCATCGCCATCGAAGCGATCAAAGAGCATGGCTCGGTATACCTGATGGCTGTGGGCGGCGCCGCTTACCTGGTATCCCAGGCCATCACCAAGTCACGCGTTGTCGCGTTCGAAGACCTGGGAATGGAAGCTATCTACGAATTTGAGCTCAAAGACATGCCCACCACTGTGGCTGTCGACGCCTTGGGCGAATCTGTTCATGACACAGGGCCTCAGCAATGGGCCCCCATCAGCACTGTGGTATGGGCAGAAAACAAGGCTGAGTAAGGTCTCACCTTGAAGGGCACGATGCCGTTCCACTTCGGATCGGGTGACCAGCCCTTCAGGGTTACAGAGTCCAGCCCCGTTGTACGTCCAACGTATCTCGGGGTGTGATCAGCGCCAGGAATGCGGCTCACAAGGCCAAATCTTGTTGTTGATCGGACAGGTGCTGTTCTGACGGCTTTCAGCACCTTGGAGCCACCACCCCCACGCGGGTGGTGGCTTTTTTATCTCCCAAGTAACTCCACTCAAAATCCTGACAGCAAAAACAAAAACTCACGAATTCAAAGTCAGAAACTCCGAGCATTTAGTAAGTCTTATATAGCTAGAAAGGCCACATAATTGCCGAATCGGCCAAGTTAGAAATGCTGTTCTAAGCAACGAAGAAAACCGCACATCATAGTATTAATTACGAGCTATAAGCGCTTGCGGGCGAAAAACTGCGAGGGTACGATCCAAGCATTCCAATAACAAAAGGGTAGTCTCGTCCATGAGTAATCCAACCAGCGAAATCACCTCGAGTCCACATCCGACTCTCAAACGTCAGTTCAAGATGCAGGATGCACTCACGCTGGCATTCGTGTACATCTCACCAATCGTAGCGCTATATGCGATATTCGGTCTCATCGTCCAAGCGGCCGGCCCTGCAGGTTGGTGGGTGTTTCCTGTTGGTCTAGGCGTCCAACTGCTAATCGCCCTTTCTCTCGGCGTCCTAGTGTCCAGATGGCCACTCCAAGGCGGGAGTTATCAATGGGCGCGCCGCCTCGCTGGCAACAACTATGGATGGATTACCGGTTGGTTCTACATCTGGACACTGATCATTGTGTTTGCATCAAACGGCTATGCGATTGCAACTTTCATCCCTGCGGCTTTAGGCATAGACCCGTTTAGCACAACTCAAAATGTCATGATTGCCATTGGGATCTTAGCGATTGCGACCGGACTTAACCTTGTAGGCCCAACGACTCTAAAGTTGCTGGGAAAAATGAGTTTGGCAGCAGAAGTCATTGGCTCCGTTGTACTCGCCACGGTGCTGCTCATCTGGCACCGAGTGCAAGACTTCGATGTCATCTTCACCACCGCTGGCACTGGTGGCGACAACTATCTCTTCAATGGATTGCTCATGGCCCTTGGTTTCATGGGCTTCGGTTTGGCCGGCTTTGAGTCTGTATGTAGCATGGCCGAGGAAATTGAGGATCCCGAGCGCAATCTCCCGAAAGCGATTATTGGAGCTCTCATCGGAATTGGTGTAGTTGTGAGCTACTCTGCACTTGCGCTGATTCTTGCCACGCCTGACTTCGGTGCAATCATTAGCGGTGCAATTGCTGATCCGGCCGCCGGCACGATCCAAGCGGCACTGGGAGATAACGTAGCGAAGCTGTTCTTTGTCCTGGTGATCATTGGATTCGCCGCCTCGATGATGATGGCGCAGACAAGCGTATCGCGCGTGATTTGGGCCTTTTCAAACGACAAGGTACTGCCTTGCTCTGGCTTCCTTTCGAAGCTCTCGTCAAGACACGGAACACCTGACCGAGCGATCCTCGTCGTCGGCCTGCTCTCCATCCTTGTCACGTTGCTGTCTTCGTCCGAACGTGTTTACGCAACCCTGATCTCTTCTGCGGGCGGAGGATTCTTCATCACGATGGCGTTCGTGGTACTGGGCCTGGCCGTGCACCTGATCAGCAAGAAGTGGAAATTCGGCCCCTTCCGCCTGGGCTGGGCCACCATCCCAGTCGTCTTGGGTGCATGCGCTTGGATCGTGTTGGAAATCGCCAACATTGTCTGGCCACGTGCCATTGGCGAGCAGGCGTGGTACGTCAGTTGGGCAGTGTTCATTGCACTGTCTGTCATTGGCGCCCTGGGCTTGGTCGTCTGGCTCTCGGTTCGAGGCCACATCCGCAATGCAAAATATCACATGGAGCTCCCAGACCCATCACTGCATCACCTGTGAAGCGGCGGCGCCAAGGACGGAGACAGATGTCAGAGTTTGATTAGCGTGCTGGAGCAAGGTCAACTCCATGCAACTGATCCGACAGGTGCTGCTTTCACGGCTTAAGGCACCTTCAGCCACCACCCTTAACGGGTGGTGGTTTTTTCATCTGGCTGGTATGACGGGTTCGGCTTATTAATGTGCAGATAGGATTTGGCGGAAGCGCCATAGATGAAGCATGGCGATGTAAGGCCATATCGTTTCCTTGCCGATCCAGTGGTAACCGATTGTTTCTGCCACTTGAATACCGGCCAACAGCCACCACGTCTAATTGACCGGTAGCGATAAGGATTTCCCAAGATCGCCCGGCACAGGAACGAAAGACATGGCCAAGGCGAAGACCATCAGCGATATCAACGACAAGTATGACTACACGGATGAGAATCCGGGCGGCAAGCAGGACGCAAAACTGGTGTCGTGTGCCCAGTGCGGGGACTACAACGAGCTCAGCTACATCTACACCCATAAGCTTAAGCCGCTGATCGACAAGAACAAGTTCTCGCACGAGGATGCCATTCAGGCCCTGGACGAGGCCTGCGCAAAGCTTAAAAACCCACGCACCCGCGTGGAGTTTTACGAGTTCCTGACCGACAAGCTCGGCCACACCATCGCAGCGTAACCCCTGCGTAGGGCTCATTGGACTGAGTGCTTGCTGTCTGAGCCAGCATTCAGTCTGTGTCGCTCGATATGCTCGGGGAATCTGTACAGCGTAACCGTCCGGTAAAGACACCTACCAAACCAGGCGGAAATTGCGTACTGCTAGCAGCAACGCAAAATGGGGTACCCCATCGACGCGGAAGCTTTATCCAGCTACGAAGCAACGATCTGTCATCGTTCGCTACCGTTTGATAGGCTCCTTTGACCCAACGCAAAGATTCGAGCCAAATGCTGGAAGAGCTACGTAGAATCGACCTCAATCTGCTACTGACCCTCCATGCCCTGTTGCTGGAGCGACATGTGACTCGTGCGTCGGTTCGGCTGCACAAGAGCCAGCCAGCCGTCAGTCATGCGCTGGCCCAGCTCCGGGCGCATTTCGACGACCAGCTGCTGATTCGTCGCGATGGCCAGTTGGTACTGACCGCTAGAGCGCAAAGCTTGTTGGCCCCGCTTGAGCAGGCCCTGAGGCACCTCAACGATCTCTTAGGAGCTTCAGAATTCGATCCAGGGAAATCGCAAGCGAGGTTCCGGCTGTCTCTGTCGGACTATGCCACGCGACGTGTACTTCCAAGCTTGGTGCGTCATGTCCGAAGCGTAGCGCCGGGAGTGGATCTGGCCGTCAGCCAGGCGAGCCGTGAGACTATGATGGCGCAGCTGGCTGATGGTGAACTCGATGTAGCCCTCGGTATTTTTCCGGAGTATCCCGAAGGCATCCAGGTGCAAGAGTTGTTTCCAGAACGCTTTGTGAGTCTCGCCGATAAAAGCGCGCTCCCAGAATGCGGACAACTCACATTCGAGGAATGGCTAAACCGTCCTCATGTGATGCTAGCCCTGCGTCCTGACGCTAATGACGAGATCGAAAGAGTTCTTGCCAACCTGGGTGTCCGGCGAAGAATCGCCGTTGCGCTTCCTCACTGGAGCGCTGCAATCGAACTGATAGCAGGTACAGATCTCATTTTGACGGTAGCGAGTTGGGCTGTGAGCGGGCTCGACAGATATCCGACACTACGAACATTCGAGGCCCCTCTGGATCTCCCCGTCCTGTCATATCAGCAAGCCTGGCACGTGCGTAAAGAGGCAGATCCCGCGAATCAATGGCTTCGAAAAGCGATCCTGGATTGCAGTCAGAGCACCTGACTATGGCTCATGCTGTTCCTGGTTGTGCCGGGCCTTTAAGCTCAATTTGATTCCCGTCCGGATCGAAGCAGTAGATCGAGGGGCCGACACCTTGTGCTCCATAGCGAGTTACCGCGTTATCGGCAGCGATGCCGTGCCCCTCCAAGTGAGTAAGGATCGCATCCTCATCAAAGGGCTCGACGCGAAGACAGAAATGATCGACGTTGCGACGCTCCTTTCCTGGCGCACCGCCGCCCATCGCACCGAGTGGGCCATGGATATCTACCAGATCAATCATCGAATTCCCCGCCGCGAGATGGATCATCTCGTATTCTTCATTTCGCTTCTTGATCGAGCATCCCAATACCTCTATGTAGAATTCTAGACTTCGCTCCATGTCTTCAACGCGCAGAACAACGTGGTCAATGTGTTGAACTTTGAAAATAGACACTGGGTTGCTCCTCAGGCAGAAAGCGCCCCCGTACCTTCGGTGCGAGGGCGGGTACAACGTGATTAGTTGATCTTGTCGAACAGGGTGGGCATGTCGCCGGAGAAATCCACCCAGGGATTGGTGTTCAACAGTTGCGCGTTGGGAGCTGTTGGCTCGTCGTAGTGGATGTCGAACTCCTCGGGGCCATGAGCATACGCCACGACCAGCCCTTGCTTGGCATCCATGTAACCGGCGTGGATGCCCATGCCTGGATAACTCAAGCGGATCGCTGTTTCCTCACTCGCCGGGCCTACTGTGAGCCGTACTACGACACTGTCCGGGAGCGCGAACATCCAGGTGAACGGCCCACCCGAAACGACTGTCATCACCTCATCGATACCTACGCCGTTTTGAGCCATGTTCACGTGGAAGCGACCGAAAGTTTCCAGCACTGTGGCGCGGTAATCGTCGGGGATGGCCAACATGTCGTAAACCTTTGGGTAAGGAGCGACATTGGGTTGGCGGGTGCTGAGCAGGCCGCCCCGTGGCGTTTCAGGTACTCGGCCAGCCAGTTCAATCTGTTCCAGAAGCTCTGCGCGGTTCAGGCTGAAGAGCTTGATCAGTTCTTCTTGCTCGGCTTCGGTTACAGTCCGCGACTGTGATGCCTTCAGGATTGGCTTGGCAGCGTCAGGGATATCGACAGTGCTGGCACGAACACCTACGGTTCGGAGTACAGCATTTACGTCTTCCAGGCCTACAGCATTTGGACGGCCATCGCTGAATTGCAATTTTACGATGTTCATAGCGCTTCTCCAGTTTTACGGAAATAGGGTGCTGAACCATTGTTCAAACGCACCGTGCGGTGGACGATTCGGCGAACCGTATCGACCTGAATAAAAAAGGCTGGCCACAAGGGAGCGACAACCAGCCGAAAGGGAGGATCTGTTTACTTGAGGGCTGCGGTCACGGGGTGCGATGCTGTGTTGGTCAGCACCGACGCAGGCGCTCTGTTTGAGCCTATCTGAACCACAATCAGGCCAAACAGAACGATGAGTACCCCGACCAACCGAATGACGTTGATGGGCTTCACTGCTAGGCCCAGGAGACCGAAGTGGTCGATGAGCATGGCGGCAATCACCTGGCCCACCATGACGAATAAGATGTAGTTCGAAGCACCCAGCTTAGGTGGCAGGAAGGTGGCCATCGCGACATACACCGCGCCGCTGAATCCGCCAATCCACAGCCACCAAGGGCCTCGTAAAGCTTCTGCGATACTCGGCTGAGGTATGCGAAGTACAGCGATGGTCGCTATCAGCACCGCTGAGCTGACGATCAGCGAAGTAAGCGCCGCCCAGAGTGGATGACCTAACTCGCGGCCCAGTGCGCCATTGCTTGAGGCTTGGAGCGGAATCAGTGCTCCGGCGAGTAATGCCAACCCCATCGGAGCCAATGCGAGTATCGAAATCTTCCCAAACATAACCGCACCTCTCGTGTCTCGGTTTGGATGAGATCGATGTTGATGTATATGGTCTATGAATGGAAATCGATAGTTCGCACGTCGCACATTCGCCTGGCGAATGATTTCTGGAGTTATCCGTCCTTGGTCAAGCAAATCCATTTATGCGGAAGAAGCTGTGATATTGCTGTTGCTCGCTGCGTCGGCAGCCGCGTCAGCACATCCTTGAGATAGGCATACGGGTCATGCCCATTCATACGCGCCGATTGGATCAGGCTCATGATTGCAGCCGCCCGCTTGCCACTGCGTAGCGACCCGGCAAACAACCAGTTCGAGCGTCCGAGTGCCCATGGCCGTATCTGGTTCTCAACCTGGTTGTTGTCGATGGGCACTGCCCCATCGTCCAAGTAGCGCGTCAGCGCTACCCAGCGTTTCAGGCTGTAATCGAGGGCTTTGGCCGTAGCTGACCCGTTGGGCACCAAGTCGCGCTGAGCCAACATCCAGTCATGCAGTGTTTTGATTATCGGCACCGCCATTTCCTGGCGTATTCGCCAGCGGTCTTCATCGCTCATATCCCGCGCTTGGCGCTCGACCTCGTACAAGCCGCTGATCGAATGCAGTGCCTGTTCAGCCAGCTGACTTTTGTTCGCCACGTGCAGATCAAAGAACTTGCGACGGGCGTGGGCCATACAGCCGATTTCAGTGATGCCTTGTTCAAAACCAGCTTTGTAGCCAGCGAAGTCGTCGCAGACCAGCTTGCCCTTCCAGTAGCCCAGGAAGTTGCGCGCATGTTCGCCAGCACGGCTTGGGCTGAAGTCGTAAACCACCGCGTTGAGCGCCGAAAACGGCGTCGTGCTGTAGGCCCAGACGTAGGCCCGGTGGGTTCTCTTCTCGCCTGGCGCAAGCATCTGCACCGGTGTTTCGTCAGCGTGGATCACGCCCTGGTTCAGCACCGCTTCACGCAGAGCGTCGACTAACGGCTGGAGCTGCACGCCGGTTTGTCCGACCCACTGGGCCAAGGTCGAACGAGCAATTGCCAGTCCGGCGCGACCAAAGATTTTCTCCTGCCGGTATAGCGGTAAGTGATCGGCAAACTTGGCCACCATCACGTGGGCCAGCAGGCCTGCGGTCGGGATACCTTTGTCGATGACCTGGGCTGGCACCGGTGCCTGGATCAAGGTTTCGCATTGGCGACAGGCCCATTTGCCACGTACATGTTGCTCGACGGTAAACACGCCCGGCGTGTAATCCAGCTTCTCGCTGACGTCTTCGCCGATGCGTTGAAGCTGGCAGCCACAAGCGCACTGGGTATTTTCAGGCTCGTGGCGAATCACCGTGCGCGGGAACTGCGGCGGCAATGGCAAACGTTTCGGGGATTGCCGTGGCTCGGCTTGTGGCGGAACTGGAAGGAGTTGTTGTAGCTCGGCCTCGATAGCTTCAATGTCTATGTCGAGCAGGTCATCCAGCAAGCTACTTTGCGCCGGGCTGATCTGCTCGCTGCGCTTGGCAAACTTGTGCCGTTTGAGAAGGGCAATTTCGTAATTGAGCTGCTCAATGACGGTTTGATCGTTCTGGATCTTCCTGCTCATCGCCTCGACCTGGGACTGCAACTGCAACGCCTGTGCCGCTAAGGCACGAAGCAGTTCCGGGGTCATCTGGTCGAGGTTGGGCGAGAAAGTCATGCCGCCGATTGTCCCAGAGCAGAAGCAGGACGACGACAAGTAGACCGGCCAAAGGGCCGGCGTTTACAGCACAGTAATTACACCTCCGGCGCCAACACGCTGCCACGGCAGGCCCAGTACCAACGCCTGAAGTTGGTCGTTATCGAGTTCGACCTCGCCGCCATGGCGAATGCCGGGCCAGTGGAACTTGCCCTGGTTCAGTCGACGCGCTGCAAGCCAAACGCCGACGCCATCGTGCACCAGCACTTTCATCCGGTTGGCCCGGCGATTGGCGAATAGATAAGCACAGTGCGGCTTCGCCGCACCGAACACCGATATCACTCGCGCCAAGGCGGTTTCGGTACCGGCGCGCATGTCCATCGGCTCGGTGGCCAGCCAGATGGCATCGATGCGGATCATTGAGCGATAGCCCGAATGAATTGCGCGCAGCCCTCGGGATCAGAGGCTGGCCACTTCACCGTGATCAATTGCCCAGCCATACGCAATTCAATTGTCACTGACGATTCGGCGAGCCGTTTAGGTGCGGCGTTCAGCGGGACAAATGCCGGCAGTGAAGGTGTTGCGGTATGGTCTCGATAGTGCGGCAGCCTTTTGCGGATGACGTTGGCATTGATGCCGTGGCTGATGGCGACACTGGACACCGTTGCGCCAGGTTGCAGGCATTCCTGAACGACTTGGGCTTTGAATGGTTTTGGATAAGATGTTCGTTGGCGCATGGAAATCCTGGCGATAAGGGTGATCGCGTCCGCTAAAAAATACGCGGACACCATCACCCTTAATGCTGGAGTTCGGAAGGTGAGTTCGCCGGACGCTTACAGCCGAACAGCAATCACTGTGGGAGCGGGCGCGCCCGCGAAGAATCCAATGCGGAGCCTGGCACCGGCTGCGCCGGTGTTCGCGGGCACGCCCGCTCCCACAGAGTGTGCGTCGTGCTCACGAACCCAGTAATTTTTCGGTGTCTGCTACGGGTTGAAAGCGCCGGTCGTTAATCACTGCTTTCGACCCTCAGCCGTCTTTGGCGGAGGGCAGCCAACGACCAGAGGCTATCAGTGGCGAAAAGCGTTCACGGCTGAGTCTATACGGCAACGACAACAAACTCGCTGCCCGCTAAATCAATGGACTTTCTCCAGGCGTGTTTGATGTTGGGGATGGCGGGAAATTCGGCCAAATGTGCTTTTTTGCCAGGTCTCGATGCAAAGCGGGCGTAAGCCCGGGGAGCGCACCGGCAGAGAGGTTGGTGCACCACCTGTCAGATGTTTGAAAGAGGATTCCGTTTTCGTTAGGTAACGTCGATCTTAACGTGTAGCGTCCTTATGGATCAAAGAGGCCTGTGACCTGCTGCTTCGGTAGAGAGCTGCCAGCAATTACTGAATGCTTCGACCCCCGTCTGCCGCTTGCGCAGTTTAGGCTGTTTGTATCCAAGTGCATCATTCACTTTTTCGGTACTTCAGATATAGGCTGGGCATTCCATGCTTAGCTTTCCTGGTGGAACAATGACATTCAAGGGCGACCACATTACCACGCTGATAGCTGCTTGCCGTAACGGCGCTCATGCCTTTTCCTCTATGTGGGGGAGAACAGGATGGTCAGCCCGATCCAGAGGCGCTAACCGACCCGAAGCAATCTGTCGAAGAGAATAACCGACAGCCGAAAACCGCCGCTACAGCGTGCTCAGTAGCGGTCATTTCCAAATCCTGATCAGATGCTCTGGCCCGTGATGCCCCGATGCGGACAACCCTCCCTTGATGGAGGAGCCGGGCTTCTTCTTAACCATGGAGCGCCGCCTCGACAATGCTCTGGACTTGGGCCATCGTTATACCGGTGTGTTGCTCTAAAGAAAGGGGGTGAACTGTATGATCAAACAAGATAAGCGGACGCTCACCCAAAGGCATGATTTGAACTTGAATTTCAAGACCCAACGTTGACGGCTCGTAGGGCAAATTGCTCTGTAGCCGCCCGGAGAACAGCGGTTCGGCTTCCCGGCCATCAAGTTCCCAAAGCTCACACATTCGAAGAAAATTTCTTTCGCTTAATGAGACCCATGCCAACCAGGCAAATGGACCGACGCCGTCGGTTACCGGGATGAGGATACGGCCTAGGACGAAGAAATGCTTGCCATCTATCACGCATTGATCAGATGACAATTCGCCTCGTTCATCTCGCTCTGTCTCTGGTATTGAGTACCAGAGGTCTGGCGCGCTCGGGCCAAAGCACATCGGCAACTCATCGTGAGGCTTGCCGCAGGTGTTACATATAAAACCGCTCACAGTGACATCCATGTTTGTAGAGAACCTAATGGGTGAATACCGCACCAGAGCGTTATTCAGCGTGCTCGCAAGCCTACACGGGTAAACCTGGCACGTGAACGGATTTAAGTTCGGCCGTCAGCGAATAACTGTTGGTTCAGGAGCAGCCTTGACCTGATTCCCTCTTTCGCTACCAGGCGATGACTACCGGCAATCGGTGGCGGGCACTGCTCCGTTATGACTGCTCTTGGTCGACAGGTGTCCGCGATGACCGTCCGCTTAGAGTCGAAAGCAGCCATCTACGACCGGCAGCTTTCGACCCATAGCAGACACTGAAAAATTACTGGGTTCGTGAGCACGACGCGCACTCTGTGGGAGCGGGCCTGCCCGCGAACCCCGGCGCAGCCGGTGCCAGGCACCGCGTTGGATTCTTCGCGGGCGCGCCCGCTTCTATCAAACAAAAGGTAACCCACAGTTCTTCCTGATAGAAAAAACAGGTGCGCGGGGTCAATGGCGGCGAAGTGTTCACTCTTCTATACGTGGTCACAGCAAGCTGTGCCGACAGGGACTAACGCCGATGCCATTTGGGCCACTCTCTCATTCGGGAGCAAAGCTGCACACCAGTGCGGTCTACGGCCTCTTTCCCGCGCATTGAGAACCATAGCAAAGCATTCGGCGGCCGACCTACCTGGATCGGTCGGCGAGTGCTTTTCTAGATCTTGATATCAGCGCAGATCTAAAGTCATGCGCATCCTGTTTGCTGCGCGACAGCGCGGCGCCTAGGCGGCGGGGGGACTCCCATGGAACAAATCGTAATTCTTTGATTTGACAAGGTCTCTGTGGGAGCCGCGCTTGCCGGCGATGGGCTGCGAAGCCGCCCCAATGCAGGCGGCACCATTCTGACGGATTGGAATTGACTTGAGACTTTGGGGCCGCTGCGCAGCCCATCGCCGGCAAGCGCGGCTCCCACACCGAAGGCAGCGGGCTGGCGGGCAGAGTTCCCTGCGCGACAGCGCAGCCAGAAGGGCTGGGAGATCTCCCACAAAGATTGCTGTTCGGCTCACCGGCAGCTATGGATCGAAAGCAGCCATTCACGACCGACAACTATCGCCCTTCCCCGCCGAGTGCATTGAGCGGCTCAAGCTGCCTCTTCATCCTCAATCAGCGCCCACAACCTGGCCGCTTCGGCAAACTCCAGCATGTCGGCCAACTGGCCTGCATCAACGTCCCCGCGCCGGTGCGCAGAAATCGCGAGCTCGGCAAGCACCCCGGCTCGGCCATCCGGATCGGCCACCAGAGCGGGCTGATCATTGAGTTCGGCCAGCCAGCCCGGTGGCAAGCTCAACATCTGACCGTCCATAGCTCGTCGATCCGCGTCGTATAGGATTGGCTCATCATCTCCCTCCTCATTCCCCAGTCCGGTGTTGCCGGCACGCTGGCGGACCGCATCGTCCCCCTACCCCAGCGCTCGTTGATGTCATCCATCACCTGCATCAGCCGGTCACATGCCACCGATTGCTTGAGCGCAAACAAGTCCTCTGAAAATTCACCTGCTTGCCGCAGGTCCATCAGCAGCACCTCAGCCTTGCTGTAGCGAAACCCCGGCCTGAAGATTTGCCCGACCGCATCGGTGGCCAGTCGGGTCATCAACAGCGTGTCGCAGGTCGGGTATGGCAGTTCCACCAGCGCCCCTTGTGCGTGGTGCGCCTCATCCGGGTTGAACATGCCGGTGCGTATGCTGACGCGTATGCGCTTGCACACGGAGCTCTGGGCCCGGAGTTTTTCCGCTGCCCGGCCAACGTACGTGGCCACTGCCTGCTTGATGGGCGCCAGCTCTGTCAGGCGCTTGCCGAACATCCGGCTGCAGCAGATTTCCTGCTTCGGGGGCTCGGCCTCGTCCAGCTCCAGGCATGGCGTGCCAGCCAGCTCGCGGGCAGTCTTCTCCACCACCACACTGAATTTTTGCCGCAGCGTCCAGGCATCCGCCTTGGCCAAGTCCATCGCCGTGTGAATGCCCATCGCCTCAAGGTGGGCGTTCATCCGCCGGCCAACACCCCACACCTCCTTCACTTCCGTATTGCGTAGCACCCAATCGCGCTTGAACGGTTCGGTAATGTCGACCACGCCCCCGGTCTGTACCTGTAGGCGCTTCGCCATATGATTGGCCAGCTTGGCGAGCGTTTTTGTGCCGGCGATACCGACACCCACGGGGATACCGGTGCACTGCAAGATCCGGGACCGCAGCTTGCGCCCGAACTGGGTCAGGTTTTCCTGTACGCCGGACAGGTCAGCGAAGCACTCGTCAATGCTGTAGACCTCGGCGGCGGGCACCATCGATTCGATCAGGGTCATGACACGCTCGCTCATGTCGCCGTACAGCGCGTAATTACTGCTGAAGGCCATGATGCCGTGCCGGCGCAGTTTGTCCTTGGCCTGGAAATACGGCTCGCCCATCTTCACGTAAGGCTTTGCGTCATACGACCTGGCGATCACGCAGCCATCGTTGTTGCTCAACACCACGATCGGGGTCTTGGCCAGGTCTGGCCGGAATACGCGCTCGCAACTCGCGTAAAACGAGTTGCAGTCGATCAGCGCAAACACCTGGTCACTGCGCATGGTCGCGAACGCTGTAACGCACCACACCCCAGATGACGAGCTCATCGCCCTCCATGATGTACCGCGGTGGGTAGGCCGGATTCTCCGATTTCAGGATCACCACGCCGTCGCGCCGGTGGAGACGCTTGCACACAGGCTCGCTGTTGACGGCCGCAATCACCACATCGCCATGCTCGGCTTCGCGGCCGCGGTCTACGATGACGATATCGCCCGAGTAGATTCCCGCCCCTTGCATGCTATCGCCCTCGATTTTCACCAGATACACATGGGGCGCACGGAGGTCGAATAACTCATCCAGGGAAATATGGCCTTCCAGGTGGTCCGCAGCAGGCGAAGGGAACCCGGCCGGGACGTGAAACGAATAGAGCGGTAGCGGTTCGGTATCGCCGGTGGGCGTACCCAGGAATGTGATGGTCATGGTGGAAGGTCCAATGCAAGCTGTATGCATATACAGTAAATCCGGCATCGGCTGCCCGGTCAATCCTGGGCGATGAAAATTCTGACGGGCGAGATGGAAAATGTGCGGACGCTACTCGATGTACGAGTCGATGGATCACTACCTGCGCCAGCTGTCGCTGGATCTGGTCATTATCAATGGATACGACCACGAGCCGATCGGCCGCTATAACGTGGCGCCATCGACCCGGGTTGAAGTCTTACGCCAGTTAGAAGGCGGGCTGAGTGTGGATCGGGTCAAGTGGGGATGGTCGCCATCTTGGGCGAAGGGGAAGCAACCCGACCCGATAAATGCTCGGGCAGAAACGGTTGTTACAGGTAGGTTCTTCAAAGGCCTGTGGCCACATGGCAGAGCCCTGGCACCGGCAAATGGGTGGTTCGAGTGGGTGCCCGACCTGACGGATCCGAAGCGAAAGCAGCCGTACTACATCACCAGCGCCGACGGAGGCCCGCTTTATTTCGCTGCGCTTGCAGAGGTCCATCAGGACATCGAACCGGACGAGCGCGATGGATTTGTGATCATCACCGCAGCAGCGGATCAAGGGCTGATCGACATCCACGACAGGAAGCCTTTGGTGTTGGCCCCTGCGCTCGCCCGGGAATGGATCGATCCGACTACATCACCGGAGCGAGCTGCGCAGATCGTGGAACAAGGTTGCATGCCGGCTGCGGAATTTCGGTGGTATCCAGTCGGCAAGGCGGTGGGGAATGTCCGGAATGAGGGTCAGGCGTTGATTGTGCCGATAAACGACGAAAATCCTCAGGGTCAGCTAGAGTTTTGATGAGTACAGGCACCGCGAGATAACGATCATGCTAAAACAAGAAGCAGACGACGTGATTGAGCGCATCAGGGACGATCTGAAAAGGCACGGAGTGCTCATCGGCTACGACCCGGAACTTTGCACAGCTGAATTTGGATGCGATCTGGACCATCACGTTGCTCAAGTAAGAGAAGACCCGAACAACCGTGTGGTGGGTATCGCGATACATGATGAAGGCTTGTGGGCCCAGCTTCAGCAAGGAACGGTGTATCGCTGTGTGGTCAGCGATTGTCGAGGGAAGCTCTTCGGCATTCCGATCACGATTGAACCAAGAACGGATGAGTCCTACACCATCCTGTACAAGCTTTGAAGCATCAGGAGGGTAGTCTGCCGTCCAGGCTGCCCTCCCGGTGAGCCCTTTTGTGTCCCAGCCGAGCAAAGATGGGCTGTGGATCCACGAACCAAGTGTTACAATCCGCCCAATCAAATCAGCGCTCAAGGCGCTGAACATCCGTGAACGCCGTCAGTACGACACCCGCCACACCTACGCCACCACGTGCCAGATGCCAGGGATGAACCCCGCGTTCATCGCGAACCAGCTTGGCCGCAGCGTTAAGATGTTGCTCTCTACCTACGCGAAATGGATCAGCTCCTCCTCGGACTGAAGGGAGCTGGAGAAGCTGCCGCCCCAAGTCGAATTGGCCCGCAACTGGCCCAAGACTGACGAGAGGGCCTAAATACACCTCTGGAACCCCCGCAGGACAAGCACTTGATTTCTACCGCCAACATCACCATGCAGTTCGGCTCCAAGCCGCTGTTCGAAAACGTTTCCGTAAAATTCAACAACGGCAACCGCTACGGCCTGATCGGCGCCAACGGTTGCGGCAAGTCGACCTTCATGAAGATCCTCGGCGGTGACCTGGAGCCTTCCGGTGGCCAGGTCATGCTCGAGCCGAACACCCGCCTGGGCAAGCTGCGCCAGGACCAGTTCGCCTATGAGCAGTTCACCGTGATCGATACCGTGATCATGGGCCATGGCCAGCTCTGGAACGTCAAGGCCGAGCGCGACCGCATCTACTCGCTGCCGGAAATGACCGAGGAAGACGGCATGGCCGTCGCCGAACTGGAAACAGAATTCGCCGAAATGGACGGCTACACCGCCGAATCCCGCGCCGGTGAACTGCTGCTGGGCCTGGGTATCCCGCTGGAGCAACACTTCGGCCCGATGAGCGAAGTGGCACCGGGCTGGAAGCTGCGTGTGCTGCTGGCCCAGGCACTGTTCTCGGACCCGGACGTGCTGCTGCTCGACGAGCCGACCAACCACCTGGATATCAACACCATCCGCTGGCTGGAAACGATCCTTACGGCGCGTAACAGCACCATGATCATCATTTCCCACGACCGCCACTTCCTCAACAGCGTCTGCACCCACATGGCTGACCTGGACTACGGCGAGCTGCGCCTGTTCCCGGGCAACTATGACGAGTACATGACTGCCGCCACCCAGTCGCGCGAGCAGCTGCTGTCGGACAACGCCAAGAAGAAAGCCCAGATCGCCGAGCTGCAGACCTTCGTCAGCCGCTTCTCGGCCAACGCCTCGAAGGCCAAGCAGGCGACTTCGCGTGCCAAGCAGATCGACAAGATCCAGCTGGCCGAGGTCAAGCCTTCCAGCCGCGTCAGCCCGTTCATTCGCTTCGAACAGAACAAAAAACTGCACCGCCAGGCGGTTGTGGTAGAGAAAATGGCCAAGGCCTTCGACGACAAAGTGCTTTTCAAGAACTTCGACATCACCGTCGAAGCAGGCGAGCGCGTAGCGATCATCGGCCCCAACGGTATCGGCAAGACTACCCTGCTGCGCACCCTGGTTGGCGAAATGGCCCCGGATGCGGGTTCGGTGAAGTGGACCGACAGCGCTGAAGTGGGCTACTACGCCCAGGACCACGCTCACGACTTCGAAGACGACGTTACCCTGTTCGACTGGATGGGCCAATGGACGTCCGGCGAGCAGGTAATCCGCGGCACCCTGGGGCGCATGCTGTTCTCCAACGACGAGATCCTCAAGTCGGTGAAGGTGATTTCCGGTGGTGAGCAAGGCCGTATGCTGTTTGGCAAGCTGATCCTGCAGAAGCCGAACGTGCTGGTGATGGACGAGCCGACCAACCACCTGGACATGGAATCGATCGAGGCGCTCAACCTGGCGCTGGAAAACTATCCGGGTACCTTGCTGTTCGTCAGCCACGACCGCGAGTTCGTGTCGTCGCTGGCCACGCGCATCATCGAGCTGTCGGCAGATGGTGTGGTGGACTTCAGCGGCACCTATGACGACTACCTGCGTAGCCAGGGCGTGCTGGTCTGATTGAAGAAGGCCCGGCCAATTGTACTGGCCGGGCCTTCCTGTTTACGGGTAACCCCTTTCCACACGTACTGTGAATGCCACCGACGCTGCGGGCTTCAGTAGTCGAAACGGTCCACGGCACGGCGTCGCTCGTTGTCATCGCGCCGGTCATAAATGGCCGTGGTCTGGATATTGGCGTGATGCGCCAGCTTCTGGGCAATCGACAGGTCATGTTCTTCGATCACCCGGGTGATGAACGCCCGGCGGAAGTCGTGCGGCATGATCTTCACCCCTACCTGCGCGCCGCGCTGGCGGGCGATGTAGTAGATCGCGTGCTTGGTGATCCGCGCCCGGGTGATGTGGCTGCCGCGGCGGATACGGTTGAACAGGAACGGGTCGTCCTCGGCCCCTGCCGGCAGGTCCAGGCGACGCAGGTCGAGCCACGCCTGTAACTTCTCGAACGCCCATGGTGGCGCATACTTGATGAGCTGGTGGTTGCCTTTGCCCACCACCTGCAAGCTGCGCGCCTCGAAATCGACCTGGTTCAGGTCGATGTCTACCGACTCCGACTTGCGCATACCGGTGCCGTACAGCAACGCAATAATCGCCGCATCGCGCACGCCCTGCGGCCGTGGGTCGGCGGCGCATACATCCATCAGCTCGCGAATCAGGCTGCGCCGCAAGTTGCGCCCAGGCGGCAGGCGCGTGCCAGTGGCCGGCTTGACCTCGCGAATACGCAACAACTGCTCATGGTCGATCAGGCCCTGGCGCCAGGCCTCGTTCATCACCCCGCGAATGGCGTTGACGTACAGCGACGAACTGTTAGGCGCGTAACCGTCGGCACGCAAAGCCGAAACCAGGGCGATCACGTGGCCGGGCTCAAGCCGATGCCAGGGCACATCGACGATGTTGCAGTCGACAAAGCCCAGGCGGTCGGCGGCGTCCTGAAGGATGTAGCGCATGGTTTGCTGGCTGGATGGGGCCAGGCGGGCCATGTACTGCAGCAGCGGATTTTTCGAGAGATCGGACAAAGCGTGAATCCTGTAGCAAAGCGTTGGCCGGCAATGGTCCGGCCAATGTCTGAAGCAAGTCGAAACGACAACGAGATCAGGATGTTACCTTATTTGGCGTGTCGTCAGCCGCCCTTACGACGCTTGGTTTGGGCACCGACTAAATGGCCTCTGGCCACCAACCCGGGAACATTTGTTGAACCCGAGGCTCGGCAAAGCGCTCGTCGATCAGCACGAGCACCCCGCGATCCTGGTCCCCACGGATGACCCGCCCCGCCGCCTGGATGACCTTGCGCACCCCAGGGTAGAGATAGGCGTAATCGAACCCCGCTCCAAATTGCCTCCCCAAGCGCTGCTTGAACTGCTCGTTGACCGGGTTGACCTGAGGCAACCCGAGCGTGGCAACGAAAGCACCGATCAGCCGTGTGCCCGGCAAATCCACCCCTTCGCCAAAAGCCCCGCCCAGTACAGCAAAGCCAACGCCGCGCCCGTCGGCGACAAAACGGTCGAGAAACCCTTGGCGGGCCGCCTCGTCCATACCAGGTTCCTGGGTCCAAAGCGGAATCTGCGGGTGCCGTTCGGCCAGCAAACCGGCAACCTGCTGCAGGTACTCGAAACTGCTGAAAAAGGCCAGGTAGTTGCCCGGCATGCGCGCAAACTGCTCGGCAATCAGCTCGACAATCGGTGCCAGCGAGGCATGGCGCTGCTGGTAACGGGTGGACACCTGGCTGGCGATACGCACTTGCAATTGTTCGGCGCGAAACGGCGCGGCAACCTCCAGCCAGGCGGTGTCGGCCGGCATACCCAGCAGGTCACTGTAGAAATGCCGCGGGCTGAGCGTGGCAGAAAACAGCGTCACGCTGCGCGCCGCCTGCATGCGTGGCGCCAACAGGCGCGCCGGGGTGACATTACGCAGGCACAGGGTAGCCAGCCTGCGATTGCGCGGGCCTTGCCGCAGGCTGATGTCGAACAGAAAGTGCTTGTCGAACAACTCGGCAACCCGGCTGAACTGCAGCGCCTGGAAGAAGAACTGCAACACCTGCGGGTCAATGTGCGCGGGCGCCTGGTTCATCTGTTCCTGGATCAGCCCGATGCACTGCTGCAAGGCCTTCAGCAAGCCTTCGGGCAGCGCATCGCTGGCCTGGTACGGCGCACGTTGTTCTTTATGAAGCGCGTTCCATTGCCGGTTCAGCCGGTCCAGCGCACTGGCCAGCCCCTGCGGTTTGCTTTGGCGCAGCGCCATCAACTGGCCTTGGTCCAGGCTGGCGCTGTACATGCCGCGCCCGCGCTCGACCAGGTTGTGCGCTTCGTCCACCAGCACCGCCACCCGCCACTGGTTGGCCTGGGTCAGGCCGAACAACAAGGCATGGGCATCGAAATAGTAGTTGTAGTCCGCTACCAGCACATCGACCCAACGCGCCATTTCCTGTCCCAGATAGTACGGGCATACCTGGTGCATCAGGGCCACTTCGCGCAGGTTGGCGCGGTCGAGCAAGGGCAGCGCTGCGGCTGCCTCGCGCGCGGCCGGCAAGCGGTCGTAGAAACCGGCCGCCAACGGGCAGGACTCGCCATGGCAGGCCTTGCCTGGGTGCTCGCAGGCTTTGTCGCGGGCGATCAGTTCCAGCGTGCGCAGGGCCGGTTGCGCCGTGGTATCGGTGACCTGACGCAGGGCGTCGAGGGCCAGCGCCCTGCCCGGCGTCTTTGCCGTGAGAAAGAACACCTTGTCCAACTGCTGCGGCACCATGGCTTTGAGCAACGGGAACAAGGTGCCCAGGGTTTTGCCAATGCCAGTGCTGGCCTGGGCCATCAGGCAGCGCCCCGTACTCACGGCCTTGTACAACGTCTCGGCCAATTGCCGCTGGCCCTGGCGGAACTGCGCATAAGGGAAGCCTAGCGCTTGCAGGCCTTGGTCACGCTCGGCCAGGCGTTGCTGCTGGTACTGAGCCCAGGCGAGGAAGATCTGGCACTGGGTTTCAAAAAAAGCCTGCAACTCGGCAGCTGTGCAGTGTTCGCTGATGAGCGTCTGGCTGTCGCTGTCCACATCCAGGTAAACCAGCGCAACCTCAATGGCCGGCAATTGCCGTGCCTGGCACAGCAGCCAGCCGTAGACCTTGGCCTGCGCCCAGTGCAACTGACGGTGGTTGGCCGGCTGGCGTGCCAGGTCGCCACGGTGGGTCTTGATCTCTTCCAGGCGGTTGCAGGCGGGGTCATAACCATCTGCGCGGCCACGCACCGTCAGGGTTTCGAACTGGCCTTCGAGGGCGATTTCCGCTTCATAGCCAGCTGCACGCCGCGCCACCACCCGCTGATGGCCCTCGATCCCCTCCTGGGCAGTGGGTGATGGCGTGAAGCGCAGGTCCAGATCGCCAACCTTGGCGCTGAACTCACACAAGGCGCGTACCGCCACCCGATAACTCAAGGCGCTTCGCTCCAGCGCACGTGACACACGGCAACGGGCAGCCCGTGGGCCCGACAGAACTCCAGCCAGCGCAGCTGGTTGTCCTGCAGGCGATCACCGGGGCCCTTGACCTCGACCATGCGGTATCGCCCCTGCCCAGGCCAGAACTGGATCAGGTCGGGCATGCCGGCGCGGTTGCTGCGAATATCCTGCAGCAGGCGCAGGAAGCACTGCTTCAGCTGGGCGGCCGGCAGGCAGGCCAAGGCCTGCTCCAACAGCTCCTCGCTGAGCATGGACCAGAACACGAACGGTGACTGGAGACCTTGTTTGGCAGCGTAACAATCCAGAATCGCCTGGCGATGGCTGCCATCATCGAGCCGCCCCAGGCAGTGCTCGAACAACGCGCTGCGCCGCTGCTGGAAGTCATTGTCATGCAGGTCCTGGGGGCCGGCCTGGAAGGGGTTGAAAAACGCGCCGGGCACCGGGGCGAAGATCGCCTCCCAGCACAGCAGGCCAAACAGGCTGTTGAACAGCGTGTTCTCCACGTAATGCACCTGCCCACCCTCTTGCGCCAGATGCTGACGCACGGCCTCTTCCACGCCTAGCGCGGCGTGCTCGCGGGGCAGTTCGAGTTCAATCAGTTCCAGGGGCGCGGTACGTTGGCGCCGTTGTGGCGGCCCACCGAGCTTGCGCGCCAGGCGTGGCAGCATGCGTTCCAGTGCCTGCACCTCCAGGGCATTGGCCGGCGCCGCTGCCAGTTGCAGTGCCAGCGCATGGGCTTGTGGCCATTGCTCGCAGCGCTCAAGTACCCGCACCTGGCGGATGCGAGCCTGGGCATGGCTGCACTGGCTGTACACAGCCATGGCCTGATCCCACTCGCCCAGGCGCTCGCACTGCTGGCCCAGGGCGAACTGCAGCCGCGCATGGCGCCGGGCCAGCCAGGGGTTGTCGCTGTGCAGGCCTTGCAAGGCCGCCAGAATCGAAACAGGGTCGTCGCCCTGCTCCAGGCGCTCGGCGCACTGGTGCAAGGCCATGGCCAGGTCCACTTCGGCGCGTTGCTGCAGGGCTCGCGAGCCCGTGCTGAACGGCACCTGCTCGTAGCGCAGCACACCGAGGTCGGCGAGCACGAAGTCTGACCAGTCCTGGTACAGGTTGCCGAAGAACAACAGGCGCATGCGGTCGCACAGGGGTTGCAGGCACCACTGGAGAATGCGCACTCCACTGGCTGGGTACCACTCGGTCAGTGAACGGGCGGCTAGCCCCAAAGGTTGCAGTTGCAGCAGCAGGTCGTGCTTGGCGGCGCGGGGGCGGCTCAAATGGCTGGCAAAGCAGTGGGCCAACTCGTCTTTGCGCAGCAGCGTAAACAACTGCTCGAGTGCCAATTGCTCGGGTTCCTGCACCCAGCGCAGGGCCAGCAAGGGCTGCAGGGCTTGCCCGGTATCACCAATTTCGGCGTACTCCAGCCGGTCACTGCGAAACAGCTCGCCCTTGCGCATGACCATGCGCACCATCAGCGCCTGGGATGGCGCCTGCAATAAGCTGAACGTCTGGATAAACGCCAGTTCCTGATCGTCGAGCAGGTCCTTGTAGCGCTGTTCAACCCACAGCAATACCTGCCTGAAATTGTGCAGGTAGTAAAACGGGTCGTCGACGGAATGAGCGATCACGGAGAGGCGCAGGCAACGGAAAGGGATACTGTTTATACATACAGACCCGTAGGCCTGGCAAGTGCCGTGGGTCTGGTAGAAGCCCCTCGGCACTTAACGTATAACGCTGGCAGACCGCCCACGGCGTGGCTCCAGCGCTTGCGCCAGGCGCTCAACTGCCTGCTGCAAGCCCTCCAACTGGTCACCCAGCCACACAAGCGCCAGATGCTGCGTGTAGCGCCCTTGCAGGCTGAACTGCCAGCCCGGCAGCGCAAGCAGAACCGAGCCTGCCAACGCCGCAGCGATGCAATCCCACAACAGGGGTTGGCGAAAACGTACCCACAACATTTGCCCGCCCTGGGGCATCTGCAACGCCACGCGCTGGCCGAACTGCGATTCCAGCGCACGCGCCAGGCATTCTGTGCTCCGTTGCATTTCGCCCCGCAGTTGCGCCAACTGCATCTCGATCGGCCTTTTACCCAGCATCTGCGCCAATGCTTGCAGGCGCAGGGGCGCAAGGCGATACTCGCGATCGGCAAACGCGTTGGCCAGCGCCGTAGCATGGCCCAGTACATAGGCATAAGGTGCCTCGCCCCCCACTGCTGCCTCGAATGCTCCCATCACCAACAGCCAGCGGGGCTCTACCCAGTCGCGCAGGCGCGCACGTGGCGGCCCGCGGTAACAGACCTCACTGTCCAGATCGTTTTCCAGCAGCCAGACAGGATGCTGGCCAAGCAACTGTCCCAACTGCCGCTGGTAGTGCGGCGACACCAGCCGCCCCTGCGGCATGCCAAGGCAGGACGGCATGACCAGCATGCACACCGGCTCGCTCCCCAGCAAACGGGCCATGGCGCGCAGGTCCGGATTACCCCGGTTGTCCGCTGGCACCTCCAGTACACGCATGCCGGCACGCGCCAGGGCGCGCAGCACCTGCCAGCAACAAGGCGATTGCACCAGCACCGTTCCGCCCTGCAAGGCCAGCCCAACGAGCAGCGTGTCCAGCAGCGCCTGCACATCAGGGGCCAGTTGAACGTTCTCGGCCCGCCAGTACTGGCTGGAGGAGCGGGTATAACGCTCAGCCAGGGCAGTGCGCAAGCGGGTGCGGCCGAGCGCTTCCCAGGGTGCAAGGCTACTTGCGCGCTGCCGGGCCAACCGGCGCTCCTGGCCCAGCATCATCTGCTCCAACATCAGCTGTGCCGGCAGGGGTGAGTGCCGCGCAAGCATGGCTGGCTCTGCCCTGTCAGTTACCTGAGCATAGTAGCCAGACCTCGGCAAACACTGTACCCGCCCTTCCTCCTCCAGCAGGTGGTAGGCACTCTGCACGGTAGCCAATGACACCCGCAACAGCCGGGACAGTGCGCGCAATGACGGGAGCTTGCATGAGCCATTGATTGCGCCCTGCTCGATCAATGCTTCCAGGTAACGATAAACCTTGCGATAGGCGAACTCGCCGTTTCCCCCTTGATCCATCAATACGGCCCCGGCAACTTGCGCCGCCGCCCCAACGACGACCCCGGTAGCAACCTCAATTGCACATCACGCCTGGCCAGGGCGCTTTGCAAGCGCCAGGCCGTTAGCGATACGCGCCCTTCATAGATCGCCCGCAGTTGCCCCAGCGTCAAGCCACTGGTATTCACCAGCCAGTCCCTCACCCCATCAGGACAGGGTTTGCCCTGCAGGGCCCGATGCAGGTAAGGCAGCGCAACCAGCATGTCGGCATGCCGGCACTTGAGAAAACGCTCGAGGTACTTGCCCTGCCTGGCGAACGGGCTGAACAACAGGCACAGCAGTTGCGTCTGGTTGATGCCGTAGGCTTTGGCCAACTGCAACGTGTGCTCCTCGCGCCACTTGCTGTCGCCCTGCTGGCCAGCCAGCCGCAGCGCCGGGCGACCGGCCTTGGGCGCCTGAGCGCACGCGCGTAATTCGTGCAGTTGCGCCGGTGCCTGCACATCGGCGAACGCCGCCAATGGCCAGGCATCCTGAGCAGCTTCGAAGCCACCACCCAGCATCACGTCAAGTTGCGGCCCGTCAAGCAGATGCGGCAACAGGTCATCAAGGGCAATCACACGCAGCGGAGCATCCTGCGCGACAGCCGCGTGGGTCGGCTCCGCCAGTTTGCCCCGCGCCATGCCGATGGCATCGTGCAAACGGCTCAACCCCTGAGCCAGCGACGCCGGGCAGTGATGCCACACATGCGGGCCACGCTCCCCCATCAGGCGCAGGCTACGCCGGGCCCAGGCCAGGTAGCGGCGCCGCTGGTGGGCGGGAATGGCAGTGATCAATGCGTCGGCTGCTGTCGGTGACTGCAACGCAATGCCCACTGCGTCTGCCAGTTCCAGGTGCAGGCGGCTCCCCAACAAGGCTTCGGGCCTGGCATCCACCAGGTGACCGAACACCAGCATGGCATTTCTTGCCTGCAGCCAGCGTTCCGGTACCGCCGAGGGCCTACGGCTGAAAGGCACCACCTCGCGCCCTTCGATCATCTGCAGTTGAACCCGGGTATCGTCCTGCAAGAACAGGGCGCTGAAACTGCGCTCGTGGCGCTCAAGCGTGGCACTGGCGGCTACTGGCAGGTTGACTACCAGCACCCGCAACTGGAACGTTACCGACGCACGCAGGGCGATGCTCAGTTGTGCCGCACGCAGCATGGCCAGCAGCCGGTCACTACGGCGATCGCTGCCTTGCAGTACCAGTACACGGTACGTGCCAATGTACTCCGGCCCACCTGCTGCAACGAGCATCCGCTGTATCAGTAGTTGCAAAGATGCCCGCTGCGCCTGGGTCATGTGGCCCAGCAAGCGCTCGAGCACTTGCTGGTAAACATAATGCATTGCCTGATCATGAATAACCGTCACGAAATCACCTCATCATCTTCATCCAGAAGAAACTTCCTATATCCAAACTGAAGTAATGTCGTAACGCATCACCGTCGCCAGACCTTCAAGAAATCTTCACCCTTGCGACGGCCTACCGCTGCCTCACGCAGCCTTTCCACAGGCACAGCCATGCTCATTCCACGCTCCTTGCGCAAATATCACCGGGCCATTATCGGGGGATGCAGAGCGATTAAAAGATACAGATCAGGCCAAAAAAACCATTCAGCACGATTGCGCAAACACACTGAGCGCCAAACTGAAATAGTTCAAGCCTGAGTATTTGGCGGAATATTTCCACGGCCCCTCGATTCGACGACTCATATGTAGTCGACATCGGGGAATGCTGTAGGAATATTCTTTTTGTTGCTGTTTAAATCACCTTGCACAACAAACAAAAAACCCGGGACTCGGCCCGGGTTTGTCGACATTGCAAATGGCTGTCAGTGCTGCGCCATGTCCAGCACCACCCGGCCTCCGCAAGGGCATTGGTCCATGTAACGATGGGCCTCCACCACTTGCTCGAACGGATACACCTTGATGATCTGCGGGGTCAGCAGTTGGTCGGCGGTAAACTGGTTGATATCGCGCAAGGCCCGCTGCAGTGCCACCTGATCCTGGCTGATACCAAGCTCGGGCTTGCCGGTGAAATTACCGATGCAATGCACGTAGAACTGGATGTTCTTCTGGAACGCGGCGCAAGCCGGGAACGGCGTCTGGTTACCGCCTTGCAGGCCATACAATACCAGGCTGCCACGCGGTGCCAGCACATCGCCCAGCAGCGACATCTGCGGCCCGCCCATGCCATCGAGTACCATGTCCACGCCACGGCCATCGGTGTACTTGCCTACCTGCAGCAGCAAGTCCTGCTCTTCGGTGACAATCACCTTGTCGGCGCCCAGGCCCAGCAGGTATTCACGCTGCTCTGCCTCTTTGGTAGCCGCAAACACCTTCAGCCCCAGCGCCTTGCCCAGCTGTACGAAGGCGGGGCCGGCACAGTGGCTGGCATCGGTAACCAGCGCGGTTTGCCCCGCCTTGGCACGCGCCAGGTCGACATAGGCAAAATAGGCGATCAGCAGCGGCGTGTAGTGCACGCTGGCCTCGATCGGGGTGAGCACATCCGGGTAGCGTGTAATAGCGGTCCGCGGAAGCACGATGACATCACCGTAGACCGGGTGGTCGTTTGCACTGGTAGCCGGGAAGCTGGCAACCCGGTCGCCCACCGCAATGTCTTCGATGCCTTCACCGACCGCAGTCACCACCCCGGCCATCTCATGGCCGATACCCGCCGGCAGGCGTGCCTGGGACGGCGCCAGGTTCTGGCGCCAAAGCACGTCATACCAGCTGACGCCAACCGCCTGGACGCGGATCTGTACCTCGTCGGCAGCGGGTGACGGTTCGGCCTGCTCCTCGCAACGGAGCACATCGGCAGCGCCGAACTTGTGGAAACGGATCATGCGGGACATCGCATACCTCGCCTTTGTGAACCTCTAATTACCACTGACTCTATCCGGGCTTTAGCCGTTAGACCATCAGCGGTCATTAATAGTCGACATGCTTGTCATCGATTGGGCACCTGACTTTCCATGCGATTGGTACCCCTAAACCCGTGCAGGGTAACAGCCTTTGGCCTTAAGATTCACCCCTGCCCCACTTTAGGCGAAGCGCACCGATGAATCGTAACGACCTGCGTCGCGTAGACCTCAACCTGCTGATCGTGTTCGAAACGCTGATGCACGAGCGCAGCGTCACGCGTGCTGCAGAAAAACTGTTCCTCGGCCAGCCGGCCATCAGCGCGGCCCTCTCGCGCCTGCGCAACCTGTTCGACGACCCCCTGTTCGTACGCACCGGCCGCAGCATGGAACCTTCCGCACGGGCCCACGAGATCTTTGCCTTGCTGTCGCCGGCACTGGACTCGATTTCCACCGCGGTCAGCCGTGCAGCCGAGTTCGACCCCGCCACCAGCAAGGCGGTGTTCCGCATCGGCCTTTCGGACGACGCCGAGTTCGCCCTTCTGCCGCAGTTGCTCAAGCGCATCCGCGCCGAAGCGCCAGGTATCGTGCTGGTGGTACGGCGGGTCAACTATCTGCTGATGCCCACACTGCTTGCCTCGGGCGAGATTTCTGTAGGCGTCAGCTACACCAGTGAACTGCCGGCCAACGCCAAGCGCAAGGTACTGCGCCGCAGCATGCCGAAGCTGCTGCGGGCCGACAGCGTGCCTGGCAGCATTAACCTGGACGACTTCTGTGATCGGCCGCATGCGCTGGTGTCGTTTGCAGGTGACCTTTCCGGGTTTATCGACGAAGCGCTGGAAGAAATTGGTCGCAAGCGCCATGTGGTGCTGGCGGTGCCGCAGTTCAACGGGCTGGGGAGCTTGCTGGCCGGGACGGATATCGTGGCGACAGTGCCCGACTACACGGCCGATGCGCTGACTGCCGCGGGTGGGTTGCGGGCCGAAGACTTGCCGATACCCGTGCGCAGTTTCGAGCTGCACATGGCTTGGCGTGGGGCGCAGGATAACGACCCGGCGGAGCGGTGGTTGCGGTCGAGGATTCAGATGTTCTTCGGCGACCCTGAGAGTCTTTAGGTGTCGTCGGATAGGCTGTTTTTCTGATTACTTCTCCCTTTCCACAGACCATGGAGCTCCATTCACTTCCAGTGGGTTGCTACATCGGGGGCAAATCTGAGGGTATGCTTTGGATGGTTTGAAAATGATACCCCCAGTCTAAGGTCCATCTGTAAGGGGCCGGCTACCACACCTTCCCGACTCCACCGCCGAAGGCCATGGTGTTCACTTAATACGCGGGCAACATCACCCTTAAATGCTGGAGTTCGGAAGGTGACTTTGCCGAACGCTTACAAACAGAAATCGAATGCTCCACATCCTTCACCAGCGCCCTCGCTATCCCGCTCAAGTAATCGCTGCCCACACCAGGCCACAATCCTGCCCTGTACCTGCCTACTGCATCCAGGTCCTAGGTGTTCAGTCCCGGAGAGTCATGGTGCATCCTTAACGCCCCAGGAGGAGGATGCATTTTGGAAGGACGTATTCATGGCTCAGCCCGAACGACGCCGCGAATTCGAGCCGAGCGCCAAGCATCGCAAGAGTCGAATCCAAAGCTTGCCGCCCGCTACCAGTTAAATGTAAAGACCGTGGCCGAGTGGCGTTCACGGTCAACAACCCAAGACTCTCGAATGGGGCCCTCTCAGCCACGCAGCGCCAAGCTGACCGAGTCAGAAGAGGCGATTGTGGTTGAGTTTCGTCAGCGAACAATGCTGCCCTTGGACGACATGCTAGGGCATCTTCATGAGTACCATCCCCAATTGGCCCGTAGCGCCTTGCATCGCTGCTTGATGCGCCACGGGGTCAAGGTCATCTGTGAGGCCTGGACTCAACATCCAGACCGCTTCACTATTAACCCACACCACCTCATCCTGGGACCAAACACCTAGGCTCTGTCTGAAAAAAGCCGTCGCATACACCGCATGACACAAGCCAGCGAGACCATCGCAGCATAACTTTTTGCGAGCTTGTCGAAGCGCG
>NZ_JBIBGE010000050.1:0-31728 GCF_042956345.1 Pseudomonas sp. NPDC008258
AGAACGCCGGTTTGTTGATGTGTTTGCTCGCACGAACATCATCCATCAAACCGGCGTTCTTGTTTCTGTCTTTCCCGGGATTCCGTGAAGAACCTAAAAAAACCGGCCATGAAGGCCGGTTTTTTTATGCGAGCGGCAATTACAGCTTGCCGGCGTTCTCGCTCAGGTAGGCAGCAACGCCTTCTGGCGAAGCGTTCATGCCTTTGTCGCCTTTTTTCCAGTTGGCAGGGCAAACTTCGCCGTGCTCTTCGTGGAACTGCAGGGCGTCAACCAGGCGCAGCAGCTCGTCCATGTTGCGGCCCAGTGGCAGGTCGTTGACGATCTGCGAACGGACAACACCGTTGGTGTCGATCAGGAAGGCGCCACGGAAGGCTACGCCGCCTTCGGACTCGACGTCGTAGGCTTTGCAGATTTCGTGGGTGATGTCGGCAGCCAGGGTGTACTTCACCTGACCGATGCCGCCGTTGTTGACCGGGGTGTTCCGCCAGGCGTTGTGGGTGAAGTGCGAGTCGATCGACACGCCGATCACTTCAACGTTGCGGGCCTGGAAGTCAGGGATGCGGTTGTCCAGGGCGATCAGCTCGGACGGGCAGACGAAGGTGAAGTCCAGCGGGTAGAAGAACACCAGGCCGTACTTGCCCTTGATGGCCGAAGCCAGGTTGAAGCTGTCGACGATCTCGCCATTGCCCAGCACAGCCGGAACGGTGAAATCGGGGGCTTTCTTACCAACGAGTACGCTCATTGTAATCTCCTGATGAGGGTGAAAAACCGTTTGCCGGGCCAGACGGGCTTGCCCGACATCCAACAAAGGCCGACCATCATACACGGCTTCTGATGACAGGCCGAATCCATCAGGCAAGCAACCGCCGGTCGCTCAAACACGGCCCTTCCAGAAAGTATTTTGACAAGCATTCTCATTAACATTAAGCTCCAACCCATCGACTCAACCAGCGATGGTCAGCCCTTATGTATGTGTGTCTTTGTGTCGGCGTCACCGACGGACAGATCCGCGATGCGATCTATGAAGGATGCTGCAGTTACAAGGAAGTGCGAGCCGCGACCAATGTCGCAAGCCAGTGTGGCAAATGTGCCTGCCTGGCCAAGCAGGTGGTCCGCGAGACCCTCACAGAGCTTCAGGTCAGCCAGGCAGCCCTGCCCTACCCCGTAGAATTTACTGCAGCCTGAAAACCCAGAATTCAAAGAACCGGACCCTGTGTCCGGTTTTTTTATGCCTTAAATTCAATAAGTTAGCCCCGCAACGCGGTTCACAAACATTCTTATTCCTATTAATTTTCACTTATTATTCAACAACTTAGGTTTGACACTCCTAAGTATCGGGCTCAAACTTCACTGTATTGGCACACTTCTACAGGGCAGGAACCCGCAATGAAAGGCGACGTAAGCGTCATCCAGCATCTCAACAAGATCCTCGGAAACGAGCTGGTCGCGATCAACCAGTACTTCCTGCACGCACGCATGTACGAAGATTGGGGCCTGAACAAACTCGGCAAGCTCGAGTACAAGGAATCCATCCACGCGATGAAAGACGCTGACAAACTGATCAAGCGTATTCTCTTCCTGGAAGGCATCCCGAACGTTCAGGACCTGGGCAAGCTGATGATCGGCGAGCACACCAAGGAAATGCTCGAGTGTGACCTGAAGCTCGAGAAGAAAGCCCTGGTAGACCTCAAGGCGGCCATTGCGCATTGCGAAACGGCTGGCGACTTCGGCTCGCGTGACATGCTTGAAGATATTCTCGAGTCAGAGGAAGAGCACATCGACTGGCTGGAAACCCAACTGGGGCTGATCGACAAGATCACTATCGAGAATTACCTGCAGTCGCAGATGGGCGAAGAGTAATTCTTCACCGCATAAAAAAACCCGCGATCCGCGGGTTTTTTTATGCTTGCCGGAAAATCAGGCTTCGGAAGCCTTGGCCTTCGCAGCCGCTTCCTTGATCAGGGTTTGCAACTCACCCTTCTCGAACATTTCCAGCATGATGTCGCTGCCGCCTACCAGCTCACCGGCTACCCACAGCTGCGGGAAGGTCGGCCAGTTGGCGTATTTTGGCAGGTTGGCACGGATTTCCGGGTTCTGCAGGATGTCGACGTAGGCGAACTTTTCGCCACAACCCATCACAGCTTGCGATGCCTTGGCCGAGAACCCGCACTGCGGGGCATTCGGCGAGCCTTTCATGTAAAGCAGAATGGTGTTGTTGGCAATCTGCTCTTTGATCGTTTCGATGATATCCATGTAGCACCTCGGCTGAACTTTCCGACGCGGTCGTCGGCACGGTGGCGCATTGTAACGGAAAGCCGAGCGGCGTGCTCGGCCTTACCATCGCTCATGCGGCCTCTACCTGCACGGGCACGCCATTGAGTGCAGCGTTGCCGGAAACCGCGTCCCGAAAGCGCTCGTCGGTCAGGTCATTGGCGCTCACGCCCGGTTGTGCCTGGGCGATCTGCATGTGCACGCCCTGGCGACCATGGCCGAAGCCATGGGGCAGGCTGACCACACCCGGCATCATGTCCTCGCAGGCCAATACCTCGACTTCGAGCGCCCCCGTGCGCGAGCGGATACGCACCCGCTGGCCGTCCTGCAGGTGCCGCTGCTGCAAGTCTTGCGGGTGCATCAACAACTGATGACGCGGCTTGCCTTTCACCAGGCGATGGAAATTGTGCATCCATGAGTTGTTGCTGCGCACATGTCGCCGGCCGATCAGCAACAGTTCGCCGGCTACCGGGGGCTCCTGTTGCGCCAGGCGCTGCAAGTCGTCCAGCAACACCTGGGGCGCCGCTTCCACAGCCTTGCTGGCAGTTGCCAGGCGCGCAGCGAGGTTGCTGCGCAAAGGGCCGAGATCAAGCCCGTGCGGGTGATTGGCCAGCGTTGACAGCGAGAGCTGCCAAGGCGTTGCCTCGCCGTATGGCCCCTTGCGCAATGCCATGTCGATCATCTGCGCCGGGGCCCAGGTCGGTTTCAACTCCAGCTCGGCTCGCCTGGCAAATGCCTGCGCCAGGCCGACGAATATTTCCCAATCGTGCAGCGCGCCTTCCGGCTTGGCCAGGATCGCCCGATTGAAGCGGGTGACGTTGCGCACGGCCAACAGGTTGAAGGTGCTGTCGTAGTGATCATTTTCCAGCGCTGAGGTGGAGGGCAGGATCAGGTCGGCATGGCGGGTGGTTTCGTTGATGTAGAGGTCGATGCTGAGCATGAATTCAAGCCCTTGCAGCGCCGTATCCAGTTGGCGACCGTTAGGCGTGGACAGCACGGGGTTGCCGGCCACTGTCACCAGGGCACGCACCTGCCCTTCGCCAGGTGTCAGCACCTCTTCGGCCAGGGCCGCTACGGGCAACTCGCCACCGTACTCGGGCAAGCCCGATACCCGACTTTGCCAGGCGTTGAAGTGGCCGCCAGAGGTGGTGGCGACCAGGTCGACAGCAGGCTCCGTGCACAACGCGCCGCCTTCACGATCGAGGTTGCCGGTCACCAGGTTGATCAGTTGCATCAGCCAGTGGCAGAGCGTACCGAAGGCCTGGGTGGAGACACCCATGCGGCCGTAGCACACGGCTTTTCCAGCGGCAGCGAAATCCCGTGCCAGCTGGCGGATATCCGTCGCGGCAATACCGCAGTGCGCACTCATGGCCTCGGCGCTGAAAGGCGCCAGTGCTTCGCGCACCTGCTGCAGGCCATTGACCGATAAATGCGAGCCCTGCCCCAGGCCCTCTTCGAACAGGGTATTGAGCAGGCTGCACAACAGGGCCGCATCCCCACCCGGGCGGATAAACAGGTGTGTATCGGCAATCGCCGCCGTTTCGCTGCGCCGGGGGTCTATGACTACCAGCCGCCCGCCCCGCCCACGCAGGGCCTTCAGGCGCTTTTCCACATCTGGCACGGTCATGATGCTGCCGTTGGAAGCCAGCGGGTTGCCACCGAGAATCAGCATGAAGTCGGTATGGTCGATGTCCGGGATCGGCAGCAGCAGGCCATGGCCGTACATCAGGTGGCTGACCAAATGTTGTGGTAACTGGTCCACCGAGGTGGCCGAAAAACGATTGCGTGTCTTGAGCAGGCCGAGGAAGTAGTTGCTGTGGGTCATCAAGCCATAGTTATGCACGCTCGGGTTGCCCTGGTACACCGCCACGGCATTGCGCCCGTGCGCCTGCTGGATCGCCCACAACTTGTCGGCGGCCAAGGCAAAGGCCTCATCCCAGCCGATGGCTTGCCAGCGCTCACCCACCCGCTTGTGCGGCTGACGCAAGCGGTCGGGGTCGCTCTGGATGTCCTGCAAGGCCACCGCCTTGGGGCAGACGTGGCCACGGCTGAATGGGTCCTGGGGGTCGCCTTTGATCGAACTGACAAGCGCCCGCCCGTCTTCCTCATGGCTGACTTCAATGTTCAGCCCGCAGATCGCCTCGCACAGGTGACAGGCACGGTGGTGCAGGGTCTTGGTCATGGCCGCCTCTGCCTTGTTGTTGTCGAACTGTGACTATGCGCCCGGCCCCCTCTGCCGGCCAGCGCGCTTCGCCGCGTGAATCCACCGACATCAGGCGCACGATTTGCGACAGCCATTTGCCAAATTGCCAGCAAGCCGTGTACAACCCTGTGTAGTAAATAAAAAACAGCACCGGCCAGCGGGTAGAGACACCCTTTGCAACATCCTTTCGAATAGGCCGCTGTTTCCCCCCTTGGCTTCAGGCGACATTTACTTATAATATTGCGCCTTTCCCTATTTCGTCCGCCCCGTGCGGCTTACGCCGCAGGTCACTCCCGTTGTCAAAAAAAACCATACGGTCGACCTGCATACCGTTGCAGATAAGGTAGTCAATCATGAGCGCTAGGCACTTTCTCTCCCTGCTGGACTTCACCACCGACGAATTGCTCGGGGTGATCCGCCGCGGCATCGAGCTGAAGGACCTGCGCAAACGAGGCGTGCTGTTCGAGCCCCTGAAGAACCGCGTGCTGGGCATGATCTTCGAGAAATCCTCGACCCGCACCCGCGTATCGTTCGAGGCCGGCATGATCCAGCTCGGTGGCCAGGCCATCTTCCTGTCGCCACGCGACACGCAACTGGGCCGTGGCGAGCCGATTGGTGACAGCGCCATCGTGCTGTCGAGCATGCTCGACGTGGTAATGATCCGTACCCACGCCCACAGCACGCTGACCGAATTCGCCGCCAAATCGCGCGTGCCGGTGATCAACGGCCTGTCCGACGAGTCGCACCCATGCCAGCTGCTGGCCGACATGCAGACGTTCCTTGAACACCGCGGCTCGATCCAGGGCAAGACCGTGACCTGGATCGGCGATGGCTTCAACATGTGCAACTCTTATATCGAGGCCGCCCGGCAGTTCGATTTCCAGCTGCGCATCGCCTGCCCGGAAGGCTACGAGCCGGATGAACGCTTCATGGCCCTGGGCGGCGACCGCGTGCAGATCATCCGTGATGCCAAGGAAGCCGTGCGTGGCGCACACCTGGTTGTCACCGATGTCTGGACTTCGATGGGCCAAGAGGAGGAAACTGCACGGCGCCTGGCGCATTTCGCGCCTTACCAGGTCACCCGCGAACTGCTCGACCTGGCGGCACCCGATGTCCTCTTCATGCACTGCCTGCCCGCCCACCGTGGCGAGGAAATCAGCCAGGACCTGCTCGACGACCCACGTTCGGTCGCCTGGGACGAGGCTGAAAACCGCCTGCATGCACAGAAGGCGCTTCTCGAATTCCTTGTAGAACCGGCTTACCACCACGCATGAGTCAACCCCTACTGCTCAACCTGCGCAACCTTGCCTGTGGCTATGGCGACCAGCGCATCGTCCAGAACCTCAACCTGCACCTGAACGCAGGCGACATCGGTTGCCTGCTGGGTTCATCCGGTTGTGGCAAAACCACTACCCTGCGCGCCATTGCCGGCTTTGAACCGGTGCACGCAGGTGAGATCCAGCTGGCTGGGGACGTCATTTCCCGCGCTGGCTTCACCCTGGCCCCGGAAAAGCGCCGCATCGGCATGGTGTTCCAGGACTACGCGCTGTTCCCGCACCTGACCGTGGCGCAGAACATTGCCTTTGGCATCGCCAAGCACCCGCGACAGGCCGAGGTCATCGAAGAGATGCTCGAGCTGGTCAAGCTGGGCGGCCTGGGCGGGCGTTATCCCCATGAGCTTTCTGGCGGCCAGCAGCAACGGGTCGCACTGGCCCGTGCGCTGGCGCCTGAGCCTCAGTTGCTGCTGCTCGACGAACCGTTTTCCAACCTTGACGTCGAGCTGCGCCGGCGCCTGAGCCATGAGGTTCGCGACATTCTCAAGAGCCGCGGCACCAGCGCCATCCTGGTGACCCATGACCAGGAAGAAGCCTTTGCCGTCAGCGACCAGGTAGGCGTGTTCAAGGAAGGCCGGCTGGAGCAGTGGGATACGCCCTACAATCTTTACCACGAGCCGCAGACGCCGTTCGTGGCCAGCTTCGTTGGCCAGGGCTACTTCATTCGTGGGCAGATGAGCAGCCACGAAGCTGTCACTACCGAACTGGGTGAACTGCGCGGCAACCGCGCCTACACCATGGCGCAGGGCAGCTCGGTGGATGTGCTGCTGCGCCCCGACGATATCGTTCATGCACCAGACAGCCCGCTGCGGGCGGCCATCGTTGGCAAGAGTTTCCTTGGAGCATCGACCTTGTACCGCCTGCAGTTGCCAACCGGCAGCCAGCTGGAAGCGATCTTCCCCAGCCATGTCGACCATCAGGTCGGTGGCGATGTGGGGATTGCGGTGAAGGCCGATCACCTGGTGCTGTTCCCGGTGCCGGGCAGTGTGGCGGCGCAGTTGCCGCGGCAGGAAAACGGCGTGCGGCGGTACAGTTCGGCGACCTGATCGTGAATCCTGGGGCCGCTTTGCGGCCCATCGCCGGCAAGCCAGCTCCCACAGGATCACCACAAGCCCTGAAGGCAGCGCTGTACCTGTGGGAGCTGGCTTGCCGGCGATGGGCCGCAGGGCAGCCCCAAAAATCTCAGCCCCGGCCGATCCCGGCAAACTTGCCCTGGGTATGCTCGGCCAGCACCGCTGCCGCCAACTCCACCTCCAGCCCACGCCGTCCAGCACTGACATGGATGGTTGCAAAGTTCTGCGCTGAATCGTCGATGAACGTGCGCAGACGTTTCTTCTGCCCCAAAGGGCTGATCCCGCCGACCAGATAACCCGTGGCCCGTTGCGCTGCCGCAGGGTCCGCCATCTCGCATTTCTTTACCCCGGCAGCATGGGCCAGGGCCTTGAGGTCCAGCGTACCGACCACAGGCACAACCGCCACCAGCAACTCGCCCTTCTCACTGCTTGCCAGCAAGGTCTTGAACACCTGCTGTGGATCAAGCCCGAGCTTTTCCGCCGCCTCCAGGCCGTAGGAAGCCGATTTCGGGTCATGCTCGTAACTGTGCACGCGGTGCTCGGCACGGTGCTTCTTCAACAGGTCTAGGGCGGGGGTCATGCAAGGGCTCCGGTCTGGGACGGCTCGGCGGCTACTTTAGGACAATTCCCACAGTGCAGCCAGCGCACCGCAATCGCACACGTCTAGTACGGGGATCCGCAGCTGATTTTAGCGGCCATTTCGTGACTGGTCGTTCACTTTCGACCTTTGACATCAGCGTTTCTTGTCTATATTTTTTCGCTTCTGAACAAATGGCGCACTTTTAAGGTGCGTTTCCTGTATCTGCCCGGGGTCAATGGGGATCGGCACCGGGCTTTGCTGTCGAGCGCCACGCGCCTCACAACAAAAAAAACGAGGTCATACATGACGACTGCTCTACGCCAACCCACGCTGTCCAACCAATGCCTGGCCGAGTTCCTCGGCACCGCACTGTTGATCTTCTTCGGTACCGGCTGTGTTGCCGCGCTCAAAGTCGCTGGCGCCAGCTTCGGCCTGTGGGAAATCAGCATCATCTGGGGCGTCGGCGTAAGCATGGCCATCTACCTCACTGCCGGCATTTCCGGTGCACACCTGAACCCGGCCGTCAGCATCGCCCTCACCCTGTTCGCCGGTTTTGACAAACGCAAGCTGCCTTTCTACATGCTGGCCCAGGTATGCGGTGCGTTCTGTGGCGCTGCCCTCGTCTACACCTTGTACAGCAGCCTGTTCTTCGATTTCGAACAGGCCCACGCCATGTTACGCGGTAGCGAAGCCAGCCTGGAACTGGCCTCGGTGTTCTCCACCTACCCACACCCTTCACTGTCCACCGGCCAGGCGTTTATGGTTGAAGTGGTGATCACTGCCATCCTGATGGCGGTGATCATGGCCCTCACTGACGACAACAACGGCTTGCCCCGCGGCGCCATGGCACCGCTGCTGATCGGCCTGCTGATCGCCGTGATCGGCAGCGCCATGGGCCCGCTGACCGGCTTTGCCATGAACCCTGCGCGCGATTTCGGGCCAAAACTCATGACCTTCCTGGCCGGTTGGGGCGAAATCGCCTTCACTGGCGGGCGGGACATCCCCTATTTCCTGGTTCCGGTGCTGGCACCGATCCTTGGTGCTTGCCTGGGCGCCGCGACCTATCGCGGCCTGATTGCCCGCAACCTGCCGATGGCGCCTGCCGCGAACCCTGAGACAAATGACAACCGCCAGGGCGATACTCAAGTCAATTGATGCCGGCATCACGCCCAGCCCTGACCCCTATTTTTGCAAGGCCTACGACCATGACAGACACCCAGGATAAGAACTACATCATCGCCCTGGACCAGGGCACCACCAGTTCGCGGGCCATCATTTTCGACCGCGATGCCAATGTGGTGGGTACCTCCCAGCGCGAGTTCGCCCAGCACTACCCGCAGGCGGGCTGGGTTGAACACGACCCGATGGAAATCTTCGCCACACAGAGCGCGACCATGGTCGAGGCCTTGGCCCAGGCTGGCATCAGCCACGCCCAGGTTGCCGCAATCGGTATCACCAACCAGCGTGAAACCACCGTGGTGTGGGACAAGGAAACCGGCCGCCCGGTGTACAACGCCGTCGTCTGGCAGTGCCGCCGCAGTACCGAAATCTGTGCCCAGCTCAAGCGTGACGGCCATGAGGACTACATTCGCGAAACCACCGGCCTGGTCACCGACCCGTATTTCTCCGGCACCAAGCTGAAGTGGATCCTCGACAACGTCGAAGGTGCCCGTGAACGCGCCGAGCGCGGCGAACTGCTGTTCGGCACCATCGATACCTGGCTGATCTGGAAGTTTTCCGGTGGCAAGGTGCACGTCACCGACTACACCAACGCCTCGCGCACGCTGATGTTCAACATCCATAGCCTGCAGTGGGACGACAAGCTGCTGGAAATCCTGGGTATCCCGCGGCAGATGCTGCCCGAGGTTCGCCCTTCCTCCGAGGTGTACGGCCACACCAAGAGCGGCATTGCCATCGCCGGTATCGCGGGTGACCAGCAATCGGCGCTGTTCGGCCAGATGTGCGTGGAGCCGGGCCAGGCCAAGAACACCTATGGCACCGGTTGCTTCCTGCTGATGAACACTGGCGCCCAGGCGGTGAAGTCGTCGCACGGCCTGCTCACCACCATTGCTTGCGGCCCACGCGGCGAAGTGGCCTATGCACTTGAAGGTGCGGTGTTCAACGGTGGTTCCACCGTACAGTGGCTGCGCGACGAGCTGAAGATCGTCAACGACGCGCTGGATACCGAATACTTTGCCAGCAAGGTCAAGGACAGCAATGGCGTGTATCTGGTACCCGCCTTTACCGGCCTGGGTGCGCCATACTGGGACCCGTATGCCCGCGGTGCGCTGTTCGGCCTGACCCGTGGCGTGAAAGTGGACCACATCATCCGCGCCGCGCTGGAGTCGATCGCCTACCAGACCCGCGACGTGCTCGATGCCATGCAGCAGGACTGTGGCCAGCGCCTGTCAGAGCTACGCGTGGACGGTGGCGCGGTGGCCAACAACTTCCTCATGCAATTCCAGGCCGACATCCTGGGTACCTGCGTCGAGCGCCCGAAAATGCGCGAAACCACAGCCCTGGGCGCCGCTTACCTGGCCGGCCTGGCTTGCGGCTTCTGGAGCGGGCTGGACGAACTGCGGGACAAGGCAATCATCGAGCGCGAGTTCAGCCCACAACTGGACGAAACGCAGAAAGAGAAGCTGTATGCCGGCTGGAAGAAGGCCGTCGAACGTACCCGTGACTGGGAAGATCACGAGGCCTGAAGCGCCTGAGCAATGCTGCGGCCCCTGTGGGAGCGGGCAAGCCCGCGAATCAGGCGCCGCGCAGCTTGGCACGGGCTTCGCCCGTGTTCGCGGGCAAGCCCGCTCCCACAGAGATTCAGGCAAGCACCAGGAAGTTGAGGCTATTCGTCCACTGGCCGTCATCCTCTTCCTACGGCATCATTGCAGAATTTGTCCGGCAGCCCCAAAGGACCGCCCATGAATCTGCCCCCCCGCCAACAACAAATCCTCGAACTGGTGCGCGAGCGCGGTTATGTCAGTATCGAAGAAATGGCGCAGCTGTTCGTCGTGACACCGCAAACCATCCGTCGTGACATCAACCAGCTTGCCGAGCTCAACCTGCTACGCCGTTACCACGGCGGCGCGGCTTACGATTCGAGCATCGAAAACACCGCCTACGCGATGCGTGCCGACCAGATGCGCGACGAAAAGCAACGCATCGCCGAAGCCGTGGCGCGACAGATTCCCGATCATGCCTCGGTGTTCATCAACATCGGCACCACCACTGAATCCATCGCCCGTGCACTGCTGAACCACAACCACCTGAAGGTCATCACCAACAATTTGCACGTGGCTGCAATCCTCGCCGCCAAGGACGATTTCGAAGTGCTGGTGGCGGGTGGCACGGTGCGCCGCGACGGTGGTGTGGTGGGCCAGGCCAGCGTCGACTTCATCAACCAGTTCAAGGTCGACTTCGCCCTGGTGGGCATCAGCGGTATCGACGAGGACGGCAGCCTGCTCGACTTCGACTATCAGGAAGTGCGGGTATCCCAGGCGATCATCGCCAATGCCCGACAAGTGATCCTCGCTGCCGACTCCAGCAAATTCGGGCGCAACGCCATGGTGCGCCTGGGCTCCATCAGCCTGGTCGACTGCCTGGTGACCGACCAGGCGCCCACCCCCACCCTCACCCAGTTGCTCAACCAGTACAAGATACGCCTCGACGTGGTTTGAGCAGCAAACGGGCCGTCTGGCGGCCCGTCATTTTCGATAATGTTCACTTTATTGTCATCTGATCAGTTTTTTCTATAAAGACTGACTGGCGACCCGCCTTCTGTTGCGCTAGTATTTTCGCAAACGAACATCGATGTTCATATTCGATGCTGCCAGCCTCAGGAGGCCTTGCCCGTGTCCCAGCCCGTTTCGTCCCAGCCACCACTCGCCGACTGCTATGATCTCGCCGTGATCGGCGGTGGCATCAATGGCGTGGGCATCGCTGCCGACGCCGCGGGTCGTGGCCTGAAGGTTTTCCTTTGCGAAAAGGACGATCTGGCCCAGCACACCTCGTCGGCCAGCAGCAAGCTGATCCACGGTGGCCTGCGTTACCTGGAGCATTACGAGTTCCGCTTGGTCCGCGAGGCACTGGCCGAACGCGAAGTGCTGCTGGCCAAGGCCCCGCACATCGTCAAACCGATGCGCTTCGTGCTGCCACACCGCCCACACCTGCGCCCGGCCTGGATGATTCGCGCCGGCCTGTTCCTGTACGACCACCTGGGCAAGCGCAAGCGCCTGGGTGCCTCACGCAGCCTGCGCTTTGGCCCGGGGTACCCGCTCAAGCCTTCGATCACCCGTGGTTTCGAGTACGCTGACTGCGCCGTCGACGACGCCCGCCTGGTGGTACTCAACGCCATGGTCGCCCGTGAACACGGCGCCCACCTCCACACCCGCACCCGCTGCTTGCGCGCCGAGCGTATCGACGGCCTGTGGCGGGTCGAACTGCAACATGCCGATGGCACCTTGCAGACCATTCAGGCCCGCGCCCTGGTCAATGCTGCCGGCCCTTGGGTTGCCAGCTTCATCAAGGACGACCTCAAGCTCGACGCACCGTATGGCATCCGCCTGATCCAGGGTAGCCACCTGATCGTGCCCCGCCTGTATGAAGGCGAACACGCCTATATCCTGCAGAACGAGGACCAGCGGATCGTCTTCTGCATCCCCTACCTGGAGCGTTTTACCCTGATCGGCACTACCGATCGCGAATACAGCGGTGACCCGGCCAAGGTTGCAATCACCGATCAGGAAACCGACTACCTGCTGAACGTAGTCAACGCGCACTTCAACCAACCGCTCAGCCGCAGCGACATCCTGCACACGTACTCCGGTGTTCGCCCCCTGTGTAACGATGAGTCGGACAACCCGTCCGCCGTTACCCGTGACTACACCCTGGCGCTGTCCGCTAGCGACAGCCAGGCGCCGTTGCTGTCGGTGTTCGGTGGCAAGCTGACCACCTACCGCAAGCTGGCCGAGTCGGCGATGGCGGAACTCAAGCCGTTCTTCCCGCAGATGCGCGGCAGCTGGACTGCCACGGCGCCGCTGCCGGGGGGCGAGAACATGACCACCGTGCAGGCATTGACCGATGCAGTGCAGGCACGCTGTGGCTGGCTCCCGGCAGATATTGCCAAACGCTGGGTACTGGCCTACGGCAGCCGCGTGTGGCGCCTGCTGGACGGTGTCCACGGCCCCGAAGACCTGGGCCAGGCGATTGGCGCCGGCCTCTTCGCCCGTGAGGTCGATTACCTGATGCAGGAAGAATGGGCCGAACACCCCGATGACATTCTGTGGCGTCGCAGCAAACTCGGCTTGTCGATGACCGCACAGGAGCAACAGGTACTGCTGGGCTACCTGCAACGCGCCAGCAAGGCGCGCGCAGACAGCCGCGCTGCCTGACTGCCCCCGCACCGGGAAGCCTCAGCGGTTGTTGTGCAACCACCGCTGGGAGGCTTCCCGCGCCAAACGTGCAATCAATGCACGCTCAGCCTGTTCGTAATCGGCCTTCAACGCCTGACACCGCTGCAGGTACTGCCACTCATCGATCACGTTTTCGTCCGCCTGGGCCTGAAGCGAATCCAGACGCGCCTGCAATGGCTGCAAGGCTTCTTCGAAACGCTGCGCGTAGGCCTCCCGCGCATGCTGCTCCCAGAATGGCCGTTGCGACAGCGAGGCAATCAACGTATCGGCATTTTCAGCCTCCAGCACCTGGTCCTGAACCCGTAACAGGTCACGGGGCGTAACATTGGCAAAGCCCGGGTAGTGCATGTCATCACTCTCGACTGGCAAACCGAGTGCACGTGAGAGCCGCAGGCGATAGAACAGCCTAACCTCGATTTCGTCGACCAATACAAGCTGCTCGGCATGCATACGCTGAATGTGCAACGCAGCAAGCCGGTCGACCTCATCCAGGCGGTACAGGCCGCGCGCAAGGCGGAGCAGGCGGGCTTCACGCTGCGCAGGCAGCGCGTCCTCCAGCGCACGTTCTACCGTCACGCCGAGTTCCAGTTGTTCAAGCAGGAACAGCATCCTGTCTTCACATGTACGTGGTCCAGACGCCTCCAGGAAAAGACGCTGCCGCAACTGTTCGTGGTGCCGGCAGGCCTCCATTATCCGCCAGATACGGGTACGGTAATGCCCGGGATGACGCTCGAAATCATCCGCGCTGGCAAAGTCGGCAAGAAAGCGGAACAGGCCGATGGACTGAGGTTCCTGCCGCAGGTCCTGCCAAGTATCCAGTAGGCGATCGCGCTCCGTGCCCGTCGCCATGCCAGCCCAGGTGTCGAACAGCTCGTCCGTGAATGGCTGATGCCGCACGGAGGACGAGCCACGCTGCCCTGCTGTTACGCCACGGGCTTCGTCCAGCAAGGCCTCATCGGCTTCGCCCAATGGGTTGTCGTGCAATGACATCTGGCCTATCTGCAAGCGTAATTGACGCAGCTCCTGGCGCAGTTCCCGGATACGGTTGTTGCGCAGATCGACAGTGGCGCGAAATGAAACCCGATCTGGAACTTCCGAAAGGCCGACCCATCGCAAGTTGACTTCACGCAGGTGGGCAAGGCGGGTCAGAACCGGGGCACGGCCCAGCGGATTATGGCTCAGGTCCAGTTGTTGCAGTGAATCGAGGCGGGTCAAGCGCAGTTCTCCAGGGGCATCGAGCACCACCCTGTTACCTTGCAGGTGTAACCGACGCAGTCGCTGCATCTGTTCGATGCCCTGGGGGATCGTGGTCAACCGGTTGCCGGAAAGGTCCAGCTCCACAAGGTTGGGGAAGCGCTGGAGAAAGTCGGAAGAGATTTCCTGCAGCCCCAGGTCACGCAGCACCAGGCGCCGCACATGGTCATAGCGTACGCCGGGGGGCAGGTCAGGCAGGCTGCCGACTCGCTCACCGTCAATCACCAGCACATAGTCACCGCCCAGATCGGTGATCTTGCGCCGCCAACTGCGTCGCAATGCGGTGGCAACCCGTCGACGACGCATTGCCTCCAGTGGGTTGCCCGTGTCACGCCGCCACTGCCGAAGGCTGGCGCGTAAACCCGCCAGCTGATCCCTGAGTTCGCTGTAGTGCGCCCACAAGCCCACCCTCCGGCTCATCAGGTCCAGCAGATAGGCGTCCAGCTCGCCCTCTTCCAGGGTGGGGAAAATCTGATGAATTCCCCGGGCGATAGCCCTACGGGTACTGCCTTGGCCACCGCTAAGGGTATAGCCGAGGCGCCCGTCGCCAAACCGGCGCGGTGGGCGCAACCCTTCGCCCAGGCGCACCATGGCGCAAAGTTCGGCTGCCTGCGTACGGTTCTGCGAGGCGGCTTCGGCCAAACGCTCGCCCAAGGCGGCGGGCGTGACTATCGCATCCCCCAGTGCCGACTTCTGCTCATCGCTCAAGGTGGCCAGCAGGGCTTGCATGAATGTCCCCGATAGCGGTGGTTCGACAACCCTGTATTCACTGCCGGAGCGCAGGATGCAGCGCACATGCCCGGCGCCGTCACGGCCTGCACTGGCCAGCACCCGTCCGTTGGGGCTGGTTTCGCGCAGCTCTACCCGCAGGCTGTCAGGCCAGGTATTCAGGCGCTCCAGCAAACCCAGCGCCAAGCGCTCGGTATCGGGGCTTACACAACGCGGCAGTTGCAAACCAGCGCAGGCCTTGTCCAACCGGCTTTCACGCAACATCCAGCGCGCACGCTCTGCCACGGCCAAGGGAATGCGCCGCAGCTCGCCCATCATGTCGAGCTGGGCGCCAGTGCTTTGCTGCAACACCTCCTGCGTGGCACGCGTCGACAAGCCTGGAAACGCACGCTGCAACAGCCGTTCGCTGGCGTTCGGTTGCGTTTGCCGCGCCGCTACACGCTGCGCCACGGCCGGTGCGCTCAGGTCCGGATGCAGGTCGTGCACATGCTTGAGTTCCAGGGCATCCAGCAAACGCGCGGGGGCTTCCACGTTCTCCAGGTGCAGGCGACGCAACTGCGCTTCGCTGAGGCCGGTCACCTGCAGCAGGTACTCACAGGTGGCATCCGGGAGTTCGGACAGCCGCGCACTGAAGCGTCGCACCAGGTTTGCCCGCCCGCTCCACAGCTGAGGCGCTTCCAGCTCGTGCCGCCACCCACCACTGCCGTTGGCCTCGATCAACGGCTGATACGCGTTGGAACGGCCAGGATGCTGGATTCTCGACGCTCCCTCTTTCGGCTCATCGATAACCCTGTAGTGACGCTCATTCACCCGCCACACCCATTCACTACCCCCTGAGCCTGGCCGGGGTTGGGCGTGGTAACCGGGCAGGTCCGCCGCCATCAACCTGGTGTGACCGGCCGATGCCTGCACCGGCACCAGTCCATCGACGAAGGCAACGCGCTCCAGCGCCCGCTGGCCTAGCTGACTGCCCTTGGCGATCAAAGCACCAATCACCACGTTCTCGGCAACATTGAAAAGATGATCCATTGCCCCTTCACGATCACCGATACGCCAGTCCTGGTAGCCTTCGTAGACCTCGTCGGCAATCTGCAGCACATTGGCCACAAGCATCACCTCGCCAAGGCCCGGCACAAAAAAGCCTGCCAGGTTCAGCACGTTCAGGCCCAGTTCGAGGTAACCCTGCAGCCGTGCATTGCGGTCGGCTTCGTCTTCCACGCCAGTAGGCACTGCGAGCACCATGGCATCGTCGATACGCTTGTCCACGTATTGCTTGCGCAGGTACTCGAAGATTGGCATGGCGATCGGTGCGTCCCTGGCATCAAGCTCCACGCCGGCGACCGGGGCCTGGTCGACGCGCGCGGCCAGCACCCGGTAGAAGTTGATACGATCGCGCTCGGCGATGAAGCGCGCAAAGAACCTGCGGTAGGCAGGGTCGAGAAAACGCAGCCCCAGCCAGCGGTTCAGCGCGGCCCAACTGGCATGGCACGATACGGGGGTTTGTGGATCGTCTGGTATCCACAGAATCACCGCCTCCACGGGCTGGTCAGGCGCAGGCCGCACCTCCAGGGTCAAAACCCCGAAGATGCGCCGCCCCATCAGATACAGCTGACGCGGCACCACGCTGGCTTCAAGTGCGGGCACCACCGGTTGCTCGGCCATGATCGGCAGCATCAGCAGGAAGGCGCGCTCATCAAGGTCACGTTTCAGCGCCGCTATGCGCACGGCCACCTCAAAATTGTTACGAAAACATTCCTGGATCAGCGTATTCAGCCGCGCGGTCGCGTCGCCTTGCGCCTCCCCTGACGCGCTGGACGGTTCAAAGTGTTCTTTCAACGCTTCCTGGTAACGGCGACCAGCGTCCACTTCGCGACACACCCCGGCAAAAGCCTCCAGGCCCAACGGCAGGCGGCGACCGTTACGGTCAATCAGGTCGCCCCTGCGGTGCGGTGCGGGCCGCGTTTCGCTGCGGTGAAAGTTGTGCAGTGCCGCTTCCAGCAAAGAACGCTTGGAGCGCCGTACGAACATGGGTTGCGGCAGCACGGGCGAACCGGTCGGCAGCACCAAGCGTTGCGAGACCCGCACTTTGCTCTGACGCACATCGGGGTGGGCAATGCCTGCCCTGCGCAGTGCATCATCAAGCAAGTCTGCGACGAAGGTATCCAGGGGAGGGATGGCGCCCAGCACGCGTTCCAGGCTGCGCGTATTGTGCGCCTGTCGGCGTAGCGCCCGGCGCAGCGCCGGAAGCCGGTCAGGGTTGGCATGGTCGACCAGCCAGCCTGGCACACGTTGGGCGATCAGGCTGTCGATGGATTCGGGGTTGGCTAGTGCATCAGTCATGTCGGCATCTCTGTGGATAGAAACGCCAGCACACCACCCTCCCGCCCCCTGGACGCACTGCATAGCTGCCACCCTTCCTGCCGCCGCCACCCAGCGAGCGCAAACCGTTCGGATTGCCGATTGCATCTTGTGCAATTCATTCGGCTTTACGAACACTCGCGACACAACCTGAAACTGTCAAAGCCGCTTCACCATGCGCCTTTAAGGTCGACACCATGGCTTGGCACGAGTCATGCTCTACACTTGGTAGCCGAATGCACTCGCTTCTTGCTGTATTCGTTGAACGAAAGAGTCCGCCAACGGCTCCATAAAAAAAACAAACACGTCGAGGAAAATTTGATGCGTATCGTTCGTCAATTGCTGGGCGCCGCCATCGCGGCCGCTGTGATCGCTTCGCCGGCCATGGCCGAAGAACTGACCGGCACCCTGAAGAAGATCAAGGATTCGGGCACCATCACCCTGGGCCACCGCGACTCCTCCATCCCGTTTTCCTACCTGGCCGGCAAGCCCGAGCCCGTGGGCTACTCGCATGACATCCAGCTGGCTGTCGTCGACGCCCTGAAGAAGCAACTGGGTACGGACATCAAGGTCCGTTACAACCTGGTCACCTCCCAGACCCGCATCCCGCTGGTGCAGAACGGCACCGTCGACCTGGAGTGCGGCTCCACCACCAACAACGTCGAGCGCCAGCAGCAAGTCGGTTTCACCGTGGGCATCTTTGAAGTCGGTACCCGTCTGCTGACCAAGGTCAAGGACGGTCAACCTGCATACAAGGACTTCCCGGACCTGGCCGGCAAGAACGTGGTGACCACCGCCGGCACCACCTCCGAGCGCCTGCTCAAGGCGATGAACGCCGACAAGCAGATGAAGATGAACGTGATTTCCGCCAAGGACCACGGTGAAGCCTTCAACATGCTCGAAAGCGGCCGCGCCGTAGCCTTCATGATGGACGACGCCCTGCTCGCCGGTGAAATGGCCAAGGCACGCAAACCGTCGGACTGGGTCATCACTGGCACCCCACAGTCGTACGAAATCTACGGCTGCATGGTGCGCAAGGATGACGCGGCCTTCAAGAAAGCGGTGGATGACGCCATCGTTGGCTACTTCAAGTCGGGCGAAGTCAACAAGAGCTACGACAAGTGGTTCCAGCAGCCGATCCCGCCAAAGGGCCTGAACCTGCAGTTCAAGATGAGCGACGAACTGAAGAAACTGATCGCCGAGCCGACCGACAAGGCGGCGGACGAGAAGAAGTCCTGACCCCCAGCCTGTGGCCTGCGGCGCTGCAAAGCGCGAATTAAACCTGCAGGCCACCCGTTAGTGTCTAACCTTTCATCCGAGGGCTTAACGCCCTCGGATGTTGGAAGGTGCCCGTGAAACAACCGTCTGAGGGGAAATCCCGATGAATTACAACTGGGACTGGGGCGTGTTCTTCAAGTCCACCGGCGTGGGCAGCGAGACTTATCTGGACTGGTACGTCACCGGTCTGGGCTGGACCATCGCCATCGCCATTTCCGCCTGGATCATCGCCTTGCTGCTGGGCTCGGTGCTCGGCGTCATGCGTACCGTGCCAAACCGCGTGGTATCCGGTATCGCCACCGCCTACGTGGAGCTGTTCCGCAACGTGCCGCTGCTGGTGCAGCTGTTCATCTGGTACTTCCTGGTGCCGGACCTGCTGCCTGAGGGCCTGCAGGAATGGTTCAAGCAAGACCTCAACCCGACTACCTCGGCACTGATCAGCGTGGTCATTTGCCTGGGCCTGTTCACCGCCGCCCGCGTCTGCGAACAGGTGCGTACCGGTATCCAGGCGCTGCCCAAAGGCCAGGAAGCCGCCGCACGCGCCATGGGCTTCAGCCTGCCCCAAATCTATACCAATGTGCTACTGCCGCAGGCTTACCGGATCATCATTCCGCCGCTCACCTCCGAGTTCCTCAACGTGTTCAAGAACTCCTCGGTGGCGTCGCTGATCGGCCTGATGGAACTGCTGGCGCAAACCAAACAGACCGCTGAGTTCTCGGCCAACCTGTTCGAGGCGTTCACCCTGGCCACGCTGATCTACTTCACCCTGAACATGGGCCTGATGCTGCTGATGCGCATGGTCGAGAAGAAAGTCGCCGTGCCTGGCCTGATTTCCGTGGGGGGCAAATAAATGGAAATGGACTTCAGCGAAATCATCCCTGCGCTGCCGGCCCTGTGGGAAGGCATGGTCATGACCCTGCAACTGATGGTCATGGGCGTGGTAGGCGGTATCGTGCTGGGCACCATCCTGGCCCTTATGCGCTTGTCTTCGAGCAAGCTGCTGTCGCGCGTGGCCGGCGCCTACGTCAACTACTTCCGCTCCATCCCGCTGCTGCTGGTGATCACCTGGTTCTACCTGGCGGTGCCGTTCGTGCTGCGCTGGATCACCGGCGAGGACACCCCCGTGGGTGCCTTCACCTCGTGCGTGGTGGCGTTCATGATGTTCGAGGCTGCGTACTTCTGCGAAATCGTCCGCGCCGGCGTGCAGTCGATTTCCAAGGGCCAGATGGGCGCTGCACAGGCACTGGGCATGACCTACGGCCAGACCATGCGCCTGATCATCCTGCCCCAGGCCTTCCGCAAGATGACCCCGCTGCTGCTGCAGCAGAGCATCATCCTGTTCCAGGACACCTCGCTGGTGTACACCGTGGGCCTGGTGGACTTCCTCAACTCGGCACGCTCCAACGGCGACATCATCGGGCGCTCTCATGAGTTCCTGATCTTCGCCGGTGTCGTGTACTTCCTCATCAGCTTCTCCGCTTCGTGGCTAGTCAAGCGCCTGCAAAAAAGGATCACCGTATGATTTCCATCAAGAACGTCAACAAGTGGTACGGGGACTTCCAGGTACTGACCGACTGCAGCACCGAGGTCAAGAAGGGTGAAGTGGTGGTGGTCTGTGGCCCTTCGGGTTCGGGCAAGTCCACCCTGATCAAGTGCGTCAACGCCCTGGAGCCGTTCCAGAAGGGCGACATCGTGGTCGATGGCACCTCGATTGCCGACCCGAAGACCAACCTGCCCAAGCTGCGCTCGCGGGTTGGCATGGTGTTCCAGCACTTCGAACTGTTCCCGCACCTGTCGATTACCGAAAACCTGACCATCGCCCAGCGCAAGGTGCTTGGCCGTAGCGAGGCGGAAGCGACCAAGAAAGGCCTGGCCCTGCTTGACCGCGTCGGCCTCGGCGCCCACGCCAAGAAGCACCCTGGCCAGCTGTCCGGTGGGCAGCAGCAGCGTGTAGCCATCGCCCGCGCCCTGTCGATGGACCCGATCGTCATGCTGTTCGACGAACCGACCTCGGCCCTGGACCCGGAAATGGTCAACGAAGTACTGGACGTAATGGTCGAACTGGCCCACGAAGGCATGACCATGATGTGCGTGACCCACGAAATGGGCTTCGCCCGTAAAGTGGCCAACCGCGTCATCTTCATGGACAAGGGCAACATCATCGAGGACTGCCAGAAGGAAGACTTCTTCGGCAACCCGTCGGCCCGCCACGAACGTACCCAGCACTTCCTCAGCAAGATCCTGCAACACTGATTTTGCCTCACTGAACCGGTCAGTGCCGCTGCCCTTTCGGGCAGCTGGCGCTGGTCGTGACAAGGCCACTGTGATGAAATGCGACCCTTCGCTTCTTCTCCCTGCCAAGCCTGCCGTGAATTCCCGCCTGCTCCGCCAATTGCTGTTGCCGCCCCTGATCATCCTGCTGATGGTCGGTTTGGGGTTGGCTGGCTACCTGGTCAGCGAGAGCAACGGTATTCGCACCCTCAGCGAAAATGGCGAGCGCCAGCTGGAGCTGCACGCGCGCACGGTCGAAAGCGAAATCAGCAAATACACCTACCTGCCGAGCCTGCTGGAGCTGGAAGACAGCGTCTCGCACCTGCTCACCGACCCTGATGGCGGCTCACGGCAAACCGTCAACGAATACCTTGAAGGCCTGAACCGGCGCAGCCGCAGCCGGGCCATCTTCGTCCTCGACACCAATGGCCGCGTCCAGGCAACCAGCAACTGGCGCGACGCCGACTCGTTCCTCGGTGAAGACCTGTCATTTCGCGCCTACTTCCAGACCGCCGTGCGCGGCGAGCCAGGGCGCTTCTACGGCATCGGCAGCACCACTGGCGAAGCCGGCTACTACCTGGCCCATGGCCTGGAAGAACACGGCAAGATCATTGGCGTGGCAGTCATCAAGGTGCGCCTGGACACCCTTGAAGAGCGCTGGCAGCGTGCCCGGCTGGAGGCGTTCGTCAGCGACGAGAACGGCATCATCATCCTTTCCAGCGACCCGGCCCGGCGCCTGAAGTCGGTGCGCCCGCTCACCCCGCAAATCAAGGAGCGCCTGGCGCGCAGCCTGCAGTACTACTGGTGGCCGCTCAACGAACTGCAGCCACTGGCCCGGGAAACCCTGGCCGATGGCGTGGAAAAACTCACCTTCCCGGCCAACAGCGAAACCGCAACGGGCAAACCCCACGAGGTTTCCTACCTGGCCCAGACCCGTCGCCTGGTGGATACCCCTTGGCATTTCACCCTGCTGACGCCCCTGCAGGACCTGCGCCGCGAATCCATGGTGCAAGGTATCCTGGTGGGCGTGGCCTTTGCCCTGCTGGCAATTCTCGGCATCGCCTGGAACGAACGGCGCAAGGTCATTGCCACTCGCCTGGCAGCCCGTGAAGCCCTTGAGGAAGCCAACAGCCAGCTGGAGCGGCGGATTACCGAACGTACAGCCGACCTGCGTGCCAGCAACGAGCGCCTGAAAGGCCAGATTCGCGAGCGCCGGCATGCCGAGCAAACCTTGCGCCACGCCCAGGACGAGCTGGTGCAGGCTGGCAAGCTGGCCGCCATCGGGCAGATGTCCACCAGCATTGCCCATGAGCTGAACCAGCCACTGGCCGCGCTGCGCACGCTATCTGGCAACACCGTGCGTTTCCTCGAGCGCGGGGCGCTGGAAACCGCCAGCGCCAACCTGCGCACCATGAACGACCTGATCGACCGCATGGGCCGCATTACCGCCAGCCTGCGCTCGTTCGCCCGGCGTGGCGACGACGGCGGCCAGGCCTCGCTGGCCAAGGCGGTGGAGGCCACCCTGCAGGTACTGGCCAACCGCATCAGCGCCTGCCATTTGCAGTTGCACCACCAGTTCGAGGACCAGCAACTGGCCATCGACCAGACCCGCCTTGAGCAGATTCTGGTCAACCTGATCGGCAATGCCCTCGATGCCATGGCCACGCAACCGTTGCCCGAGCTATGGCTGGAAGGCGAGCTGCAGGGCGACAAGTACCGTTTGCAGGTGCGCGACAATGGCCACGGCATCGACGCCGAGGCGCGCAAGCACCTGTTCGAACCTTTCTTCACCACCAAACCGGGCGAACATGGCCTGGGCCTGGGCCTGACCCTGTCTGCGAGCCTCGCCGCCGCCGCCAAGGGCAGCCTCAACGTCGAGCACCCCGCCACCGGCGGCACGGCCTTCGTCCTGGCCCTGCCCCTGGTTTCACCTCCTAGCGAATCGGCAGAGCACCCATGAACCAAGCGCCTCTTACCGTCCTGATCGTCGAAGACGACCCGCATGTGTTGCTCGGCTGCCAGCAGGCACTGGCCCTTGAGGACATCGCCTGCGAGGGCGTGGGCAGCGCTGAACAAGCGCTGGAACGCATCGGCGAGGATTTCGCCGGCATCGTCGTCAGCGATATCCGCCTGCCGGGCATCGATGGCCTGGAGCTGCTCAACCGCCTGAAGGCCCGTGACCGCAGCTTGCCGGTGGTGTTGATCACCGGTCACGGCGATATCGACATGGCGGTAGGCGCCATGCGCAATGGCGCCTACGACTTCATGGAAAAGCCGTTCTCCCCGGAGCGCCTGGTCGACGTGGTGCGCCGCGCCCTTGAACAGCGGGGGCTTTCGCGCGAAGTGGTAGCCCTGCGCCGGCAACTGGCCGGGCAGAGCAGCCTTGAGGGGCGCATCATTGGCCGCTCACCGGCCATGGAACACCTGCGTGAACTGATCGCCAACGTTGCCGATACCTCGGCCAACGTGTTGATCGAAGGCGAAACCGGCACTGGCAAGGAGCTGGTCGCACGCTGCCTGCACGATTTCAGCCGCCGCCAGGGCCAACAATTCGTGGCGCTGAACTGTGGCGGCCTGCCGGAAAACCTGTTCGAAAGCGAGATTTTCGGCCACGAGGCCAATGCCTTCACCGGCGCCGGCAAACGCCGCATCGGCAAGATCGAGCACGCCAATGGCGGCACGCTGTTCCTCGATGAAGTGGAGAGCATGCCCATCAACCTGCAGATCAAGCTGCTGCGCGTGCTGCAGGAACGAACGCTGGAGCGCCTGGGCTCGAACCAGAGCATCCCAGTGGATTGCCGGGTGATCGCCGCGACCAAAGCCGACCTCGACAGCATGGGCCAGAGTGGCCAGTTCCGCAGCGACTTGTACTACCGGTTGAATGTGGTGACCCTGGAGTTGCCGCCGCTGCGCGAGCGCCGTGAAGACATCCTGCAATTGTTCGAACACTTTCTGCAGCAATCGGCCCTGCGCTTCGACCGGGAAACACCGACGCTGGACAGCCAGACCCTGTCTCGCCTGATGGCTCACGACTGGCCGGGTAATGTGCGCGAGCTGCGCAATGTGGCTGAACGCTACGCCCTCGGCCTGCCAGCGTTCAAGAAAGGCCCCAGCGGCAGTGCCAGCCAGGGCCTTGGCTTTGCCGAGGCGGTGGAGGCATTCGAGCGCAACCTGCTCAGCGATGCCCTGCAGCGCACCGGTGGCAACTTGAGCCAGGCCAGCCAGGAACTGGGCATGGCCAAGACCACCCTGTTCGACAAAGTAAAGAAATACGGCCTCGGCTGACCTCAACCCAAACTGGAAAGACAACGTGGATCTGGTATTCAAAGCTGCCTTGGGCGCTGGCGTGGTGCTGCTGCTGGCAGTGCTGTCAAAGACACGGAATTACTACATAGCCGGCCTGGTACCCCTGTTCCCGACCTTTGCCCTGATTGCCCACTACATCGTTGGCAAGGGGCGCAGCATTGCCGACCTGAAGACCACCATCCTGTTCGGCATGTGGTCGATCATTCCGTATTTCGTGTACCTGGCGACCCTGTATGTGCTGGTCGACCGGCTGCGCCTGGAGGCCTCGCTGGCACTGGCCACGGTAGCCTGGCTGATGGCCGCGACCGTACTGGTGACCTTGTGGGTGCGGATGCACTGATCTGTATCGGCGTGACCCCTTTCGCGGGCACGCCCGCTCCCACATCGACCGCGCACGATGCAAGGCTGGCGCTATCCCTGTGGGAGCGGGCGTGCCCGCGAAGAAGGCACCGCCGGTTCAAAGCCCGGCGATATGCGTGACATCCTGCCGATGCGCCTGCAGATAAGGCAGCACTGCACCCAGCAACGGCGCCTTGAACGGTTCCTGAAAGCGGTGCGCCAACCCCGGAATCAGGCGCAACTGGCTGCCCTGGATATGCGCCGCCAGATGCACGCCATGCATCACCGGCAGCAGCGGGTCAGCCGTGCCGTGAACCACCAGTGTCGGCACCCTCAACTGGTTCAATAGCTCGACCCGGCTCGGCTCGGCCAGTATCGCCATGATCTGGCGCTTGGCCCCGTCCGGGTTGAACGCCCGGTCGTAGGCCACCGCCGCCTGGTGCAGCAACGCAGCGCGGTCGTCCCGCACTTCGGGGCTGCCCAAGGCCGCCAGCAGGTCGGCCTGCTGCTCGATGGCCACTTCGCGGTTGGGCGCGCTGCGCCGGGCCAGCAACTGCACCAGCGCCGGATCCGGCGCCGGCAACCCTGCCGCGCCTGAGCTGGACATGACCAACGTCAGGCTGCGTACTCGCTCGGGCGCCATGGCAGCCAAGTGCTGGGCGATCATGCCGCCCATGCTCACACCCAGTACATGAAACTGGCGCACACCCAGCGCGTCCATCAGGCGCAAGCCGTCATCGGCCATATCAGTCAGCGTATAGGGCGCCGCCACCGGCAGGCCCAACTTGTAGCGCAACAGCTCGACCGTGAGGTTGGCCGACGGTGGCACCTGGTTCCAGCGTGACAGGCCTACATCGCGGTTGTCATAACGGATGACCCGAAAGCCCTGGCGGCACAAAGCCTCGACCACATCGTCCGGCCAATGGATCAGTTGCCCACCCAGGCCCATGACCAGCAACAAGGCCGGGTCACGCGGGGCACCGACGCTCTGGTACACCAGGCTGACGGCGCCAAGGTCGGCGCGCTGTACCGGAACATGGGCGTCACAACGCTGTTCGGCAAAACTCGCAGGTACGCTGATCAGGAAGAAAAGAAAAAGCCAAAAAGCCCGCATGAAAGAAACACCAGAATGCAGATCCCCAGTAGAGCGCGAGTCTGATGAATTCTGTTCGGGCGCGCTGCCACAGTTCGGTGACAGTTTCATGACTCCCGCCAGACGGTGCGGCCGAACGTCCAGTCGACAGCCGTAGCAACATGAGAGAAACTCAACTCATCCCCTGCTTGTTCAATCCCACACCCCGGAGTCAGCTGTGCTGGAGATCCGTCACCTGAAAACCCTTCATGCCTTGCGCGAGGCCGACAGCCTGGTAGAGGCCGCCGATCGTTTGCATCTGACCCAGTCGGCGTTGTCGCACCAGTTCAAGGAGCTGGAAGAACGCCTGGGCCTGCCGCTGTTCGTGCGCAAGACCAAGCCGATACGCTTCACCAGTGCTGGGCTGCGCCTGCTGCAACTGGCCGATGCCACCCTGCCGCTGCTGCGCGGTGCCGAGCGTGACATCGCGCGCCTGGCCGGTGGCACTGCAGGCCGCCTGCACATGGCCATCGAATGCCACAGCTGTTTCCAGTGGCTGATGCCAACCATCGACCAGTTCCGTGATTCCTGGCCGGAAGTGGAACTGGACCTGGCCTCCGGGTTTGCCTTTGCTCCGCTGCCGGCCCTGGCCCGCGGCGATCTTGACCTGGTGGTGACGTCCGACCCGCTGGACCTGGCAGGCATCACCTATGTACCGCTGTTCACCTATGAGGCGATGCTGGCGGTGGCCAACCAGCACCCGCTGGCCAGCAAGCCGTACATCGTGCCGCAGGACCTGCTCGACCAGACGCTGATCACTTACCCGGTGGAGCGCGACCGCCTGGACATCTTCACCCGCTTCCTCGAACCGGCCGACATCGAGCCAGCCGCGGTGAGAACCTCGGAGCTGACAGTGATGATGATGCAGTTGGTGGCCAGCGGCCGTGGCGTGTGCGGCATGCCGCACTGGGCACTGCACGAGTACAGCTCGCGCGGCTATGTGAAGGGCAAGCGCCTGGGTGAGAAAGGCCTGTTTGCCACCCTTTATGCTGCCGTGCGCACCGACATGCTCGATGCGCCGTACATGCGCGACTTCCTGCTGACCGCCAAGGACACCTCGTTCGCCACCCTCGACGGCGTCAGCGCGGTGCGCTGACCGCCTGGCGGTACAGCGGCAGTATCAGGTCGCGGGTCAGCGGCGCCAGTTGCACGACGGGCGCCTGGTCAGCGGCCAGCCAGACCACCTCTTCGATCTCCGCAGCCGGCACCACGGCCGCGGCGCTGTCGACACGGAACAGCTCGGCCTGCACCTCGAAGCCCGGTTCGTTCGCGGCTGGGGCACTGAACTGGCCCAGGTGCACGGCCTGGGCCGGGTCGATGTGCAGGCCAAGCTCCTCGCGCAGTTCGCGCACCAGCGCCTGCACTGGCGTTTCACCGGCATCGATCTTGCCGCCTGGCTGCATGAAGGCCTCGGTGCCCCGCTTGCGTACCAGCAGGGTGCGGCCCTGCGGGTCGATCAACAGGGCGGCGGCGATGCGGATGGTGTTGGGCATGGGCTGGGTTCGCTGAAAAATTTGGCCGGGGAGGATCCCATGGGGTTGATTGGCCTGACAAGGCCAGTGTTTCCTGTACCGGCCCTTTCGCGGGCACGCCCGCTCCCACAGGATTACCGAAGGCTTTGAAAGCTGCGCAGTACCTGTGGGGGCGGGCGTGCCCGCGAAGAGGCCGGCACAGGCCATGACTGCCCTGCCAGACGAACGGCCCCTTGCCAACCCGCCCCACACCCGCCATAACCAACTGATGAACCTGCCCGCCAAACACCACCCGGTGCTCGAGCTGTTCCACCCCGCCGTCAGCGCCTGGTTCCGCCGCCACTTCGCCACGGTCACCGATGCCCAGGCCCAGGCCTGGCCGTTGATCCATGCGGGCCAGTCGATGCTGCTGGCCGCCCCGACCGGCTCGGGCAAAACCCTCAGTGCGTTCCTCACCGTGCTCGACGAGCTGTTCCGCCAGGGCCTCGAGCAGCAGGGCGCGCTGCCCGCGCAAACCCAGGTGATCTACGTTTCACCACTGAAGGCACTGTCCAACGACATCCGTCTGAACTTGCAAGCCCCGCTCGAAGGCATCAGCCAGGCCCTCGCAGAGCAAGGCCTGAACGGCCCACGCATCACCACGGCCGTGCGCACGGGCGATACGCCGCAAAAAGAACGTACAGCCATGCGCAAACTGGCCCCGCACATCCTGGTGACAACGCCCGAATCGCTGTACGTGTTGATGGGCTCTGCTTCAGGCCGTGCAGGCCTGGGCAACGTGCACACGGTAATCGTCGACGAAATCCACGCCCTGGCCGGCAACAAGCGTGGGGCCCACCTGGCGCTGACCCTGGAGCGCCTGCAAGCCTTGTGCAAACGGCCACTGCGGCGTATCGGGCTTTCCGCCACACAACGCCCGGTCGAGCGGGTGGCACGGTTTCTGACCGGTAGCGGGCGCCCCTGCGCCATCGTCGATGTCGGCCATGCGCGCCAACGCGACCTGGCCATCGAAGTGCCGCCGGTGCCACTTGGCGCGGTGATGGCCAACGATGTCTGGGACCTGGTCTACGACCGCCTGGCCAGCCTTGCCCGTGAACACCGCACCACGCTGATATTCGTGAACACACGGCGCCTTGCCGAGCGCATCACCCGCCACCTCAGCGACCGGCTGGGCAAGGAGGCGGTCGCCGCGCACCATGGCAGCCTGTCCAAGGAGCTGCGCCTGGATGCCGAACAACGCTTGAAAAACGGCCAACTGCAAGTGCTGGTGGCCACCGCGTCGCTGGAACTAGGCATCGATATCGGCGATATCGACCTGGTGTGCCAGATCGCCTCGCCGGGTTCGATTGCCGCCTTCCTGCAACGGGTCGGCCGCGCCGGGCACCAGGTCGACGGCGTGCCCAAAGGGCGCCTGTTCCCCACCTCACGTGATGACCTGATCGAATGCGTGGCCCTGCTGGACTGCGTGCGCCAAGGCGAACTGGACCAACTGCACATCCCCCGCGCACCGCTGGACGTGCTGGCCCAGCAGATCGTGGCCGAAGCCAGCAACCAGGACTGGCATGAACAAGCCCTGTTCGACTGCCTGCGCCAGGCCACGCCCTATGCCGAGCTCGACCAGCGCCACTACCAGGCGCTGCTCAACATGCTCGCCGAGGGCTATAACGGCCGACAGGGCGTGCGCAGCGCCTATTTGCACCGCGATGCGGTCAGCGGCACGCTGCGTGGCCGGCGTGGCAGCCAGCTGACGGCGCTGACCAGCGGCGGCACCATCCCTGACAACGCCGACTACGCCGTATTGCTGGAACCTCAGGCGCTGAACATCGGCAGCGTGAATGACGACTTTGCCGTGGAGAGCATTGCCGGCGATATCTTCCAGCTGGGCAACGCCTCGTACCGCATCCTGCGCGTCGAGCCCGGCCGGGTACGGGTGGAGGATGCCCATGGCCTGCCGCCGACCATTCCGTTCTGGCTGGGTGAAGCGCCGGGGCGCAGCAACGAGCTGTCTGCCGCCGTGGCCCGGTTACAGGCGCGAATCGACCAGCATCTGACCCAGACTGGCGGCGATATTCTCAAGGTACTGGCCTGGTTGCAGTCTACCTTTGAACTGGGCGAAGACTGCGCCAGCCAGTTGCTCGACTACCTGGCCCGCACCCGCGAGGTGCTTGGCGCCCTGCCCTCGCAGGATACGTTGGTGATGGAGCGCTTTTTCGATGAGTCCGGCGGTACCCAGCTGATCATCCATTCGCCCTACGGCAGCCGCATCAACCGTGCCTGGGGCCTGGCCCTGCGCAAGCGCTTCTGCCGCACCTTCAACTTCGAGCTGCAGGCTGCCGCCAGCGAAGATGCCATCGTCCTGTCGCTGTCGACCAGCCACAGTTTCGAGCTGGACGAAGTGTGGCGTTACCTGAATAGCCGCAGCGCCGAGCCGATACTTGTCCAAGCCGTGCTCGATGCGCCGCTGTTTGGCGTGCGCTGGCGCTGGAATGCCAGCGTGGCCATGGCCTTGCCGCGCTTCGTGGGCGGGCGCAAAGTGGCGCCGCAGATCCAGCGGATGAAGAGCGAGGACCTGGTGGCTGCCGTGTTCCCCGACCAGATCGCCTGCCTGGAAAACATCGCCGGCGAGCGGCAGATTCCCGATCACCCACTGGTCGAACAAACCCTCGACGATTGCCTGCATGAAGCGATGGACAGCGAAGGTTGGCTGGCCCTGTTGCGGCGTATGGAAAGCGGCGCAGTGCGCCTGCTGAGCCGCGACCTGCCGGCCCCTTCGCCGCTGGCTGCGGCGATTCTCAATGCCCGGCCGTACGCCTTCCTCGACGATGCGCCTTTAGAGGAGCGGCGTACCCAGGCGGTGCTGAACCGGCGCTGGAACGAAGTGCAGAGCGGCGACGACATGGGGGCACTGGACGCCGATGCCATTGCCGCGGTCGCGGCCGAGGCCTGGCCACAGCCGGGTAATGCCGACGAAATGCATGAAGCGCTGATGAGCCTGGGCGCCATCAGCCAGGCGGAAGTCGAGGCTAATCCCGGCTGGGATCTGCTGCTCAGGCAATTGGCCAAGGCCGGGCGGGCCTTGCGCCTGGCCGATCACACACTGTGGTTGGCCCGCGAACGCCTGAACCTGATGCTGGCGCTTTACCCGGCAGCGCGCCTGGAACCTGCGCTGCAACTGCTTCCCGGTTTCGACCAGGCGTTTGACCCGGACAGTGCACTGAGCGAACTGCTACGTGCCCGCCTGAGCGGTCACGGCCCGCAGTATCACGCGCAAATCGCTGCGCCACTGGGCAAGTCGGCAAGCGACATCGGGCAGGCCCTGGCCCGCCTGGAAACCGAAGGCTATGTGCTGCGCGGGCATTTCAGCCCCGGTGCAAGTGACCTGCAATGGTGCGAACGCCATCTGCTGGCGCGCATCCACCGCTACACGGTCAAACGCCTGCGCCGTGAGATCGAGCCGGTCACTTTGCAGGATTTCATGCGTTTCCTGTTCGACTGGCAGCATATGGCGCCCGACGAACGCCTGCGTGGCCCGCAAGCGGTGGCCGAGGTACTGGGCCAGTTGCAGGGCTTCCCCAGCGCGGCCGGGGCCTGGGAAGCCGAATTGCTGCCGGCGCGCATCAAGGACTACAGCCCGCACTGGCTGGATGATGCCTGCCGCAACGGGCAATTCGCCTGGAGCCGGCTGGCCGCAACCGTGGCAAGCAATACCTTGTCCAGCACACCGCTGGTGCTGCTGCCGCGTGAACACCTGAACCTGTGGCGCAGCCTTGCCTCTGTACCCGCCCCTGAAAGCCTCGGGGCGCGGGCGCAGCGCGTGCACGGGGTGCTGCAGGCACATGGCGCGCTGTTTTTTGACGAACTGACAGAAGACGCACACCTGCTGCCCAGTGAACTGGAAACAGCACTGCAGGAACTGGTAGGTGCCGGCCTTGCGGGCGCCGACAGCTTCACCGGCCTGCGCAGCCTGATCACCCCGGCGGCGAAGCGCACGTCACGCAACAGCCGACGCGGCCATGCGCCGTTGTCCAGCAGCATGGCCCATGCCGGGCGCTGGGCATTGCTGCGCAGGGGCACAGTGGACGACAGCCAGCGCCTGGAGCATATCGCCCGCACGCTGTTACGCCGTTATGGCGTGATCTGCTGGCGGCTGCTGGAGCGCGAGAGTGATGTGCTGCCGCCCTGGCGTGAACTGCTGCGCTGCTATCACCGGCTGGAGGCACGTGGCGAGATTCGTGGCGGGCGTTTCATAGCCGGGCTGGCAGGTGAGCAGTTCGCCTTGCCGGAGGCGGTGGGGCTACTGCGCCAGGTACGGCGGCGTGAAACGGACGGCGCGCTGCTGGTGGTGAGTGCCAGCGACCCGCTGAACCTGATCGGCTCGCTGCTGCCGGGGGCCAAGGTACCGGCGGTGAGTGGAAATCGCCTGCTGTACCGCGACGGGGTACCGGTGGCGGTGCGGGTGGCCGGGCGCTATTCGTATCTGATCGAGGCCCCAGCACAGGAGCAGGAAAGCTGGCGGCAGAAACTGCTGCGCGACACGCTCTAGGCACCTTTTTGCTTTACCGGCCCTATCGCCGGCAAGCCAGCTCCCACAGGAATATCACAAAGCCAGAAGGTGATGATGCACCTGTGGGAGATTCTATGGTTTTAGGGAAGTTTTTTAAGCGGCTTTTGATCGATACTCGTCTCCGCTTTTCAGTAGGGCAAATACTACTCGCGC
>NZ_JBIBGE010000051.1:0-30533 GCF_042956345.1 Pseudomonas sp. NPDC008258
ATCCGCTGGAAGCAGGCCAACATGGGCTTCACCGATTTCGGCCTGGACTACGGCAACCCGGACTTCGTCAAGTACGCCGAAGCCTACGGTGCCAATGGCCACCGCGTGGAAAGTGCTGAAGGACTCCTGCCGCTGCTGGAACACTGCATCAAGACCCCAGGCGTGCACGTGATCGACTGCCCGGTCGATTACAGCGAAAACGATCGCATCCTGAACATGGACCTGCGCGAGCGCAGTGCTGCTATCTGAGGAGTTGGACATGCATTTGAAAGATCCACAGCTGTTCCGTCAGCAAGCGTTCATCAACGGTGAATGGCTTGATGCTGATAGCAGTCTGGTAATCCGTGTGACCAACCCCGCCACGGGTGAAGTCATCGGTACCGTGCCGAAGATGGGCACCGCGGAAACCCGCCGCGCCATCGAAGCCGCCGACAAGGCTCTGCCGGCCTGGCGTGCCCTGACCGCCAAAGAGCGTTCGGCCAAGCTGCGTCGCTGGTTCGAACTGATGATCGAGCACCAGGACGACCTGGCTCGCCTGATGACCACCGAGCAAGGCAAGCCGCTGGCCGAAGCCAAGGGCGAAATCGCCTACGCCGCTTCGTTCATCGAGTGGTTCGCCGAAGAAGCCAAGCGCGTCTACGGTGACACCATTCCTGGCCACCAGCCAGACAAGCGCCTGATCGTCATCAAGCAGCCAATCGGCGTTACCGCGGCCATCACCCCGTGGAACTTCCCGGCCGCCATGATCACCCGTAAAGCCGGCCCGGCCCTGGCCGCTGGCTGCACCATGGTGCTCAAGCCTGCTTCGCAGACCCCGTACTCCGCCTTGGCGCTGGTCGAACTGGCCAACCGCGCCGGCATCCCGGCTGGCGTGCTGAGCGTGGTCACCGGTAGCGCTGGCGAAGTGGGCAGCGAACTGACCGGCAACGCCCTGGTACGCAAGCTGTCGTTCACCGGCTCCACCGACATCGGTCGCCAGTTGATGCAGGAATGCGCCAAGGACATCAAGAAGGTTTCCCTGGAGCTGGGTGGTAACGCCCCGTTCATCGTGTTCGACGACGCTGACCTCGACAAGGCCGTCGAGGGCGCGATGATTTCCAAATTCCGCAACAACGGTCAGACCTGCGTCTGCGCCAACCGCATTTATGTGCAGGACGGCGTGTACGACGCGTTTGCCCAGAAGCTGGCCGATGCAGTTGCCAAGCTGAAGATCGGCAACGGCCTGGAAGAGGGCACCACCACTGGCCCGCTGATCGACGGCAAAGCCGTCGCCAAGGTCCAGGAGCACATTGATGACGCGGTCTCCAAAGGCGCCAAGGTGCTTGCGGGTGGACAAATCATCGAGGGGCATTTCTTCGAGCCTACCATCCTGATTGATGTGCCCAATGAGGCTGCCGTTGCCAAGGATGAAACATTCGGCCCGCTGGCACCGCTGTTCCGCTTCAAGGACGAAGCCGAAGTCATCGCCATGTCCAACGACACCGAGTTTGGCCTGGCTTCGTACTTCTACGCCCGCGACATGAGCCGTGTGTTCCGTGTTGCCGAAGCCTTGGAATACGGCATGGTGGGTATCAACACCGGCCTGATCTCCAACGAAGTGGCACCGTTCGGTGGCATCAAGGCCTCGGGCCTGGGCCGCGAAGGCTCCAAGTACGGTATCGAGGACTACCTCGAAATCAAGTACCTGTGCCTGAGCATCTGAAGACGCGGTTTCACCAATGCCCGGCTTCGGCCGGGCCTCTTGAAAGGAACGTCATCCATGCAAGCTTCACAGCAACGCAAATGGGCTCGCTCTGGCATCGAGACCAGCGTCATGGGCTTTGGCGCTGCCCAATTGGGCAATTTCATGGCGCCGATCAGTGAAGAGACTGCCGCAGAACTCATCCAGGCCACCTGGAATGCCGGTATCCGCTTTTTCGACACTGCCCCGAGCTACGGCCATGGCCTGAGCGAAGCCCGGTTAGGCCAGGGGTTGCGCTGGCAGCCTCGCGACCAGTTCGTGCTGGCTACCAAAGTAGGCCGGCTGCTGACGCCTCGCCGTCGTGAAGAAATCGACTTCGGTTGCTGGATCAAAGGGCTGCCATTCGAGTGGCGGTTCGACTACTCCTATGACGGCACTATGCGGTCCATTGAAGACAGCCTTCAGCGCACGGGTCTTGAGTACATCGATGTCGCGCTCATCCACGAAGTGGATGTCTACACCCATGGCAGTCAGCAGCCGGAGGTGTTCGACCACGCCATGAAAGGGGCGGGCAGGGCGCTGCTCGAGCTGCGCGACCAAGGCGTGGTGAAGTCGATCGGCATTGGTGTCAACGAAAGCGACGTGGCCCATGAAGCCATTCGCCGTGTCGATTTTGACTGCCTGCTGCTGGCGGGCCGTTACACGTTGATCGAGCAGGATGCCTTGGACGCGTTTCTGCCAAGCTGTGAGGCACAGGGTGTCTCGGTCATCGTCGGCGGTGGGTACAACAGCGGCATTCTGGCTACCGGTGCGGTGCCGGGGGCGCGCTACAACTACGCGCCGGCGAAAGCGCCCGTGCTGCAGCTTGTGCAGTCGATCGAGGACGTCTGCCGGGAGTTCGATGTGCCCCTCAAGTCGGCAGCGTTACAGTTCATCGCCGCGCACCCAGCGGTGGCGAACATCATTCCAGGTGTGCGCAGTGTTCAGCAGCTCAGCGAAAACATCGCGACCTTCGAGCACAACATTCCTCACGAATTCTGGCACGAACTGAAGCGGCGCTCGCTCATCCGCGAGGATTCGCCTACCCCGGCTTCACGCTGATACCGCTTTTTGATCCTGGTGGATCCAGCGAGCATTTGCCTCACCGGTCGGTGCTCGCTTTTTTTTTCGCAGTACGTTGCACGCGTAAAACTTCTTTACAAAACCAATAAATAGAGAGGCTCGCATGAACAAAGGATTGATCGCTGGTGCAATGATTTCCGTCCTGGCCACCCCAGCTGGTGCTACCGAGATGACGGTCATCTCGTACGGGGGTGTCAGCAAGACGGTACAGACCGAGGTTTTCTATCAGCCATTCGAAGCTGCCCATCAGGTAAAACTGATCGCCGGTGAATACAACGGCGAGATGGGGCGCATCAAGGTCATGGTCGATACCAACAGCGTCAACTGGGACGTGGTCCAGGTTGAAGGGGACGATCTTGTGCGTGGCTGCGAGGAGGGGCTGTTCGAGCCTTTGGACCAGGCCCGCCTCGGCAAGCAGGAAGACTTCGTGCCGGGCACGCTTTCGGATTGCGGCGCGGGGTTGTTGGTCTGGTCGATGGCACTCGCCTACAACACCGATGCGCTGAAGGCGGCGCCTGGCGGCTGGCAGGATTTCTGGGATATCAAGAAATTCCCAGGCAAGCGGGCCCTGCGCAGGGGGCCCAAGTTCAATCTGGAAGCGGCACTGATGGCCGATGGCGTACCGCGTGATCAGATCTATCAGGTGCTGGGCACCCCGGAAGGGGTGAACCGGGCGTTCCACAAGCTTGACGAAATCAAATCCTACGTCCAATGGTGGGAGGCAGGCGCACAGCCCATGCAGTTCCTCGCAAGCAAGGACGTAGTGATGACCACTGCATTCAACGGTCGCATCTTCGCTGCCGAGCAGTCGGGCGCCCCGATCAAACCGATCTGGAATGGCAGCATCTACTCCATCGACTACTGGGCGATCCCCCGTGGCAGCAAGAACAAGGCACTTGCCGAAGACTTCATCGCGTTCACTCTGCGTCCCGAAAACCAGCAAAAGCACACCACCCAGCTAGGCTATGGCTCGGTCAACCTGCACACCGCCGCGTTGCTTGATCCTGCTCTGGCCCGGCAACTCAATACCGCACCCGACAACATGGCGCGCTCGATGGCAGTCAGCAGCGAGTTCTGGATCGACCATGGCGAGGAGCTGCAGGAGCGCTTCAATGCCTGGGTCGCCCGTAAGGGTTGATTTGACCCAGCATCCTTTCACGCCGATGGCATGACATTCCGGTGGAACAGTGCGTCCACCGGATTTGGCGCTGTCCGTAACAAACATGACAGTTGACCGAGATCTCGCATTCTTTGTGGTAATCATACTATTTCCTGAGCTCACGCCAGCTTACTCTGGGCGCGTCGTAGGAATTTGCTCGGCCGGCAGCACGAACACGCAGTTGTACGAAAACGTCGTATAACCCTGATCGTAACGCCATGCCGATGTGCAGGGACTGCCAACTTGGGTCGTTCACTTTGCAGTGAGGATTTCGAATCCCGCGATAGTCGTTCGGCCAGCTAAGTTTATATACAAAAATAATACGGTAACTCATACGTTTCTGCCGCGTGCCCCGTCTTGCCGGTTTGCGGGCTTGCATGAGTTACTTAGCATCGAGCAAAGAGACAACATAATGTCAAATAAGCAAAAGATTTCCTTAGAAGATGCCCCTCTGAACAGCTTCCACAAAAAGCTGGCTGTGTACTCCTCTGGTGCCCCGTTCTTGGATGGCTATATCCTGAGTATTATCGGTGTCGTCCTCGTGCAACTGAGTCAGTCGCTGCAGTTGACTGTTTTTCAAGAAGGTATGGTCGCCGCAGCTTCCCTGATCGGTATGTTCTTTGGCGGGTTCGTGGGTGGGCTATTCACCGATAAGCTTGGCCGCAAGACACTTTATGTGCTGGTGCTGGTAGCGTTGGCCGTGTTCTCGCTTGGCCAGTTCTGGGTCAATTCCGCTGCAGCGCTTATCGTGTTGCGCTTGCTGCTGGGGGTTGCAATCGGCGCCGACCACCCGCTTGCCACCTCGTTGCTGGCCGAGTTCCTGCCAAAGAAACAGCGTGGCTCGATTCTGGCCAGCCTGGTGATGATGTGGTTCGTCGGTGCGGCGGTCGCTTACGTGGCAGGTGAATTCATCCTTCGTGCGATGGGCCCTGAGGCCTGGCGCTGGGCGCTGGCCAGTGCCGTGGTGCCGGCCGTATTGTTCCTGATCATGCGTGCTGGTACCCCTGAGTCTGCCCGTTGGTTGCTCAGCAAGGGTCGCACTGCTGAAGCAGATCAGGTCATCAAGAAAGTGTATGGCGACAAATTCTCCATCGCCGACCTGTCCGAGCCTGTGGCCGAGCGCAAGGTTTCCGTTTCCTCGCTGTTCCACTCGCATTACGGCAAACGCATTTTCTTCGTCAGCATCTTCTGGACCTGCTCGATCATCCCTCAGTTCGCGATCTATGCATTCGCTCCCAAGATTCTCGCCGCGATGGGCTTGACGGGTGATCTGGCTGCCTGGGGCGCGGTCGCGATCACCATCATCTTCGTGTTCGGTTGCCTGCTGGGTGTGAAGCTGATCAACCCGTTGGGTCGACGCAAAATGCTCATCCACAGCTTCCTGTGGTCCGGCCTGGCACTGCTGCTGCTTGGCCTGTTCCCAGATGGTGCTGGCCTGCTGACCTTGGCGCTGTTTGGCAGCTACGCGCTGTTCATCGGTGGTGCCCAGGTGCTGCAATACGTATATCCCAACGAGCTGTTCCCAACTGAAGTTCGAGGTTCGGCGGTGGGCCTGGCCACATCGCTTTCGCGAATCGGCGCAGCCATCGGTACCTACCTTGTGCCCATGTCGCTGTCGTCCATCGGCATCGCCAACACCATGATCGTTGCCTTTGGTATCTCGATGGTTGGTCTGTTCTTCACCTGGCAGATGGCCCCTGAGACGCGCTCACTGGACCTCGCCAAGGCAAGTGCAGCCTCGGCCTAAGAATTAGCTGCTCTTGTTGTGTCGTTTGGCGCGATTTCGAATAGAAATCGCGCTTTTTTTATAATGAAAGAATGTCTTCTGAAAAAGCCGTCTCGTATTTGCGAGACGGTTTTTTTGCGTTAGGCGTTTATCTGAGATCGCGCTAAGCAGGTGAAAGGAGTGCGAGCATGCCCAGTTATAAAGGCCTGGGTTGAATAGTTGAATAGTATCAGAGCAAGAAAATTACGAGGCCTTTCATACTGCGGTATGAGTGATCTGAAAAAATGCAGATTTATCTTTTTTACCGTTGATTTGTTCTTGCGAAAGGTCGGTTCGTACGTTAATACATGGTCATCGGCCTGTGGCAGGCCGATACGACACCCACCCTCACAGTCGGTGCAATAAAAATAGCGATCCCGTTTCAGTCCTTCATCCTGCTGATTTTTTCGGTGTGTTCATTCGTGAACGCGTAAACCCTGCGCATGGATGTTGCAGAACGGCAGTCATGGAGCCGTTGGCCTACACAACAACGCTTTCTATGATCCAATACTGGAGTCTCTAAAAATGACAAAAAAAATGAGCGCTTTCAAAAAGATGGTCTTCGCAGTTGGCGCACTCGCCGCCTTTGGCAGCGCCATGGTCGCCCATGCCGACCTTGCAGATATCAAGGCCAGGGGTTACATGACTGTAGTCACTGAAGACGACTATTCCCCCTTCAACTATATCGTCGATGGCAAACCGGCAGGCTTCCACGCCGACCTTCTGGAGGATCTCAAGGCTTTCGGCAAGGCACGCGGAATTGAAGTGCGCCAGGAAATCATGCCTTGGACCGGGCTGCTGGGTGGCGTCACCACGGGCAAATTCGATGCGGCTTTCACCGGTTCGGTGGTCACCGATGAGCGACTGCGAGTATTCGACTTTGCTCCGCCCTTTGCGCCGGCCCAGCACTTCTTCGTCAAACGCAAGAATGACACTTCGATCACCAGCGAGGTAAAGAGCCTGTGCGGAAAAACGGTTGGGTTGCAGGGAGGCAGTTCATTCGAAGCCCGTTTGCCGGAACTCGACAAAATGCTCGACGCGGCTGGCTGCGATCGCGGTGAACTGGTGAAGTATCAGTCTTACACCGAGGCATTTGCGGATCTCGCCAGTGGTCGTATCGACTATGCGATCACCTCGCTGATCGCGGTTAACGACGTTGTAAGGACGCGCCCTGAAGTATTCGCCAAGGGGTTCGCGGTGTCGGGCGGTGGGTTCAACGCCTGGGCCATCCCGAAAAACAATCCGCAACTGCGTCAGTTCCTCACCGATTTCATGACCGAGGTTCGCGCGAGCGGGCGCCTGGCTGCTCTTCAAGTGAAATGGTTCGGCGAAGCCTTCCCCGACATGCCAGCGCAGCCGATCACCAGTGTGAGTGAGTTCCATACCCTGGCGGGTCTGTGAAGCCTGTTCTACGTCGAGGAGTTCCCCATGAATCTCGATACCTGGAAACTGCTGCTGGACGGAGCCTGGGTGACTTTGTACGTCTCGGCTGCGGCCATCGCCCTGGGCGTCCCGATCGGTCTGCTGATTGCAGCAGGCAGGGTCAGCAAGCTGCCGGTGTTGAGCCAGGCGCTGGCGATGTATGTCACCCTGGCCAGGGCCACGCCGCTGGTCACATTGACCCTGTTCATCTTTCTGGCCGCGCCTTCGTTCGGCATCCAGATCAACCGGGTGGCGGCAGCGATCATGGCATTGACCGCCAACACCGCAGCCTTCAACGCGGAAATCTGGCGCTCGGCGTTCATTGGCTTCGCCCGTGAGCAACGGGAGGCCGCCTATGCCTGCGGCATGACCCGGTGGGTGTTCTTCCGCCGCATCATGCTGCCCCAGGTCATCGTCAACAGCCTGCCGGCACTGGTCAGCGAAATGTCATTTCTGATCAAAGCCAGCCCAGCCGTTGCGGTGATTGGCATCGTCGACCTCACGCGGGTCACCAACCGGATCACTTCGGTTACCTATGAACCACTGCCGCCGATTTTGGCAGCTGCAGTGCTGTACATGCTCATGATTGGCGGACTGCTCAAGCTGCAACAGTTGCTCGAGTTCAAAGCCCGCCGACTGGCGGTGTAAGGAGGCGTCATGACGGATTGGCAGATTATCTGGGAAGTCAGGGACGTCTTTCTTCATGGGGTGTGGACCACCGTGCTGCTGTTCGCAGCATCATTCGCCGGCGCGTTCCTGCTGGGATGCCTGGCCCACTTCGGCCTGAGCAGCAACGCGCTGGTGCGCGGTGGGGTCAGGGGCTACATCAGCGTGATGCGCATGTTGCCGTTCCTGATCCTGGCCTACCTGTTCTATTACGGTGCGCCCCAGCTCGGGTTCAGGCCTAACGCCTGGTTCGCCGGGGCTGCGGCCTTGAGCCTTTATCACGGGGCCTATCTGGCGGAGATCCTGCGCGGCAGCCAGCTTACGCTGCCTGTGGGCCAGGCCGAGGCAGCCCTGGCTCAAGGGTTTCGGCGTGTGCCGCTGTACCTGCGAATCATCCTGCCGCAGTTGCTGATGCGTTCGCGGCCGTTGATCGGCAATCAGATGGTGTATGCACTGAAGGACACGGCCTTTCTTTCGATCATCACGTTGCAGGAACTCACCGCGGCGGCGAGCGCCGTGCAGGCCAGTTACTTCATCCCGACCAATGCGTTCCTGGTGTCCATTGCTTTCTACGTGTTGTTGACCCTGCTGATTGATCTGTATGTGCAGCGATTGGCCCGTTACGGTGTTGCCCGAGGAATCGAACATGCATGACGAAGTGGTAGTCAGTATCAAGGACCTGAGCAAAAGCTTTGGCGGGATCGAGGTGCTGCGCGGTGTCAGCCTGGATGTGAAGAAGGGCAGCGTGGTCAGCATTCTGGGTTCGTCAGGCTCGGGCAAATCGACCTTGTTGCGCTGCATCAACTGGCTGGAAGTGCCGGATCGCGGCAGCATTACCATCGGTGGCCAGCCAATTGGCGTGACCGAATCGGGCAAGCCGATGGACAACAAAACGCTCGCTGCCGTGCGAGCGCGCACGGCAATGGTGTTCCAGAGCTTCAACCTGTGGCCGCACCTGACGGTTTTGCAGAATGTCACCGAAGCGCCCATCCGGGTCAGCAAGGTACCCAAGGAGGCGGCGCGCCAGCAGGCCGAGCAGTTGTTGAGCAAGGTCGGCATGCTGGACAAGCGCGACCAGTATCCCTACACGCTGTCGGGTGGCCAAAAGCAGCGGGTTGCAATTGCCCGGGCCTTGGCCATGAACCCGGAGGTAATCCTGTTCGATGAACCCACCTCGGCGCTGGACCCTGAGAGGGTTGGTGAAGTGCTGCAGGTAATGAAGGGGCTGTCGAACGAAGGCTACACCATGATCGTGGTCACTCACGAAATGGAGTTCGCGCGCCAGGTTTCCAATGAAGTGGTGTTCCTTGAGCAGGGCGTGATCATCGAGCGCGCGGCGCCACAGAAATTCTTCAACGCGCCCGAGAGCGAGCGTGTCAGGAAGTTTCTCGAACTGGAGGCCTGAACAGGCGGGTAGCAACGCACGACCTTGAGCGTTGCATCGTGAGTCAGACGCTCGACTGGCACAAGATTGTTGCAAACCTCGTTTTGCCTGCCTGTTACCGGGTGGGTCGGCATCTTGCGTGCCGAAGAAACATTCAAGGTAGGAACTGGAAGTGCTTGGCCGGGGTGGCGAGCACCTCTTCAAGCTTAATCTTTTGCAGGAACTTACAATGAAACTGACAACAACTGTTCCGCTCAAGCCCAGCCATTGGATGACCTCCGCCGATTTGCTGGAAAGTGCCACGACGCCCCTGCAGGGGGTACAAGAGGCGGATGTGGTGATCGTCGGTGGTGGCTTCGTCGGACTGTGGACGGCCATGACGATCAAGGAGTTGGAGCCTGACGCTCGCGTGCTTGTGCTCGAACAGCATATCTGCGGAGGTGGCGCTTCCGGCCGCAATGGCGGTTTTGTGATGTCCTGGTGGCCGAAAATTGGTTCGCTCACGGCGTTCAGCTCCACCGAACAAGCGCTGTTTCTGGCCTACGCTGCCGAAGAGGCCATCAACGAACTCGGTACCTTTTGCGAGCGCTACGGTATCGACGCGCACTTTCGCCAGAGCGGCTGGTTGTGGACAGCGACAACACGGCAGCACCTGGACAGCTGGAACGGTACGCTGGCGGCCTGTGCCAAGCTTGGGGTGGAGCCGTTCGAGCGCCTGGATGCACGTGAAGTCGCCCGCCGCACCGGGTCGTCCGTACACTTGGGAGGTGTATTCGAACGCAGCATCGCCACGGTGCAACCGGCGCTGCTGGTAAAGGGCATGCGTGACGTGGCGCTGAAAATGGGCGTGCTGATCCACGAGCATACGCCTGTGCAGGACATACAGCCGGGTGGGCCGGCTACTGTCACCACGCGTCACGGGCAGGTACGAGCCAAATCCGTCGTGCTGGCGATCAACGCCTGGGCTGCGGCGGTACCGGCTCTGGCCAAACTGATCGTGCCGGTCAACAGCTCGATTGTAGCCACCGAGCGTATGCCAGAGCGCCTGGCAAAAATCGGCTGGACGGGGGGGGAGGCGATCACTGACTCGCAGTTGCTGGTGGATTACTACCGCACGACCCAGGATGGCCGTATTTGCTTTGGCAAAGGCACCGGAGCCATCAGTTACGGTTCGCGGATAGACGGTGTATTCAGCGAACACCGTCAGAGTATCGCCCTGACGGAGGCGGATTTGCGCCGGACCTATCCGATGATATGCGATGCGCAGATCCAGGCGGGATGGTCAGGGCCCATCGACCGTACTTACGACAGCCTTCCGGTATTTGGTCAGCTGCACGGGCATGCGAATGTGCATTACGGAATCGGGTGGAGCGGCAATGGGGTAGGCCCGAGTCGCCTGGGCGGGCGGGTGCTGGCAAGCCTGGCCTTGGGGCGTGATGATGCCTGGAGCCGCTGTGCATTGGTCGGCCGTACCTGCCGGAGCTTTCCGCCGGAGCCGCTGCGTTACTTGGGTGGCAATCTGGTGCGCAATGCCGTGCTGCGCAAGGAACGAGATGAATTGGCCGGGCAGCCTTCTGCAGTGTTGGACCGCTACCTGGCGCGCTTCGCCCCTTCGGGCCTGGAAGACAAGAACTGAGGATAGTTGACGATGACCATGACCAAGATCTGTACGCGAGATCCACTGTTTTTTGGCGATGCCGTGCGTCTGGGCTCTGAAGTGGAAAAGCCCGTTGCGCAGGCACGCCTGGCGGCGAACCAGGTATTGACCGATGGCCGTGGCGAAGCCGGTGTCTGGGAATGCACCCCAGGACGTTTCCAGCGGCAGGTCATGCAGGCCGAATACAGCTATATCATCTCAGGGGAGGGCAGCTTCACGGCCGAAGGCGGGCAGACCGTCGACTTCGGGGCGGGCGATGTGTTGTATTTCAGCGCCAATACCCACGGTACCTGGGATATCCGCAGCACGGTACGCAAGACGTATATCATCCTGGCCTGATCGATTGCAGTGGAGTGCTTGCAGTGGCCCAACGTATCCGTGACCTGATCGCCCTACCCGAATTGCGTTCGCGAATCATCGCCGGGCACCGAGGTCAGGATCGTCTGGTGCGTTGGGCGCACGCCTTCGAGCTTGCCGATCCTGGCGAGTGGCTGGGCAGTGGTGATGTGCTGATGACTACAGGTTTGGGAATACCGCGTCAGCCTGATCAGCAGCGTGAATATCTCACGCGCCTGGCGCAGTGTGGGCTTGCGGGCATCATGATCGGTGAGAACATGCAAGCCCCCGTCGACATCAGCGGATTGACCGCCTGTGGGGATGCATTGGGGTTCCCGGTCATCATGACTGACTATGAAGTCCCATTCGCGGCGGTGACGCGCGCCATCATCGATGCCAACCAGCAGGAGGAATATGCCAGGCGCACAACCCTGGCCAACGTTTACGAGAGTGCCCGTCTCGGGATGCAGGGGCTGGGGTTGCCTGCAACACTTGCCAGGCTGGCGGGTGATATCCAGTGCGAGCTGTATCTTGTTGGATGTGAAGACCTCGAGCCTTGGGCGGACACACTTCCGGCGTTGCCTGAAAGCCTGCGCAGCGCATTGGCGCAGGGGCGCAGCCGCAGTAAGGCCCAACAGTCGATCGTCCGCCGCCATCAGGCGAACAAGGGGGAGTTCCATAGCATCGAATTGTCCAATCAGCAGGGCTGCCTGCTGGTCATCGTGGGGGACCGCTTGCCCGACTATGGGCTGCTCCATCACCTGACGGTGGTGCTGGCACTTGAAACGCAGCGAGTGCAGGCCGAGCTGGAACGGCATCTGCGCCTGGGCTCGGAGCTGCTCGATGACCTGATTCAGCGTCGCTTGCAAACCGCTGACGCTGAAGCCCGGTTGCAGGATTTCCTACCGGGGACCTCGCTGGTCAATGCGGTCATCTCCGTAGCCCGGCTCGATGGCGAAGCCGCTACACGTATCGATGCCAGGCTGCGCAAGATGGATATCGGCGCGCTCGTGCGCCGGCAGGCTGACCAACTGCTGCTGTTGCACAATCAATCGTTGCTTGCCGAGTACGCTCAGCAATTGGGCGTGGCGTTGGGCGCCAGCGCAGCGCTCCAGACGCCGTATCGGGCGCCCGATGCACTGCGCGAAGCCTGGGTGGCCCATGCTCATACCCATCGAAGAAGATCGCTGTGCCTGTATGCGGAGCTGGAAACCGATACCCCCTGGATGCCGCGAACGCCCGATGAAGCGGCGCGTGCATTCAACCATGTGTTGGGTGCCGTGTATCAGTACGACAAAAGCAACAACACTGCGCTGATTACCAGTTTGAAGGTGCTGCTCGAAGAGAACCGCTCATGGTTGAAGGCCGCCAATCGCTTGCATGTGCATAAGCAGACCCTGGTCTACCGGATTCGTCGTGTCGAGGAGATAAGCGGGCGGTCGCTGGATTCGACTGCCGACGTGGCAGCGCTGTGGTTCGCGCTGCAGAGTGCGTGGGCCGTCGAGGATGGCGATCAGCACTGAGGCAATGGCTATCGTGGCGATCCGGCGCGTCAGGCAACTTGAGCAGTTTTTAGAACGCGCATGAATTTATTTCTGCAAGTTCAGCTGGGTAGATTGGGCATGATGTACGCTCTCGAATCCAACGGGTCTTCTGTATGTCAATCGCCGATCGCTATGGCCTCGTGCTTTCCACCTCATCACAAGCGGCCGCTGAGCGCTATCAAACGGGCGTAGATCTCATGCTTGCTGCCTGGCCGGGGGCGAATGAGGCATTGGAGGCTGCGCTCACCGCAGACCCTTCCTTTGCGCTTGCTCATGCAGCACGAGCCCGGCTCCATGCCATGCGTGGTCAAATCGAACACGCCAAGGGCAGTATCGAGTTGTCCCGGCAATGGGTGGTCAAGGTGGGCAATGAGCGGGAGCGAAGCCACGTCCATGTGCTTTCACTGGCCATCGGCGGGCAATCAGCCCAAGCCCTTGATTGTGCGCTGGCGCATGTAGAACGCTGGCCCACGGATGTGATCATCTTCTCGCTTCCGTTGGGGGCTTTTGGCCTTTTCGCGTTCTCGGGCAGGGATGATCACGACCAGGCACGCGTGACACTCTGTGAGCGTCATGCCCGGCATTTTTCGCATGATGACTGGTGGTTCACCGGTTATCGCGGATGGGCGCATGGCGAAAATGGCAACCTTGTGCGCGCACGTGAGCTGACCGAGCGTTCGCTTCAGTTACGGATAAAAAACGCCAATGCGTTTCATGCCCACGTCCATGTGTTGCATGAGTCCGGTCTTCACGCTGACATCACACAAGCTATCGACGGTTGGCTACCGGAGTACGACCGCGCTGGCGTGCTGCATGGCCACATTGCCTGGCACGCAGCCCTTGGGGCGTTGGCGCAAGGCAGGCATGAGCAGGCACTGAGTATCTATTCGAACAGCGTTGCCCCTGATGTCTCCGCTGGCGTACCGTTGAATATCATCACCGACGGCGCATCGTTACTCTGGCGCTTGTCGCTTGGCGGTATCGATCACCCCCGCACGCTCTGGACTGAATTGGCAGCGTATGCGCAGCCATACTTTCAGGGCGCAGGCTTCGCCTTCGCCGACTTGCACATGGCGATACTGTCGGCTGCCACTGGCGATCGAGCGGCGGTTGAACAGCGTATTGCTGCCCTCGATGAGCAGTTACTGCGTGGGAGCCTTGCAGCAGGTCGGGTCGCACCAGAACTCTGTCGTGCAATGCTGGCGTTCGCCGAAGGCCGGTACGAAGCGTGCTTGCGCACACTGCAGGGGGTTGCCAATGAGGTGGTCAGGATAGGCGGGAGCGGTGCGCAACGGGAAATTGTTCAGCAAACCTTGATTGAGTCGCTTCGCCGCACTACGGAACCAGCCGTACACGCCCGCGCCTGAGGGGGTATCGTTTTGAATCAGTGCCTGCCCCTGTGTTGCAGAGCAGGCTCCCGCTTAGCAAGCCGCTACCGTCATGGCGGTTTGACCCAAGGGGTTGGGCTGGCAGGACAGCCCTCGGCCAATCGGGTAATAGCTGAACCCGTACCTGGCCATTCGCTCGGGGTCATACAGGTTGCGACCATCGAACACCACCGGCGTTTTCAGTTGCCGCTTTATGAGTTCAAAGTCCGGGGCTTTGAATTGCTGCCACTCCGTGCACACGATCAATGCATCGGCTCCGCTCAGCGTGGCCTCAGGCGTGCCCATCAAGGTCAAACGCTGACTGTGGCCATAGATACGCTGCGTTTCGTACATTGCTTCGGGGTCATACGCCAGGACACGTGCGCCGTGTTCCCAAAGTGCTTCCATCAGCTCGCGGCTGGGGGCGTCACGCATGTCGTCGGTATTGGGTTTGAATGCCAGCCCCCACAGCGCGAATGTCCTGCCCTGCAGGTTGCCGCCATAATAGGACTGGACCCGTTCGAAAAGCTTGCTCTTCTGCCGCTGATTGATCGCTTCAACGGCCTTTAGCAAATCACTGGAGCATTGCACCTGCTCAGCACTGTGGATCAATGCACGCATATCCTTGGGGAAACATGACCCGCCATAGCCGCAGCCAGGATAAATGAAATGGTAGCCAATCCGGGGGTCTGCGCCGATACCCAGCCGAACGGCCTCGATGTCGGCTCCCAGGTGCTCGGCAAGCTCAGCAATCTGGTTGATAAAACTGATTTTCGTTGCAAGCATGCCGTTGGCCGCGTACTTGGTGAGTTCAGCGCTGCGCAACCCCATGAACAACATGCGGTCGTGATTTCGGTTAAAGGGTTCATAGAGTTCGCGCAGCACATGGCGAACCTCTTCGACGTCGCTTCCCACCACGATCCGGTCGGGGCGCCGGCAATCGGCCAATGCGGCACCTTCTTTAAGGAATTCCGGATTGGATGCAATTTCAAAATCCAGGTTGCGATGGTTTGCTTGCAACTGCCGTGTTATGTGAGCACGCAGACGGTCGCCGGTGCCGACCGGGACTGTTGACTTCTCCACAATGATGACGGGATCCACGCGATAGTCTGCGATCTGAGTGCCGACCGCGAACACCGCTGACAGGTCCGCGGCTCCACTTTCCGAGGGAGGTGTGCCGACAGCGATGAATTGCACGCGGCCATGTTCCACGGCCAGTCGGGCATCAGTGGTAAACCTCAATCGCCCGCTATCCAGCCCGTCGCGCAGCAACTCATCCAACCCAGGTTCGTAGATGGTCGCGATGCCTCTGGACAACTGATCGATCTTGCGTCCATCGATATCCATGCAAACGACGTCATGACCGACCTCGGCCAGCACACTGGCCTGAACCAGGCCAACGTAGCCACTGCCAAATACAGTGATTTTCATAGTGTGATCCTTATCAATATTCTGCTGCGCTTCGCTGCGGACGGCGGCTGTTGATGACCCACACACCCGTCACCACAAGGCAAACTCCGAGCGACTTGGTGGTGGTCAGTGGCTCACCAGAGTCGGTGAGGGTGGCGGCCAGCGCGTAAACCAATATGTAACTGGTGCTGAGTAAGCTGTAGGCCCTTGCCAGCGGTAGATACTTCAGTGCTGATAGCCAGCACAGCATCGATGCGACATAGGCCAGTACGGCTGTGCTCAGCACCGCCAGCGCTGCCCAGGACAGTTCAGCGCTGAGCCACAGAGGCGGTGGGGGAAGGCGGCTCATTGCCCAGCGGATGCCCAGTTGCGCGGCGCTGACCAGCACCACGCTGGCTCCGGCAGGTAACAACCCCGCATGGCTGTTCATAGACCGGAACCCAGCAGGCAGACACCCACCACAATCAGGCCAAGCCCGAGCAGATGATGCGTGTCTACTGCTTCGCCAAACAGCAACCGGCTGGCAATGGTGATCAGTACGAAATTAAGGCTGAGCATGGGGTAGGCGATGCCGACATCCATGCGTTGCAGCACCAACATCCAGCAGAGCAGCCCGCAACCCAGGCTGGCTGCCGCCACCCATGGCCATGCACAACGAATGCGCAGCCACCCGCTGGCTTTCGCTGGCTGCCCTTGCCAGTGTTGCACTGTCAGTTTTTGCGCGATCTGGCCAAGGCAGGTGAGCGCCAGCGTTGCCAGTACCAAGGCTACGTTCATGGCAGGACCTGCGGCAGGATGACCAGGGTAAGACGCCCGGAGGTATAGCGTTGACCCTCCGTGGGAAGCAGGTCCAGTTGATGTTGGTCACGCTCGCTCTTTATTCGCAGCAACACGCCCACGGGGCCGTCGATACGAGCGCGCGCCAGCCAGTCCTGGATCTGATCTGCAGAGATGCTCCGCTGGCTGGCCTCGGGATAGGACAAGCCGTACTTGAGCTCGCCCTGAGTGTCGTAGAGCGTGACCTGGGGTGTTTTCAGGCGCCAGGCGAGGGCTGAGGCAACCCCAAGATCATTGCTGACCAGATGCCGGACTTTCGCCAGTTCGGGTATCTGACTGGCGATGAAAGTATCGGGTGTCTTGCTCTGTACAACGGTGTGAGGCATGGCCGCCGGGAGGAACGCAATCAGCATCCAGATTGCCATGAGTGGTGCGTGCCAGTACTGGACAGGTCGAACCCATGCCGCTAACGCTGCGAAAGCCCAGGTAGCGATCACAATCCAGACCAAGGTCAGATGGAATGCGTCATTGACATAAACAGGCCGGTGCAATTGCATGAAAGCCAGCGATACGCCCGCTCCCAAGGCAACCAGGGCATTGAGCACGGCGTTCAGGCGCAGCCCGTTGCTACGTTGCAATTGCAAGCGCTGTGCGAGGAAATGCCCCATGACCAGCGCCAGCGGCATCAGGCAAGGCATGATGTAAGTCGGGAGCTTGCCCCGGCAAAGGCTGAAGAAGATCAGTGGCATCACGAACCACATGATGCAAAATGCAATAGCGGGTTGACCGCGTTCGTGCCATGCCTGGCGCAAGGTGCTCGGTATCAGCCCCGCCCAGGGCAAGGTCGCGACGACGAGTAATGGCAGATAAAACCACCATGCCTGCGCGTGTTGTGCATCTTCCCCGGCAAAGCGGCGGACGTGTTCGTGCCAGAAGAAAAATCGCCAGTAGTCCGGCTCCTGGTGGTGAATGGCCAGCGCCCAGGGAAGCGTGATCAGCAAGGCTCCCACTATTGCCAGAGGTCCGTGAATCAGCAGGGCTTTCACACGTTTTTGCCATGCGGCATAGGGCACCGCGATCAACACTGGCAAAAGCAGCGCGAGAAAACCTTTGGTCAAGAAGCCCATTGCACAGGCGAAGCCAAGCAGTAGCCAATAGCCCAGCCTTATGGCCCTGGCACCGCGTTCAAGCGCATTCCACAGTGCAAACACACTGAGGTTCACCCACAGGGTGAATTGGGGATCCAGATTGCTGTACCCGGCTTGCCCGGCAATCAGCCCGAAGCTTGCGTACAGTAATGCCGCTAGTGCACTCGACCTGGAGTTGCCCCACCATTGTCGTGCAAGCAGGTAGACCAGCAAGGTACTCAATGCTGTTGCTACCAGCGAAGCGATTCGCACACCAAAGAGATTGTCGCCGAAGATCGCCTGGCCGAGCGCGATCATCCAGTAGCCGGCGATAGGTTTTTCAAAATAACGCAAGCCCAGGAAGTGAGGCGAAATCCAGTCACCATCCAGGAGCATCGCTTGACTGATCTGCGCATAGCGGGTTTCGTCTGGAATCCAAAGGCCGTGATTGGTCAAAGGGATCAGGTAAAAAATGGCGAAGACGATGATGCCTAGCGACCATGTGCGGATCTGGCTCATGGTTGACGAACTCCCAGCCATCCTTGGCGCCCCTTGACGCGCCCGCGGACCACCTGCGCGCAGGGCAAGCTGCCACTGGACTCGCTCAGCATTTCGCCAAGTGGGCGAAAGCCAATGCCTTGCTGCTTCACACGTTGCAGCAGCTCCCGGAATTTGGGGGCCAGGCGCATGCCTTCCACTTCCGCGTGAATGGTGTAGATGTTGCCAGGGCCACACGCCATTCGTTTCAGCACCAGATCATGGAAGGTGTCGACCGGCAGCGCGGGGCTGACGACTTCATCGAACGTCGGCAGGTTTACCGGGACCTGAGGCGTGCCGTCACGGCCATCGCTTAGCCGGGGATGGAACGCGCCATGCCCTCGACAATCGCTGTTGTAATGAAACCCGAATGCTTCTTTGGCTTCGATCACACGCGTGTCGGCCCGCCACCCGGCGGCAGCCGAGCATCTGACAGGCTGCCCCAGAATGTTTGACAGGCAGTCATGCCCCTTGCGGATCTGTTCATGCAGTTGGGCGGGTGACCACTGATGGGCATATGCCTGCCAGCCATGATGATCCCAGGCGTGCAGCCCGATTTCATGCCCGGCTGCCTGGGCGCGACGCATCAAAGGTCCGAGTTCGCGGCCGATCGGCTTGCCTGGCCAGGCGGTGCCGGCGAGCAGGATCTCCCACCCGTAGAGGCTGGCCGCCTGTGACCGCATCATCTTCCAAAGGAATGCCGGCTGCGCCAGACGCCACAGGTGCCGGCCCATGTTGTCCGGCCCGACGCTGAAAAAGAACGTTGCCTTGATATCGGCTTCTTCCAGAAGGTCTATTAGCCGGGGCACCCCTTCGCGAGTGCCGCGAAAGGTGTCTACGTCTATACGCAACCCTGCCGAGATCACGAGCGCACCTCAAGTTCGCGCAACGCTTCGTGCAGGAAGAAGTCCAGGGTTTTAGCGATGGTTTGGCGCCACTCGATCGTTGGCGTCCAGCCGATCAGACGCCGGGCGTTTTCGATGCTGGGCGTGCGGTGGGTGACATCCTGATAGCCATTGCCATAGAACGTCCGGCTTTCCACGTCATGAAAACCGGCAAAAGGCGGGAAGTGCTGACGCAGTGGGTGGGCCTCGAATTGCTGTAGCAGCTCATGTGCCAGCTCTCTGATACTGGCCTCGTTGGCCGGGTTGCCAATGTTGATGATCTGACCGCTGCAGCGCTGGCCGGGGTTATCGATAATGCGGGCGAGTGCCTCGATGCCGTCGTCGACATCGGTGAAGCAGCGTTTCTGAGCACCACCGTCGACCAGCCTGATGGGCGTACCTTCGACCAGGTGCAGGATCAGTTGGGTGATCGCACGGGAGCTGCCGATTCGTGCCGAGTCGAGCCGGTCCAGGCGCGGCCCCATCCAGTTGAATGGGCGGAACAGGGTGAAGTCCAGGCCCTGTTGGCCATACGCCCAGATGACGCGGTCGAGCAGTTGTTTTGACGCCGAGTAAATCCAGCGTTGTTTATTGATCGGGCCAACCACCAGGTTGGAGCTGTCTTCGTCGAAGCTTGCGTCCTGACACATCCCATAGACTTCCGAGGTCGATGGGAAAATAACGCGTTTGCCGTATTTCACACAGTACCGCACGATCCGCAGGTTTTCTTCGAAGTCCAGCTCGAATACCTTCAGTGGGTTACGGGTGTATTCAATGGGCGTTGCAATGGCCACCAGCGGCAATATCACGTCGCATTTCTTGATGTGGTATTCCAGCCATTCGGAATGAATGCTGATATCACCCTCGACAAAATTGAAGCGGGGATGCTCGATCAGCCGCGCGATGGCATCTGAGCCGATGTCCATGCCATGAATTTCGTACTGGTCATCGCCGAGGAGGCGCTCGGAAAGGTGATTGCCGATAAAACCGTTAACGCCGAGGATCAACACCCGCGTCCGGCACTTGGCGCTCCGCTGAGTGCTGCGCACCACTGAGCCTTCGACCAAACCGAGCTCTGCCGCCAGGCGTGCGCCGGTCAGGTAGAGCCCGTTGTCATCACATTGGCCCTGGCGCACTGTCAACGCGCCTTCGCCGCAGGCGATGCACAGAGGGTCGATGGACAGTACCGTGCCCGGAGCCTGTCCTGAGTGATTGTCCGCAACCTCTGCATTCCAGATGATCAGCTTGCGCTCGCCCAGCATGCAAAAGGCGCCTGGGTAAGGGAACGTGACCGCCCGAATCAGGTTGCGCAGCTCATGTGCGGTTCTGCACCAGTCAATCAAGCCATCGGCGGCACTACGGCGACCGAAGTAGCTTGCCTTGGTTTCATCTTGCGCAACTTCAAGCAGCTGATTGGCCAGCAACGGCGGCAAGCTGTCTCTAAGCAGGTTCACAGCCGCGGCTTTAAGCTTATGGTGCAGCGACAGCGCAGTGTCTGCGGGTTCGATCGGAACCGGACATTGAGCGAGAATCGGCCCGGCATCCGGGCGTTCGACCATGCGGTGCAAGGTAACGCCAGTTTCGCTCTCGCCGTTGACCAGAACCCAGTTGGCCGGAGCCCGGCCGCGGTAACGCGGCAGCAGTGAACCATGCAAGTTGTAAGCGCCGCGACTGGCGCAGGCGAGCAGGTCTTTTCCCAGCAGATTGCGGTAGTAGAACGAGAACAGCAGGTCGGGTTTCATCGCACGAATACGTTCGACCCACAATGGGTGATTCGCATCGTCTGGCGCGTACACGCGGATATCGCGCTCAGCGCACAGACGGGCGACAGATGCATAGAACACATTTTCCTGAGGGGCGTCGGCGTGGGTGAAGACGGCGGCAATTTCAATGCCTGCTTCCAGCAAGGCTTCGATACCGGCGCAGCCAATATCGTGGTAGGCGAAAACAACGGCTTTACGAGACATGTGATCAGGATTCCAGTGCAGAACGGTGTGCGATGAGTCGTGGCGTGGCGGTCGAAGCGTTGCCCAACGGTGCGCGATGAATGCTTTCGATAAAGAAGCGAGGCCTTGCGCGTACATCGTTGTAGGTGCGCCCCAGGTATTCCCCCAGCAGGCCCATGCCAAGCAATTGCACGCCACTGAACATGAACAGCACGGCGAAGAGCACGAACATCCCGTTGCCTGCCCATGCCGCGCCCAATGCGAGGCGCATGATCATGAGCAGCACGGCAAACAGAAACCCTGCGCTGGCAAGTGCAGCGCCGGCGATGCTCAACAGGCGAAGAGGGGTGGTGGTCATGCAGGTGATCAGATCGAACATCAGGTTGATCAAGCGCATGGGGCTGTACTTCGATTCACCGTGTTCACGCTCTGCGTGAGCCACGTTGATTTCACAGGTATGCCGGGAAAAACTGTTGGCGAGAATAGGGATGAACGTGCTGCGTTCGCGGCAGGCGAGCATGGCGTCGACAATGTGCCGTCGGTAAGCACGCAACATGCAGCCATAATCGTTCATGGCCACACCGGTCGAGCGCTTGACTGCCCAGTTGATCACGCGCGACGGCCAGCGTCGCCAAGCGGAGTCCTGGCGACGCTCGCGCACTGTTCCGACCACGTCGTAGCCCAATGCCGCCTGCCTTGCCAGGCGAGGAATTTCCTCCGGAGGATTTTGCAGGTCAGCATCCAGCGTGATGACCACATCGCCCTGGGCGTGCTCAAAGCCAGCAAGAATGGCCGCGTGTTGGCCATAATTGCGGTTGAGCATGACTGCCACCACATGACTGCCTGGCTCCAGTGCAGCTTCTTTGAGCAATGCAGGGGAGCGGTCGCGACTGCCGTCGTCCACCAGAATGATTTCATACGGCTGTGGCAGTTGGCTGCACGCGGTTTCGGTGCGCATGAGCAGCTCGGCCAGGCTCGCTTCCTCGTTGTAGACCGGGATGATCACGGACACAAGGTTGACGGGATAAGGTTTCAACACTTGGCCTCCAGTACATCTTCAACGGCACTGACTACGCGGTCGACGTCGCTTTCTCGCATGTCAGGAAAAAGCGGCAGTGAACACAGCCGCGATGAATTCCACTCGCTGTTGGGCAGGTTTGGCTGATTCCCCTGGTCTGCGTAGAAGCGATGCAAGTGGGTGGCGATGAAGTGAATGCCGGTACCGATGCCTCTGTCCTTGAGCGCTTCCATGAAAGTGTCCCTGCTGAGCCCGCATCGGGTCTGGTCGATACGTACGATGAGCAAATGCCAGGCATGTCGCTGTTCGTGATGTGGCAGGTGCAGCGGATCGAGCGGGAGATGCGACAATTTTTCCAGGTAGCGCATGGCCAGGCTTTCCCGCCGTGAGCGCAAGGTTTCCAGGCGCTGTAGTTGCACCAGGGCGATTGCGGCGTTCATGTCAGGGAGGTTGTATTTGAAACCTGGCTCGATCACTTCGGCCTGCGGCCGCCTTCCCAGATTCAAGCGGTCAAACGCGTCGACGCCTAGTCCATGGAATTTGAGTCGTCGCGCCCGCTCGGCCAGCGCGTCGTCATCGGTGACGAGTACGGCGCCTTCGGCACAGGTAAGGTTCTTGATCGCGTGGAATGAGAAAATAGCGGTACCGGTATGGCCTACCGGCGCGCTGCGATAGTGGGTGCCCACTGCATGAGCAGCGTCTTCGATAAGCCTGATGCCATGCTTTTGCGCCAATGCCCGTAAGGGCAGGAGATCGAGAGAGGCGCCCGCGTAATGCACCGGAATGATCGCGCGAGTCCGTGGGGTGATTGCCGCTTCTACCTGTTCTGCCGTGCACATCAGCGTGTCGCGGTCCACATCGATGAAGACGGGTTTTGCCCCGAGCAAGGTAATGATGTTGGCGGTGGAGACCCACGTCAGGGAGGGTGTGATGATTTCATCGCCCGGCCCGATGCCAAGGGCCAAAAGCGTGACGTGCAGGGCGCCGGTAGCTGACGACATGGCTACCGCGTGACGACAGCCTATGTATGCAGCGAAGCATTGTTCGAGCTCATGATTTTTGGGACCGGTGGTTATCCAGCCTGAGCGCAGGACTGCTTCAACGGCCGCGATTTCTTCTTCGCCGATACTGGGTCGGGAAAAAGGCAGGAATTGTTCGGTCATGGAGACCTCGGGAGGGAAGGGTAACTATAGGAAGCGGGGTGCAACGAGGAACGAGGCGCAGATTAGGCGGGTGTTGTCGAGAATCGTTTAACGAATTATCAAGAAGTCATCAAACAGTAAGGGACCGCGTACCGAGAGTTTGGGAAGGCGCTGTGTGGTGCTCGCAGGGGGCGTAGTTCAGGGGGTGGCAGGACTGATCAACAAGACGAGCGTGCTGGATGCGTTGTAGCAGGTTCAAGGCTAAACCAGGATCTTGCGGCCTGCCCATCAGCGAGGCGCGTTGGGTTCGGTGATATCGCCCTGACTGGCCTGCCACAGGCGGGGGTGGCAAGGTCAGTCATGGTCAGTGTCGTTCAGCTTTCCTTGCCGGCGCGAAGTTGGCCCCAACGCAGGTTAACGTTCACACCAATGCTCAGGAAAGGTTCGGGCGGGTTGCGATTCGGGCCATCGGAGTCAAGCAGGAAGTCGATCAGCTCGTTCCGGTCACCCGCCAGCCAATCGGCAAGCAGTGTGCCGGTTGCCGTTCCGCGGGTGATCCCCAGGCCGTTGCAGCACAGCGCGGCATGAATGTTCGGTGCCAGGCTACCGAAGTGTGAAAGATGATTACGTGACAGGCACATCGAGCCACCCCAGGTGTATTCAAACGGCATGCCTGTAAGCATCGGGAAACGCCTTTCGAAAGAAGAGCGGTGCTGGCGTTGTGCGCGGTCCAGGTATCGTTGATGGGCGCGGCCGTCCGGGTTGAAGCTGAAGCTGTTACGTACCAGCAGGCGCTGGTCGGGAGTACGGCGCAACGTGCTACCGAATGGGTCTGCGGGGATGACCCCCCATGTACGTTTTCCGCCCAGGCGTTCCTGCTCCTGCTCGGTCAAAGGGCGAGTCATGCTGGCATAGGTAAAAATCGGCAGCAGGCGACCCACGAGGAAGCCGAAATGGCTGGCGAAGGCGTTATTGGTCAACAGCAACTGCTCTGCAACGATTTCGCCGCCCGCATGCTTGAGGGTGGTGCGTTGTCCTTGCTCAAGGTGTGTGATGACCGTGTTTTCATGCAACGTCACGTTGCTTGGCAGGGAATCGGCCAGGCCCTTGGCCAAGGCTGCGGGCTGCAGCAGTAGGGTGCCCGGGGTCCACAGCGCCTTGCGGTAGAACCCGGTACCCAAGTGGTCCTGCACATCGCGACCCTCGAACATCTCATAAGGTTGGTCGAGCTTGTCCAGGCCAGTGCGGTACGCCTCAAGCACTGCCAGCCCCTTAGGCTCGATTGCTGCCTGATATTTGCCATCCGGGCGTAGTTGGCAGTCGATGCCGTGCTCGGCGACCAACTGTTTGATGATGGCTTGGGCGTGCAGGTTGAGCTTCAGGTTCATCCGCGCGGTGGGTAAATGGCCGATGTAATCGGCCGCACCGATATCGTGGGGCAGGTCAATGGCGAAGCCAGAGTTGCGGCCGGATGCGCCAAACCCGACTTGCTGGCCTTCCACCAGAATGATGTGATCGTCAGGGTAACGCAGCGCCAGTTGCCTGGCTGCGGCGAGGCCGGTGAATCCCGCGCCCAACACCACCCAGCGTGCCTCGCTACGGCCTTTGTGAGCGGGACGTACGCTGCGGGCCGGGCTCAGGTGAAACCAGCCGCAACCATTATCGTCTGCGGGAGTAGAAGTGTTTCTGTACATGCGCGTCTTCTTGGGGTTGTTTTGGCGCGACTATGTCATTCGTGGCAGGCCATAAATATAACGTGCAGGACGGAAAATCTGACGCCTGTCCCGCACGGCTGCAGTGCGACGGAAAGTAATTGCCAATGCGAATTAGTTGCAGATAGGATGCGCGCGCTTTCTCATTCCTCTACTACTTTCGTCTAATTTCAGGGTTGTCATCGATGCGTCGCACGATCGTTTCGCTGTGCCTGCTTCACGCTACGTCACTACCTGCAATGGCGGGGCAAGCTCCTGCTGCCGCGCCTTCCGGCATCGAGCTCGAGGCGGTGAACATCAATGCCAACACCCCTGATGACGAGCGTGCCGATGGGCCGGTCCAGGGCTACAAGGCCACTCGCTCGGCCAGTGCCACCCGCACCGACACGGCCCTGCACGAAACACCGCAATCGGTCAGCGTGGTGCCCAAGGATGTGCTGCAAGACACTGGCGCCACGCGCCTGCAGGACGGCCTGGACTACGCCGGCGGTGTGGGCCGCGCCAACAACTTCGGCGGCCAGGGCCTGACGACCTTCACCGTGCGTGGTTTCACTACCGGCGAGTTCTACCGCAACGGTTTCCCGATCAACCGCGGCTATCCCAACGCCCCGGACGCCAATACCGTCGAGCGCCTGGAAGTGATCCGTGGCCCGGCTACCAGCCTGTACGGCCGTGGCGACCCCGGTGGTACGTTCAACGTGGTCAGCAAGCAGCCCCTGCCAGAGTCCAAGGTCACCCTGGGCAGCCAGTTCGACGACCAGGGCATGCACCGCGCCACGCTGGACGCCACTGGCCCACTCAACAGCGACGGCTCGCTGGCCTATCGCCTGAATGTGCTGGGTGAAGGCGGTGAAAGCTTCCGTGATGACGTCGACAGCGAGCGCTACGATGTTGCGCCAGTGATCAGTTGGCAGGTCAACGACGCCACGAAGGTGGTTTTTGAAGGCGACTTCATGCGCAACAACCACCCGCTGGACCGTGGCCTGACCCGTTACGCCACCCAGACCGGCAGTGCCTCGCGCGACACCTACATATGGGAAAAAGGCAGCGACAACCTGCTGCACAACGACAACAACATGGCTCAGGTGCGTTTCGAGCATTTGCTGAACGACAACTGGACACTGGCCGGAGGTTTCCAGTTCCTCGATGGCTCGCTCAAGGGCAACGCTGTCGAAGCCAATGGCGCACCGGTTGATGGCCGTACGCTGCAGCGCAACTTCAACTACCGCAAGCTGGAATGGACTGATCGTGACTGGCAACTGAACCTGACCGGGCATTTCGATACGGGCGGTTTCAGCCATACCTTGCTGACCGGCGTCGAGTACGAGAACTACGACTACAACTCGATCATTCAGCGCTCCTCTGCGGCCAATGGCACCTACCCTATCGACATCTACAACCCGGTCCTGGGCCAGACGCGGCCAGCGCTTACCCGCACCACCACCTGGGACAAGGAAAACCTGCGGACCTGGGCCTTCTTCATCCAGGACCAGGTGGCGCTGACCGAGCGCCTGAAGGCGCTGGCAGGGGTGCGCTTCGAGCGCTTCGAGCATGACTACGACAACAAGCTGACCGATGCCGGCGATTTCAGCAAGGGCGAGAACGGGGTCACGCCGCGCTTCGGCCTGCTCTACGACCTGACCGATACGGTTGCGGTTTATGCCAACACCGCACGCTCGTTCAAGCCCAACAGCGGCACGCCCTTTGGGGGAGGTGGCTTTGATCCGGAAAAAGGCAAGTCCTACGAACTGGGCGTGAAGTGGGAGCCGCTGGATCGCCAGCTTAGTGTGGATGCAGCGGTGTACCACATCGTCAAGGAAAACGTGCTCACCCTGGATCCGGCAAACACCAACTACAGCCTGGCCGCTGGCGAGGTGCGCAGCCGTGGCCTGGATATCAACATTGCTGGCAACATCACGCCGGAGTGGCGTGTGATCGGCGGCTACGCCTATGTCGACGCTGAAGTGACCAAGGACAACCGCCTACCCACCGGCACACGCCTGGCGAACATCCCGCGCAACACGTTCAGCCTGCTCAACACCTACGAATTCCAGGACGGCTTTGCCAAGGGCCTTGGGCTGGGGGTTGGGGTGAAGTATGTGGATGATCGCAATGGCCAGACCGAGGCGGTGACCTACAACATGGACCAGTACACCGTGGTTGACCTGCTGGCTTTCTACAAGGTCAACGAGCACGTGCGCCTGAACCTGGACGTGAAGAACGTGTTCAACAAAGAGTACGACGAGGGGGCGTTCAACCTTTACGCCTACCCGGGGGCACCTCGGACAGTGCAGGCCGGCGTCGCCTACACGTTCTAAGCGCGGCGGGTGCGGTCACCAGCAGCTACCGACCTTTCTGTAGCTGTTGGTGACTGGCTTGCACTGACGTTACGCCAGATCACCCTCAATGATGATCATTTCCCGGCTTGCGGCGCGTAATGCATAGCCTTTGGCTTCAGTGTAGGCGGGGTCTGCATAGCAAGCCTTGGCCAGGGCCAGGCTGGGGAACTCGACGGCCAGGACGCGGCTGCTGGTCAGGGTTTCCACGACCTGGTCAGCGTCGAGCACCTTGACCTTGGCCTGGTACTTTTCACTGATGGGCCCCCATAGACGGGCATACTCGCTTTGCGCCTCGGCATCGGCGACGGCTGAGCCGAAGATGATCCAGTAACCTTTCATGCATGCTTCTCCAACGTCTCTAGTGGTGCGGTGTAAGTGCTTGCCGTTCACTGGCCATAGCGGCCTACGATCGACTGCGCTGCCAATGTCTTGCCCTGGAGTTTCGCCAACAACTCGTCCCGGCTCAAGCTGGGTGGGAGGTCGCCCGGAGCCAGGGTGGTGGCGATGACGGTCAGGGTGTAGTGGTGCGGGTGATCGCTGGCAGGCGGGCACAGCCCGCGGTAAGCCTGCTCGCCGCTGACGTTCTTGCCGACAGTGATGCCGGGCAGGCTGCGCTGGCCATCTCCTTCACCGATGGACCCGCGCCGGGCGTCGATGTTGTAGGCGACCCAGTGAGAAACACCCAGCCCTTTCTGACCATCGGGGTCGTGCATCAATATTGCGATGGAGGCTGTGTTGGCCGGCGCATTGTGCCAGCTCACCTGAGGCGTGAGGGCGTTGCCAGACCCGCACTCGACACTGGTGCCGGCCTGCCGCTTGCTGATGATGTCACCGTCCTGGTAAGACGTTGAGCTGATTTCGAATCGCTGGGCATGTGCCATGCTTGAACCCAGTGTCAGCGCTAGCGGTACGATCCAGGTCAGGCTGCTGCCAATCCATTTGTGCATCATAATACTCCAGTATCCCAATCGTTTGGCGTCAATGATTGAATATTGGAGTGGATATGTGCAAACGATTTCGCGTGTAAATTGTCGCGCACCGACCGGGCTCAACCCGATTCAGTGCGCTGTTCAGCGATTCTGGCCTCATGCGCAGCCTTCAAGCGGCTTACGTGGTCCAGGTGTCGGCGCAGGTAATCGGCCGCCGCTTCACGTTGGCCGGATTCGATCAGGTCAAGGAGTTCGATGTGCTCGCGGCATTGCTGGATCAGTCGCGGCCTGTCGACGTTCGCCTTGTACGCCATGAAGCGGCGCAGTTGGTTTTGTCGGCGGATGGATTCCAGGAAAAACGGGTTACCCGAGCAGCGCACGATCAGTTCATGCAACTGCGCGCCGATCTGGAACAACTGAGAACGGGACAGCGTGAAAATCTCGCCGGCGAGCAACGATTCCTGGACCTTGCGCGCCTTGGCGAAAGCGACCTGGTCCACTTGATAGCCAGGCTCGAGCAAGGCCGCCGGCTCTACCGCCATGCGAAAGCGGTAGCTCTGAATGTGAGCGTCCGTGTCATGCAGGAAAGCATTGGTGCTCCAGCCTTGACCGGGGTTGCGTTCGATCATGCCTTCACGAGCCAGGCGGTTGAGCACCTTGATGATCTGGCCGCGCGGCACTGCGTATTTGCGCATGAGTTCGGCTTCGAAGAAGGACGCGCCGATGTCTCCGGCCAGCACATCATCCACCACCCGTAGGTAGAAGTCTTCGAAGGTGTCCACTTCCAGGGGCAGTTTGCCCGTGTCGACACTGCGCGCATCACAGGTCAGAAAAAACCCACGGTTAGGTTCCTTGACCGCCAGCCCCAGTTCCTCCAGCAGTGCGAAGCCACGGCGAATAGGGGACCGGGACACTCCCAGCTCCTTGGCAAATGCCTCTTCACGCAGGGGGTCTCCCGAGCGCATCGAGCGGGCACGTGCCATGTCGAGAATCCTGGGCGCCAATTGGCTGGCAAGATCCTTGCGGATAGGGGAGGTCAGGGTCGTCAATGCAGGGTATCCGGCAGAAATTTTGTCCATCAAAGCCTGCATCACTATATCGCATCGGTGCCTACGAAGCATGGGTGCCATCCGTCAGCAGAGCGCGGAGATACATTTGAATGACAACATTGCACTTGCATTTACAAAAATGCAGGTCCAAAGTGAGTGCTGCCATCGTTCAACACGGCGTCAGGATCGCGAGCAGCGCTTGCGATTGGAGCGATCAGCGTAGATTGTACTGCGTTGGTTGTTGGTACAATATTGGGCGCATTTGCCCATTGGCTGTTGCTGCTCCCTACAAAAATACAAAAGGAGTAAACGTCTATGTCCAAACGAATCGCTTATGTCACTGCCGGTATGGGTGGCCTGGGCACCGCGATCTGCCAGCGGCTGCACCGGGATGGTTTCAAGGTCGTCGTCGGCTGTGGCCCAGACTCCCCCCACAAGACGCAATGGCTGCTCGAACAGCAGCGTAAAGGTTTCGACTTCATCGCCTCGGAGGGCAATGTCGCAGACTGGGAGTCCTGCAAGTCCACCTTCGACCGTATCAAGCAGGATATCGGCCCGATCGATGTGCTGGTCAACAATGCCGGTACGGCTTGCAATGTGGTGTTCCGCGACATGCAGCCGAGCGACTGGGCGACGGTGATCGACACCAACCTCAACTCGCTGTTCAACGTGACCAAACAGGTCATCGATGACATGGTGTCGCGCGGCTGGGGGCGGGTAATCAATATCTCGTCGGTCAATGCCCAGCTGGGCCAGGTTGGCCAGGTCAACTATTCGACCGCCAAGTCCGCGATCCGTGGTTTTACCCGGGCGCTGGCGCGTGAAGTGGGCTCGCGCGGGGTCACGGTGAATACGGTTTCTCCAGGCTTCATCTCCACACCTAAGCTGAAGTCCATCACCAGCACCGCCATGATGGACCGTCTTATCCACGACATTCCTGCCCGTCGGCTCGGCACCCCTGAAGAAATCGCCGCCATCTGCGGCTGGCTGGCATCCGACGAGTCAGGCTATGCCAATGGTGCGGACTTCTCGCTCAATGGCGGGTTGCACATGAGCTGACGACTCGTCGCTCAGAACCTTGATGCGCCCGTTACGGCGCTGACCCACAACAATAATTGTATTTCAAGTCAAGGTGGTACAAATGCTGTCACTTCTTGGATACGGCATGATCGTGACCTTCATGGCCCTGATCATGACCAAGCGCCTGTCACCTCTGGTGGCCATGACCACGGTGCCGATCCTTTTCGCGCTGATCGCGGGCTTTGGCCCGGACATGGGCGACATGATGATCGAAGGCCTGCGCAAGGTCGCGCCAACGGCCATCATGGTGATGTTCGCCATTCTCTACTTCGGCCTGATGTTCGATACCGGCCTGTTCGATCCCATCATCAAGAAATTCATCCAGTTGATCGGTGGCGATCCGATGAAGGCCGTGGTGTTCGCCGCATTGCTGGCAGGCCTGGTATCGCTCGACGGTGACGGTTCGACCACCTACATGATCACGGTCACGGCCATGTTGCCGTTGTTCAAACGCATGCGCCTGGATCCGCTGGCGTTGAC
>NZ_JBIBGE010000052.1:0-28806 GCF_042956345.1 Pseudomonas sp. NPDC008258
AAGAACGCCGGTTTGTTGATGTGTTTGCTCGCACGAACATCATCCATCAAACCGGCGTTCTTGTTTCTGTCTTTCCCGGGATTCCGTGAAGAACCGAAAAAAAGCCCCCGCAGGCAGGCCTGCGGGGGCTCGTCGAGTTAGATCAACGTTGCAGCGAAGACGCGGCCTCCAAGCTCATGCCGCGCGTTTCAGGTGCCAGCCATACCGACACGACCAACCCGGCAAGCGAGACCAGTGCAGCGACCAGCATGGTGTTGCCGATGCCAATGCTCTGCAGCGAAATGGGCACCAGCCAGGTACCGGCGGCAGAGCCGATACGCGACATGGACGAACCCATGCCCACCGCAAATGCACGAATTTCGGTAGGGAACAGTTCGTTGGGGTACACCAGTTCCAGCACTTGCGCCCCGCCGATGAACAGCGCATAGGCACCGAACAGCACCAGCACCAGCACTTCCGAGCCGTTGGAGAATACGCCCAGCCCCAACAGTGCCAGGGTGGACCACAGGAAGCTGTGGATGATCAGCGGGCGCCGGCCAAGGGTGTCGATCATGCGTGTGGCGACAATGCAGCCGACCACGAACAGCAAGGTAATCAATACCGACCCGTAGGAAGCCCAGTCACCTTTGAGGTTGAGTGCCTGCAACACCACCGGTGCAAACGAGTACACCGCAAACATCGGCACCACCGCGGCGCTCCAGAACACCGCGACAAACAGCATGCGCTTGCCATAACCCGAGCGCAGCAACGCGCCTAGCGACACCTTCTGCTCCGCGGCCTGCTCAGGCATGTTGGCCAGGGAGAACGACGGCCCGTACACCTGTTTGATGATGCGCTCGGCCTCATCGAAGCGGCCCTTGCTCATCAGCCAGCGTGGCGATTCAGGTGTCTTCAGGCGGATGATGAACAGCAGAACACCCAGTACACCGGCGCTTGCCAACACCCAGCGCCAGGCATCATCACCCCCGCGGGCCAGGATGAAGTTGCCCACGATGTAGGACAACGCCGCCCCCGCAAACCAGAGAATGGTCAGCCCGGCCAGGCGACGGCCACGGTGCTTCTGCGGCAGGAACTCGGTAAGCAATGACCCCGCAACCGGGTACTCAAGGCCCACGCCGACGCCTACCAGGAAGCGCAGCACAAACAGTGCAAAGCCCGACTCTACCCAGAAGGTGCCGACCGAACCCACGATGAACAGGATGGGGCCGATGAAGAACAGACGACGGCGCCCGACCTTGTCGGTCAGCCAGCCACCCAGGAAGCCACTGCAGAACGTTCCCAGCATGGCCGAAGCGGCAACCAGCCCCTGCCAGAACGAATCCAGCTTGAGGTAATCGGAAAACTGCACGATCACCACGCCGATGATACTCAGGATATAACCGTCAAGAATCCAGCCACCGCCGGCGCGCAGGGTCATCAACTGGTGGAAACGGTTTAATGGTACATCTTCGATTGAAACAGTACTGCTTGTCACAGCGAGTGCCCCTTGTGGTCTTAATTATTGTTGGAACCTGAAGACGTTCAACTCGAACTTCATAGTTGGCACCCGGCTACAGGCAGACGCGCGCATGGCGACACAGTCCGCAGCCCCGGGACGCTCTGACAAATAAATTGTCTACTATGTGTAGACACAGCATAGATGAGGCTTTCAGCCAGGGTCAACGCTACCGGCGGTGTCCAGACACCGGGCAGGTAGCGAAAGAATCAAGACCCTCTTCAGTGTCAAGTACCGTGCACTAGGACGGCGCTGAAAAATAAAATAAAAAGTCGTTTTCAGTGGCGCGATTCGGCATTTGCACGGCGCTGCCGGAAGGTTCTCGTACGTCAACACCGACCTACCCGGCATTAAAATTTTTATCAAACAAATGAGCCAATTTGTCGCATCGACAACATCAGCATGTCGCCGCCTGGAAAGTTTGAAACTTGCGTTGTTAATGCTTGTCCAGAACATGTCATTTATTGCCTGAACACGACACCCTGCAATCAACCTGTCAGGCGCCCGTATCGGTTTGCACGCCGGGATAAACGCTGCAACACAAGCGTGTTCCTACAAGCAAATGCCCGGATGTGCGGTATGGTTACCCGGTAAGCAAAACCTGATTTTCGGAGACCAACATGTTTCGTGTTTTTGAACGCTGGCTCGACCCGTTCCCCCCTGATGAAGTGCCGCCGCCACCGGTGGGCCTGTTGCGCTTCATGTGGGCCTGCACCCGGGGCGCCCGCGGCTACATCCTGGCCCTTGCACTGCTCAGTGCAGCGGTGTCGGTTTACGAAGCCTGGCTGTTTGCCTTCCTTGGCCAGGTGGTCGACCTGCTCTCACGTTGGCAGGCAGGCGGTGCCATCGGCGCCGAGGAGCGCCATGTCTTGTGGGGCATCGGTATCGTGCTGCTGGTCAGCATCGGGCTGGTGGCGCTGCGCACCATGGTTCAGCACCAGGTGTTGGCGATCAACCTGCCGCTGCGGCTGCGTTGGGATTTTCACCGGCTGATGCTACGCCAGAGCCTGTCGTTCTTCTCTGACGAGTTTTCAGGCCGGGTCACCACCAAGGTGATGCAAACGGCCCTGGCGGTACGCGAAGTGCTGTTTACCGTCATCGAAATACTGCCCGGTATCGGTGTGTACTTCATTGCGATCATCGCCCTGGCCGGTGGTTTTGCCCTGAAGCTGATGCTGCCGTTCATTGCCTGGCTGGTGCTGTTCGGGCTGGCCATGCTGTATTTTGTGCCACGCCTGGGCAAGGTCGGCCAGGAGCAGGCCAATGCACGGTCGTCGATGACCGGGCGAGTGTCGGATGCCTACACCAACATCACCACGGTCAAGCTGTTCTCGCACTCCAGGCGTGAAGCGCACTTCGCCCGCGCAGCCATGGAAGACTTCAAGCAGACCGGCTTTCGCCAGATGCGCCTGGTCAGCCAGTTCGAGATCGTCAACCAGGCGTTGGTGGTGGGCCTGATTTTTGGCGCAGGTGGCTACGCGCTGTGGCTGTGGCACCAGGGCCAGGTCGGCACCGGGGCAGTGGCGGCAATCACCGCGATGGCCCTGCGCATCAACGGCATGTCGCACTGGATCATGTGGCAGATGACCTCGCTGTTCGAAAACATCGGCACCGTGCAGGACGGTATGGCCACCCTCACCCGCGGCCCCAAGGTGCAGGACGCCCCCGATGCAGGCGAACTGGTTACGCAGGGCGGCGCGGTAACGTTCGACAAGGTCAGCTTCAACTACAACGGCGAGCGCCAGGTGCTGAACGACCTGAGCCTGCACATTCGCCCAGGCGAAAAGGTCGGGCTGGTCGGCCGCTCGGGCGCAGGCAAATCCACGTTGATCAACCTGCTGCTGCGCTTCTACGACGTGGACAGCGGTGTCATCCGCATTGACGGGCAGAACGTCGCCAAGGTCACCCAGGATAGCCTGCGCAGTGCTATTGGCATGGTCACCCAGGACACTTCGCTGCTGCACCGTTCGATTCGCGACAACATCGCCTATGGCCGCCCGGACGCCACCGAGGCGCAGATCCGCGCTGCTGCGGCCAATGCCCAAGCCGACGGTTTCATCAGCCAGCTCAGCGACCACCAGGGCCGCAGTGGCTACGATACCTTGGTGGGTGAGCGCGGTATCAAGTTGTCCGGTGGCCAGCGCCAGCGCATCGCCATTGCCCGGGTAATGCTGAAGAACGCGCCGATTCTGTTGCTGGACGAAGCCACCAGTGCGCTGGACTCGGAAGTGGAAGTGGCCATTCAGGAAAGCCTGGACGAGATGATGCAAGGCAAGACGGTTATTGCCATCGCCCATCGGCTGTCGACCATCGCGGCCATGGACCGGCTGATCGTGATGGATGAAGGGCGCATCATCGAGCAAGGTACACACGTCGAACTGCTGGCGAAGAATGGTACCTATGCCCGGCTGTGGCAGCACCAAAGTGGTGGGTTTCTGGGTGAGGACCAGGGCGTGGCCGAGGCGGTGGAATAGGCGAAAGCAACCATTGCCAGCTTCGCGGGTAAACCCGCTCCCACCGAAATCGCATCAGGGCTGACAGGTGTTGGCCACAAGATATGCAGCGCCTGTGAGACCGAGCGCCGCCCGCGCGGCGCATCGCGAGCAAGCTCGCTCCTACATTTGTTTCGGGCCAATCATTCCTGTGGGATTTGCGCGCGAACGCTTTGGCGCATGGCTCGATATCGCGTCGAACGAACAAGGCGGTCGCGCGCGCATGGCACAGGCGTTACTGGCCCGAAACAAATGTAGGAGCGAGCTTGCTCGCGATGCGCCGCGCGGGCGGCGCTCGATCTCACAGGCGCTGAAGATGCCGTGACGAGCACCTGGCAACCCTGATGTCATTGCGAGAAACCATAGAATCCTCCACAGGGTCATCGCCAGGCCTGAGACGCATGCACAATCTTGTGGGAGCGGGTTTACCCGCGAAAAGGGCAACGTAATTCCCCGCCGCCATGCCGCCTCAATCCATTACTGGCCGAAGCAATGCCTGCGCTTCATACAGCGTGGGCAAATACCGCAAGCGTATTTCATCCACGCTCAACCGCGAAGCATGGGTAGTGATGGTCAACGTCGCTTTCAACTGCCCGGCCCGGTCCATCAGTGGCACGCCAAGCACACGCATACCCACTTCATACTCCTGATCGACAATGCAGTACCCCTGCTCCTTCACCCGCAGTAACTCCGCCTCCAGTTGCAGGCGGTCTACCTGCGTGTAAGGCGTCAACGCCTGCAGCGGGTTGCGTGCAAAGTACTCATCCCGCTGCCCTTCATCCAGCCAGGCCAACCAGAGACGCCCACTGGCCGTGCAGTACATCGGCACCCGTGAACCGGGCCTGATCGACAACGAAGCCACATGGCTGTAGCGACTGCGCACCAAATGGATGATCTCGTCACCATCGCGAGTCCCCACCGACACGTGTTCCTGTATCTGCCGCGCCACCTGCTCCACGATGGGCCGCAGCATGCGGGGTAACTGCGCAGAATCCACATAGGCCTGGCCGATGCGCAATGCCTTGGGCGTCAGCCAGTAGTCGCGGCTGTCGGTCTCGGCAAAGCCCTCGTGCACCAGGGTTAGCAGAAACCGCCGTGCGGCGCTTGGCGTAAGGCCAGACAACCTGGCTGCCTGGGGCACGCTCAGGCGCGGCCGCTCGGCAGTGAACAACTGCATCAGCGCCAAGCCTTTTTGCAAGCCGGCGATCAGGTCACGGGGGTGGATGACGGGCATGTTCATCAGTTCGACTCGTTAGCGGTCAGGAAAATCAGCCGATTACTGCGATTACCGGCTCATGATTGCGATTATCGCACTATAAGCCCTCGCAGCGCATTGTTGCTTTCCCACCCCTGCATCACGCTTGCCCCCACAACAACGCCAATAAGGAGGTCAGCATGATTCGTGGTTCCACTGAACTGGTCGCCATCGTCGGTTCGCCGATTTCCCAGGTTAAGTCTCCCGAGAATTTCAACACCTGGTTCGCCAACAACCATTGCAACGTTGCCATGCTGCCGATCGACCTGCATGAAGCAGCGCTGGACAGCTTTGCCGACAGCTTGCGCGGTTGGCAGAACCTGCGCGGCTGCGTGGTTACCGTACCTTACAAACAGGCCATGGCCAGCCGCGTGGACAGCCTGAGCGACCGTGCGGCCGCCCTGGGTTCGGTCAATGTGATTCGCCGCGAGCCCGGTGGGCGCCTGCTGGGCGACAACGTGGATGGTGCCGGCTTTCTTGGCGCTGCACGCAAACATGGCTTCGCGCCTGCTGGCAAACGGGCCTTGGTGATCGGTTGCGGCGGTGTCGGCAGTGCCATCAGCCATGCACTGGGCGAGGCCGGCATTGCCAGCATCACCCTGCATGACCCCAGTGCGGCGCGCTTGGGTGCTGTATGCGAACTGCTGGGCAATGCCTTCCCCGCACTTGCCATCAACACGCAGTTCAGTGGGCTGGAAGATTTCGACCTGGTGGCCAACGCTTCACCGGTGGGCATGGGAGCAAGCCAAGAGCTGCCACTGTCTGCCGCGCTGCTGGCGACCTTGCAGCCCGACACCCTGGTCGCCGACGTGGTCACCTCGCCCGAGATCACCCCGCTGTTGAACCGGGCTCGACAGGTTGGCTGCGCGATCCAGACCGGCCCGGAAATGGCCTTTGCCCAACTCGGCCACCTCGGTGCGTTCATGGGCGTTACGCCGCTGGAGATCTGAAGCCATGGCCGCGATCGAACATACACGACACGCTTTTGACGTGGTTGTGCTGGGCAGTGGTGCCGCAGGTTTTGCCACGGCGGCCACGGCGGCGTGCCGGGGGCTGAAGGTGCTGGTGGTGGAAAAGGCCGACCGTTTCGGTGGCACATCGGCGATTTCCGGCGGTGCGGTTTGGCTGTACGGCACCGATCAGGCCCGGGCTGCCGGGGCCAAGGACTCGCCTGAGGCCATGCGCACCTACCTCAGGCATGTGATCGGCGAAGGCTACGAGCCCGCACTGGTCGATGCCTTCATCGAGCACGGCCCGCAGGCGCTGCGCTGGCTGGAGCAGCATACCGAGCTGCGCTACGCCCTGCGCCCGCACTCACCGGACTATTACCCGGATGCACCTGGTGCCACGCAGTTCGGCCGAGCACTGGAAATGGTCGAGTACGACGGCAAGCACCTCGGGCAACGCTTCAAGGACCTGCAAATGCCACCGCCCGGCATGCTGCTGTTCGGCGGCATGATGGTCAACCGCGTGGATATCCAGCATTTTCTCAGCATCCGCCGCTCGCCCCGATCGCTGTGGCACTGCCTGAAGCTGATGGCACGTTACGCCCGCGACCGCCTGCAACACCCACGTGGCACCCGGCTAACTACCGGCAACGCACTGATCGCCCGACTGGCTACCAGCGCCTTCGCCCACGACACACAGCTGTGGTTGCGCAGTGAAGCGCTGGAGCTGATCGTTGAACGGGGTGTGGTCAAGGGCGTGGTAGTGCAGCGCGAAGGCCGTCGCGAACAGGTGCTGGCCCGTGGTGGGGTGGTGTGTGCCATGGGCGGTTTCGCAGCCGGAGCCCTTGCCGCAAGCTACCGCCCCAACGCGGCCGCTACGCACTTGACCATGTCGCCCGCCAGCAACGACGGCGCAGCCCTGCGCCTTGGCCAAGCCGTGGCTGCCGCCCAGGGCGAAGGGTTGGCGGCCAATTTCTTCTGGGCGCCGGTTTCGCAACTGCGCCATGCCGGTGGTGAGCGCGAGCGCTTCCCGCACCTGGTCACCGACCGTGCCAAGCCAGGCGTGATTGCGGTGGACCCGGCCGGGCAACGCTTCGTCAACGAGTCCGACTCTTACCACCACTTTGTGCAGACCATGCTCGCCAAAGGCCTGTCCAGTTGCTGGCTGGTCTGCGATGCCGAGGCCATGAACCGCTACGGCCTGGGCCTGGCACGGCCCAAGCCGGTGAATAACCAGGCACTGATCGACGCCGGCTACTTGCACCAGGCCGCAACGCCGCAGGCCCTGGCCCAAGCCATCGGCGTCGACCCACAGGTGTTCGGGCAAACCCTGGAGCAGTACAACGCCGGTGCCCGCAACGGCATCGACCGCGCATACGGCAAGGGCGGCAACAGCTACAACCGCTACATGGGCGACCCGCAACACACGCCCAATCCCTGCCTGGCGCCACTGGCAACCGGGCCGTACTACGCCATCCGCCTACACACCGGCGACCTCGGCTCGGCCCGCGGCCTGGTGACCAACGCCGATGCAAACGTGCTGAACCGCGACGGCCAGCCCATTACCGGGCTGTATGCGGTCGGCAACGACATGAACTCACTGATGAAAGGCACCTACCCCGGCCCTGGCATCACCCTGGGCCCTGCCCTCACCTTCGGCTGGCTTGCGGCCAACCACATCACCACGCGCCTTAAGGCGCCAACTACCCACACGGAGACCCCAGCATGTACTACGAACTGAGAACCTACACCCTCGACCCGCTGAAAATGGCCGACTGGCTGGCCTTGTACCAAAGCCACGCGCTGGAAGTGCAACGCGAACACCTGGGTAACCTGGTGGGCTTTTTCACCAGTGAATTCGGTGACGTCAACCAGGTGGTGCACATCTGGGGCTACGCCAGCCTCGACGACCGCATGGCACGGCGCGCCGCCATGGCAGCAGACCCACGCTGGGCAGCGTTCTCGCAGCGTAATCGCGAGTTGGGAGCCGTTGTGCGCCTGCAATCGCGGTTGATGCGGCCTACCGGTTTCTCGCCCCTGAAGTAAAGATTGCGCCACCTTCTACCAACGCCTGAGCGGAACCCTTTTGATGCAACCCCTCGAATGTGACGTACTCGTCATCGGCTCCGGTGCCTCTGGCCTGGCTGCCGCCGTAACCGCCGCGCATAACGGCCTGCACGTGATCGTCGCGGAAAAAGCCAGCCAGCTGGGCGGCACCAGCGCCTGGTCGGGGGGCTGGTTGTGGATACCGCGCAACCCGTTGGCCATTGCCGAAGGCATCCTCGAAACCGACGATGCCCCGGAGCGTTACCTGCGGGCGCAAACCCACGCCAGTGAGCTGGGCCCGCGCCAACATGCATTCCTGCGCCATGGCCCGGAGATGGTGGCGTTCTTCCAGCAGCACACTGCCGTGCAGTTCCAGTCTGGCAGCCGCATGCCCGACATGCGCGACGGCGACGGCAGCGCTTGTGGCGGCCGTTCGCTGTGCGCCCTGCCGTACGACGGGCGCCTGCTCGGGCCTTGGCTGCACAAGCTGCGGCCGCCGCTGGACATTGTCAGCCTGGCCGGCATGGGCATTGCCGGCGGCCCCGACATGGCGGCCTTCTTCAATGCCACCCGCTCGGCCAAGGCGGCGCTGCACGTTGGCAAGCGCCTGCTGCGTCACGGCCGCGACCTGCTGCTGCACCGCCGGGGGTTGCAACTGGTCAATGGCAATGCACTGGTGGCACGCCTGCTACGCAGTGCGCTGGACCTGGGCGTGACACTGCTGACCGACAAACCGGCCTGCCGCCTGTTGGGTGAAGGCCGGGTCAGCGGCGCGCTGTTTGCCGATGGCCAGGTGATCCATGCACGCCGTGGCGTGGTGCTGGCCTGTGGTGGCTTCCCACATGACCGCCATCGCATCGCGCAATTGATGCCGCATGCGCCTGATGGCAACCAGCATTACTCTGCTGCGCCCAAGGAGAACAGCGGTGACGGCCTGCGCCTGGGTGAACAGGCCGGTGGTGTGGTCAGCACTGCGCTGGCGCAGCCCGGTGCCTGGGCACCGGTATCACGGGTACCCCGTGGTGATGGCAGCTTCGGCCATTTCCCGCACCTGATCGACCGTGCCAAACCGGGCTTCATCGCTGTACGCCGCAATGGCCAACGCTTCGTCAACGAAGCCGATTGCTACCATGACTTCATGAACGCACTGTTCGCCGCCACACCGCAAGGCCAGGCACCTGAAGCCTGGCTGATCTGCGACCACGCCGCGCAACGGCGCTACGGCATCGGCTGGGCCAAGCCGTTCCCCTTCCCCACCCGCTATTACCAGCGTCGGGGCTACCTGCACAGCGGCGCCACCCTGGCACAACTGGCGCAACGTTGCGGCATAGACGTCGAGCAGTTGCAGCGTACGGTGGCAGGCTTCAACCAGCATGCGGCCCTGGGTGAAGACCCGGCCTTCCAGCGTGGCGCGTCAGCCTACAACCGCGCCCAGGGCGAACCGCAGCAGGCGCCCAACCCGTCGCTTCGGCCATTGCTGAAGGGGCCGTTTTACGCGGTGAAACTGCTGCCGGGCAGCCTTGGCACCTTCGCCGGCCTGGGCACCGACGCCTCGGCCCGTGTGCTGGACCACGCGGGGCAGCCGATACCCGGGCTGTTTGCGGTGGGTAACGACATGCACAGCGTGATGGGTGGGTACTATCCGAGCGGTGGTATTACGCTTGGGCCAGGGATGACATTTGGGTATCTCGCCGGTAAGGCATTGAGCGGATCAGCCGCGCAAAACCCAACGATTGCTAATACGGTTGCTCCACCTGCGCCACCGTGGGCGACTGTTGCAACAACCCTCGCGGCAAGCGGAAACCCTTGAAGGGTTGCTGGGTAATAGGGTTAAAGGCCTTTTCAGCATTCAGCCGATAACGCATCACACCATCTCCAGTCCTGAAGCTGAGGTCCACGCTGGTAGCGGTTCGCCCATTGAGCGCGCCTCGGCTGAGCAGGCGGAACATCGACCAGGGGCCGCGGTATTCCAGGCTGCTGCTATTACCGTTCTGCCTGAGTAAAGTCAGGTTGCTGCGCACCTGCGGCCCCAATGTATTGGGCCAGACAATTCCGGTGATTTGACTGGGCCCATGAGTGTAGGAAATCAACTGCCCATCCAGGTCCAGCAGGCTGGTACGCTGGTTCGCACTGAGCCCCAGCGGCTCGATGCTGAACTGCACAGTCAGCTTGCCGCGTTGATCGAAGAAGGTCTCGCGGATGCGGTCCGCCAGCTCGAGTTGCTCGATCACATCGGCGCGTATCAAGGATTGCCCGTGCTGACCAGACTGCAAAGCCTCGAGGTTTTCCTTGAGGAAGACCTCGAGGTATTGATCATTGAATTGCTGCAGTCGCCCTTTCGGCCCAAAAAACGCCTCGAAGTCGTCCAGTGAAGCATCAGGGGCCCTCACTACAAAGGGGTAACGGCCTGCCAGGCGCTGCTGGAAGAAGCTATACACCTCAGTGTCCCAGCGCCGCTCCAGTTCACGCAGTGCTTCAACGTTCAGCACTTGGGCAGTCTGGTCGGCGAGCTTTCTGACATGCTGGTCAAGTGGCTCCGGCAACCCTGCGGCAACACGTTGCAGGGTGCTGATCGGGTCCTGCCCGGTCATCGAAAAGCGCTGATGCACAGCCTGCAATGCGGCCTTGCCACGGTCCGGGCTGTCCTGAATGGCCTTGGTATAACCCAGCACAGCCGCTATCGCACCCAGTGTTTCATCGTAATAGCTGGGCTTTTCACCTGCCGCCTGCAGCATGCCACCCAGGCCTGCAAATGCTCGCTGAATGGCTAACGCTTGCAGTTGATCGGGCTTGTCTGTTGCTGGCCGCTGCGCATTTGCATCACGCAGTGCTTCAACACCTGCCGGTAAAGCAAGCAGGGTGTTGTCCCTGATTGTCACCAGCAGCCGTTGCAAGGGGGCTGCAGGCCCGGTCAGTTGTTCCAGGACCGTGACACCGTGGTCCAGGTCACGGAAGTCAGCCACCGTGAAGGCGTTCAAGGCACGACGCCAGCTATCGATGTAATCGGCGCTGTAAATGTCATGCAGCTGTTCGGTCAGCGCATTCCGGTCAACGTCTGAATAATCGAGTTGCCTGCGCTCCCCCAATGCCCACTGATCGACCATCGCCATTTCGGCAAACCGCTGGCTGCGCGGCTCGAAGTACTCCCTGAAACCTTTGGCGGTCAGCACGGTGGGCAACACCAAGTCTTCCTCCCCTTGCCTGGCATCGGGGGACGACTGGTACACGATATCGAATGCCGGCCCCACCTGGTGACGCAGGTCCATGCCGGCATGCAACTGCTCGTGGGCCTGTTGTTTCAACCCTGCGTAGACCCGCTGTGGCAAAGGCAGTGTGCGCAATGCCTGCTGCACTGCTCCGACCCGCTGGCGGTACTGCGGCAAGTCGGTATCGGCATAGGCCAAGGCGTACTTCAAGTGCTGCATCAGGTTACGCTGCAGCTGCCCCTGGCCAGGAAAGGCACGCTGCCAATAACGGGCCATCCAGTCCTCGATCCACTCAGGTCGACGGCTATGGCGGTCTTCGAGCATCCGGTAAACCCTGAGCGCGGCCATTTGTTGCTCACTACCAGTGGGTGCTGCGGTCATGGCATCGATCACGCCGCTGGCCAAGGCCGGCAGAAAACGCCGGGACAGCAAGTTCAGGTAAGCCTCATCAACCTGCGGACCAATGTTGCGGCCTTGATACAGGCCGAAATCGGCAACACCCGGCCATGCCGCACGATAGTCGCCAAAAACCGCCACCGCATCGCGGATCTGGTCCAATGGTACAAGCAGGTTGCGCCCGGTCGGATCGAGCCGCTGATCCACTTCGTGGCGGCTGTACTCCTGGCTTCTGGCGAGTACACTGGCCGCCTTCGTGCCGTTGACCTCGAAGTAGCGTTGCCAGCTGGCAATGGCGACACTGAAGGCCAGGAGGCCTACGCCCGAACCAACCCACAACAGTTGGCGCTTGCTGCGCGCCACCCGAACGTTGTCGCCCGCCAGGCCGGCTTCCTTGTAGACAACCCGCCTCAGGGCCTGCTGGATGAAGTAAACCATCGCCTTGCCTTGCACCTTGCCTTCACGCAAGGGCAGTTTCGTCTTGTAGGGCTGTGCCGCTTCGCGGACAAATGCATTGCGCATCTCGCCTTGCTGCAGCACTGACGACCAATACACGCCGCGTACCAACGCTGGCGTGGTGAAACGGTCACTTGCCAAGGTTTCACGCAGAAATGCCAGCAAGATGGGGCGTAACCCGACCAACTGTGCATACAGCGAAAACAGGCGCCCGCAAGGTGCTGCCGTAAGCAGCACATCCAGCCGTTCGATAACCTGCTCTTCCAATGTGGCGAGAAACCGGCCGTAGTGCGCGTCGTACTCATCCAGCCAGGCGTCGAATGTGTCCACGGCATCCAGCTTGAAGGTAAACCCCAGCAGGTTTTCACGCTTGGCCACCGACAGCTTGCCGTAAAGCTGGTCGAAGCCGTCCAGCAGGTCGAACTTGGTCAACACCACATAAAGCGGCAAGCGCGAACCCAGCTGACTGCTTACTTCGTACAGGCGTGTGCGCAACCCATGGGCCAGTGCAACGCGCTGTTCAGGCGTGCCATGCAGCAGCGCCGGGAGGTCGACAACCAGCAACAGACCATTGAGCGCCCGCCGGCTTCGGTTGCGCAGCAGCCAGCCCAACAAATGCCCCCACAACCTGGCTTGCGCACCAGGCGGTGCGGCGCGTTCATGCTCGGAGGGGTCGTTGGCCGCCGAGCCCGCAGGTGGTTTCTGGCTGATGAAGACACCAGGCGGGTCGATGATCACGGCATCGTCGCAAACCCACCAACCCACCGGGTAGGCCAATGCTTCAGCCTGCCGGCCCCGGGCCTGGACCTGCTCGATGCGCGTCAGGGTAAAACGCTGATCGGTGCGGTCGATGAAACTGGTTTTGCCCGCCTGCTCGTCTCCCAGTACCAAATACCAGGGCAGCCGGTACAACGCACGCCGCCCGCCCGCATTATCAAGGTAGCGGTCGAGTGCCTGGGTCAGCGCCTGCTCCTGCGCCTGTACCAATGGAAGTGTACGATCCTGTTCGGCTGCCAGTACCTGCCGACGCTCCGTTTGCAAGCGGCGAAAACGTGTGCGCAGTACCACCAGCCAGCATAAAACCGGCACCAGCACCAACACCAGGCTTGCAACACTGCGGTGCGCCACCGTTGCCAGTGGCTGATGCTCATGCCACGTCCATTGCGGGCCAAGCAACCAGATGGCAACCAGCATCAGCACCGCGGCCAAGCCGAGCAGCAGCGGCAGGGCCCGGCCAATGCGTGTTAACCACGGCAAGCCCCATTGTTTCAATTGCGTGCTTATTTGATTCATCGAGGTTCCTGGTCCTTGTGTGGGTCTGCCAGCGTTGGTGCTGCTGCATAGTGCTGAAGCCGCTGGAATACCTCCGGCTCCCACGCGCTGGCGGCGGTTTGCTGCATGGTTCGGGCAACGCTGGCGCACAAGTCCTGGGCCAGCCAGGACACGCCGCGGGCGGCCAGCAAATCAGCTGCGATCACGGTGGTATGGCAGCGCTCGCGCGGGGCGCGAAAGTCTGCTTGCAGTGCTTGCAGCCTTAACAACACGGGCTCCACGCCGCCACTCTCAAGCTGGCTGACCAGCTCCTCGCGCAAGCCGCCGAACTCCTGGGTGCTTGCGCCTTGGCCAACAGGCCCTTGCGAGCCCTTGAGCCAGGCCAGGCATTGGTCGTCGACAAACACCATGCCGTCACTGAAGCACAGCTGCTGCAGTGCAGGCATGCGCTGCACAAAGCGGGCGGTTGCGCTACGGATGGCTTCGGCCACCTCGTTCATCGCCAGCCGCGCGGCGACGCTCGCAGCCAGAAAGCTGCCACGAATCCAGTAGGGGCAGGCGGTCACGCTCTTTTCAATGCGCTGAAGCAACGCGGGGTCAATCGCCGTACTGGCAATGGCTTCTTCGTAGACCCGCGTGATATCCAGCGGGACTGCCATCAATTCAGTGCGGTTGCCATGCCTGGCTTGCGGAGCCACCTGGATGTGCGCCCACAAACCAAAACGCCGAAGTTGATAGCCAGTAGGGTCGTAAGGGTCCTGCTGGTTGACCAGCTCGGCCATGGCGAGCACGGCCCGCCGTGTCTCACGCTCATTGCCCAACGACACGCGCGGTATGGGCGTGGCGATGACATCGGCGAGTGGCGCAGGCTTGACGTTCGCCGTCGGTGCTTCGGGCTCGTCAGCCTCACCGACCCCGCTGGCAAGTTCGGTGTGTTTACGTAGCTGGCTGCCCAGTTCATCGAGAACAGCCACCTCCAGGTGTGCCACCTCCTGTTGTTGCAGGTGGCTCAACGCGGCCTGCGCTGCAGCGGCATGGGTCGGGGTGTAAGTGAACCGATCAAGACGTGGCAGCGCGTCTGCAAGGCGGTTGATCACCAGGCCCACCAGCTTGCGCTTGCCCAAAAAACCTTTGGGCCCAGGTTTTGGGTGAGCGGGTTCCCAGTAGCGCTCTATCATGCCGGCCAGCAGCGCCAAGGTGCATCCCCAGCGCTCCCAGCAGCCACTGCGCAACCACGCGGCACTCAGGTGCGCAACGATTCGCAAGTGCTTGCATTGCTGGCTCAGGTACTGACGGGAAGCCTCTTCGATGTAGACCCAGTCGATCGAGGCTTCCTGCAACCCGCCCAGCTTGACCATCTCCTGGTCGATGGCCTGGTAGGTTTCGTCCTCGATATCGAACAGGCCAGCCGGCACCCCCGGATCAATGGGCGCGAGCAACCGGGTGATCTCGCTGCCTGGTTGCTGCGCTACCACCGACATGTGCTTCGCGCCTGGCTGATCAAGGGGTCCAGGCCTTGAGCATCGAATGTTAGCCCGTTGAACTCGACGTGGTCACTGACAACCTTGATGCGCTGGGCACCTATCAGCTTCCTGATCTGCTCGATTGCCGGCAGGCCCCGCCCGGCATCGAGCACCTGTCCGTTCTCCATCACCTGCCAGGGCGTGTCGCGGGTAGACCAACCCTCCCCGATCAGCCTTACCTTGACCCAACCCGCCTCGATCGGCCGACGGGCAATCAGTTGCAGCCGGGAAATGGCCTGGATGCAACTGATCGCCAGGTAACTGCGTTCATCGCCTGAAGCGATGGCGGGCGCCGAAATTACAAGCTCTGGTGCACCTGCACCCTCAGGGCCCCGCCCCCCCATGCGAAACGACAGGTCATCCGCTGCCCGTGCAGCCTCATTTGCCATTACGCGCAACACACTGGGTGCCTGCTGCTCCGGTGCAGACCACTGCCGTTTTGCCGTGTACGCCGGGGTGCCCGCCGCCTGATCGAAACAGGCCAGCCGTTCGACGTTGGACACGATCCGGGGGCAGTCCCGCGTAGGGCTTGCAAACACCGGCTGCAGACAAAACAGCAGCGAGAGGCCGGCGCCATATGCACAGCGGTTAATCATGCTGAATTTACTCTCTGAAATAGTACAAACGCCCTATATAGCTGCATGCACTTTTCCTACATGCACGCACCAATAAGCACATACGTACGCGACCCATCCGAACAAAACTGGAAAAAGCCTAGTACAGAGTAGCGAGCGCACACAAACAAATATTTACTTACATCTTATTCCTCGACCTAAGAATGCTTTCCAATGCATGGTTTTTATAGCGGAAGGACAACTAATCCGACCCAGTTAAGATACGTAGGAAGTTTCCTACAACATCCCGTACAACATTAAACAAACTTACGGTTAAACATCCTACAAGCCAACAGGGAGTTACGTACTGATGTCCAAGAACACGGGTTCCGTCGCGCCTAAAGAGCGCGTCAATATCAAGTATGTCCCCGCTACGAGCGACGAGCAGGCCGAGGTCGAGCTACCCCACAAGATGCTGGTGCTGGGCGACTTCGGCCTGGATGACAACCGTGCGCTTGAGGACCGCCAGGCCATGCGCATCGACAAGCACAGCTTCAACAGCGTGTTGAACGACGCCAACGTCAGCCTGGAAGTATCTGTGCCGTCCATGCTCAGCGCGGCACCGGATGGCGAGCTGGCTGTACATCTGCAGTTCAGCTCGATCAACGACTTCGGGCCGGACCGTATCGCGCGCCAGGTGCCCGAGCTGAACAAGCTGCTGGAGCTGCGCGAAGCGCTGGTTGCCCTGAAGGGCCCGCTAGGCAATGTCCCGGCCTTTCGCAAGCAGTTGCAGCACCTGCTGAACAACGAGCAGGCCCGTAAACAGCTTGCCCAAGAACTGGACCTGGTGCTTGAGGCACCCGAAAAAGACTGAGACAACGGAGCGCCCCCATGCCTAAGCCAAGCACCACCACCGCCACCCCAGACACAACCACCGACACGTTGGGCAATGCCACCCTGCTCGACCAGATCATGGCAGAAACCAAACTGGTACCGGCACAAGAAGGCTACCAGGTTGCCCGGCAGGGCGTATCTGCCTTCATCGCCGAAATCCTCAAGAGCAATGACCCGGACCAACTGATCAACAAGCACCGGGTTGACCAGATGATTGCGGAAGTTGACCGGGTACTCGGCAAACAGATGGATGCCATTCTTCATCAGCCCGAGTTCCAGCAGCTGGAGTCTGCATGGCGTAGCCTGAAGCTTCTGGTTGACCGCACGGACTTCAGGGAGAACATCAAGCTCGAAGTGTTACATGCCAGCAAAGAAGACTTGCTGGACGACTTCGAGAATGCCGCAGACATTACCTGCAGCGGTATCTACAAGCATGTTTACACCGCAGGTTACGGCCAGTTCGGCGGGGAACCTGTGGCGGCCATGGTGGGCAACTACAACTTCGGCCCCTCATCACCCGACATCAAGTTGCTGAGCTACATGGCCTCGGTGGGCGCCATGTCCCATGCACCGTTCCTGGCCGCACCGTCACACGAGTTCTTCAATGTGAGCAGCTTCGAGGAGTTGCCAAACCTCAAGGAGATAAAAGACCTCTTCGCCGGCCCGCGACACGCCAAGTGGCGAGCTTTCCGGGAAAGTGAGGACGCCCGTCACGTCGCCCTGACCGGGCCACGCTTCATGCTCCGCTCCGCCTATCACCCCCAGGAAAAACCGATCGAAAGCTTCAACTACGACGAAGACATCGCCGGGCGCCACGACAACTACCTGTGGGGCAACTCCGCGTTCCTGCTGGCCAGCTGCATCAACGACAGCTTCGCCCGCTATCGCTGGTGCCCGAACATCATCGGCCCGCAATCGGGCGGTGCCGTCGAAGACCTGCCGGTTCACCTGTACGAATCCCTCGGCCAGTTGCAGGCCAAGATACCTACCGAGGTGCTGATTTCCGACCGCAAGGAATTCGAACTGGCCGAAGAGGGCTTCATTGCCCTGACCATGCGCAAAGACAGCGACAACGCGGCGTTTTTCTCGGCCAACTCGGTGCAAAAGCCGAAAAACTTCCCCAAAACGCCAGAAGGGCTGCAAGCACAAACCAACTACAAGCTGGGTACCCAACTGCCCTACCTGTTCATCGTCAACCGGCTGGCCCACTACATCAAGGTGCTGCAACGCGAGCAGATCGGCAGCTGGAAGGAACGGCGTGACCTTGAGTCAGAGCTGAACAAGTGGATCAAGCAGTACGTTGCCGACCAGGAGAACCCGTCCGCCGATGTTCGCAGCCGCCGACCGCTGCGTTCCGCCACTATCGAAGTCTCGGATGTTGCCGGTGACCCGGGCTGGTACCAGGTCTCGCTGGCGGTACGCCCGCATTTCAAATACATGGGCGCGAACTTCGAGATTTCCCTGGTCGGGCGGCTCGATACGCAATGAGTGGTCTTTTTGATCGCTTGTCGGTGGATCAGTGCACACGCCGGGAGGCATCCCGACAGGAGAGCGCCACCCACACGTTCGCCGCCATCAAGCGCCACCTCGAAACGCTGCTGAACGCGCGCCAGGGCTGCTCCCAGAGCAGCCCCGAGCTGGGCCTGCGTGACTTCAACGGGCATGACGTGAACAGCGGCGACCTGCTTGTGCAGGTAAGCGCCGACATCCGACGCACGCTCCAGCACTTCGAGCCGCGCATACAGATACGCACGCTCAAGGCCGTGCCCGACGCCCATGCCCCACTGGAGCTGCATTTCAGGCTCGATTGCCAGGTATTGGTCAACAACCACGCAGAACAGTTGCAGCTCGAACTGCTGGTCAACGGGCACAACCGCTACACCCGAGTGAGGTGACCCATGTCACTGAAAGACCGTTTCAGCGAAGAACTGCGCTACCTGCACGAACTGGGGAACGACTTTGCCAAGGACAACCCGCAACTTGCCCGGTTCCTCGGCAAGGGTGCCAGCGACCCCGATGTCGAACGCTTGATGGAAGCCTTTGCATTCCTCACTGCCAAGCTTCGGCTCAAGCTGGAAGACGACCTGCCAGAGCTGACCCACCCCATGCTGCAACTGCTATGGCCGAACTACCTGCGCCCCCTGCCCAGCGCAACAATCATTCAGTTCACACCGATCAAGCAGTCGCTCAGCCAGTCACAGCACATCCCGAAAGGATCAAGGTTGTTCTCGAAACCGGTGGACGGTGTCGCCTGCGAGTTCCGTACCTGCACTGCGGTGAACATTCATCCGTTTGAAATCGCCACTGTGGGCGCTACCCAGACACTCGACAGCTCTGTGATCAGTGTCAACCTGACCACACTGGTGGACCGGCCGTTGAACAGCGTGGGCTGTTCCAGCATCGACTTCTACCTCAGCGGCGATACCCTGACCGCCCGCACGCTGTACCTGTGGGTTTCTCAATACCTGAAGCACATCAGCGTGACCATCAATGGCGAAGTGCGTCGGCTGCCGGCCAGCAGCATCGCCTTTGCGGGGTTCAGCCCCGACGACGCCTTGCTGCCTTACCCGCAAAACGTTTTTGACGGCTACAGAATCCTGCAGGAGTACTTCGTTTTCCCACGGCGTTTCCATTTCTTCAGCGTGACCGGGCTGGATAGAACCTGGCCAGCACAACACAGCCAGCAAGTAACCCTGGAGTTTCACTTCACGCGCCAGTTACCCCACACGCTTCGGGTCGGCAAAGCAGATTTCAGCCTGTTCTGCACGCCTGCAGTCAATCTGTTCCAGCACAGTGCCGAACCCATCGACCTGTCCAGCGAGCAGGCGCTGGCCCCGCTCAAGCCCAAGGGCACAGAGCCCTTTGCTTACGAAATTTTCAGTGTCGACCATGTCGTCAGTACCCGAACGACGACAGACGGGAACGCCGGCGAGCACCTGCGAACCTTCCGCCCCTTCGAATCGTTCGCCCACGAAATCGAGCACCTCCAGGGGCGCACGGCGCTGTACTACCGCTGCCAGCTAGAGGAGTGCCTACGCGGCGACGGCGTGAACCACCGCATCGCGTTTGTCCGTGCCGATGCCAACAGTTACATCGGTGAACTGGAAACCGCGTCCATCGACCTGACCTGCACCAATCGCGACCTGCCACTGGCGCTGGGGGTCGGTGACATCAATGCCCGTACCGAGCTTACCCCCCCTCTGGCTACCTACACCAATATCTGCAAGCCCACCCGCCCCTGTCGGCCGGTGCTGGACGGCCAGTTGCAGTGGGCACTGGTATCCAACATGTCGCTCAACTACTTGTCGCTGCTCTCGGTCGAGCCGCTGAAAGCAGTGATCCGCGCCTACGACTTCGTTGCCCTGCACGACATCCAGCAGGCCCGTACCACAGGCAAGCGCCTGGACGGCATCCGCGACATTCAGACACAGCCCATGGACTGGCTGATCAAGGGGCAACCCATTCGCGGCCTGCACACCCGGCTGAAGCTGGACCAGGCCGCCTTCCTCTGCGAAGGCGACCTGTACCTGTTCGGCAGCGTGCTTGCCCACTTCTTCGCCCTGTACGCCAGCACCAATTCCTTCCACCAGCTGGAAGTGATCAACACCACCAACAACGAGCACTACACATGGCCAATACAGACCGGCAAACAACCGCTGATCTAGCCGACAGGCTGCTTGCCGAGGCGCACCAGTACAACTTCTTCCAGTTGCTGGAACGGTTGCACGGGCTGCATGGCGATAATCTGGAACCACGTTGGCCGGGCGAGGCCACACGGTTGCGCGTGCGCCTGGCGTGCGACCCACGGCTGACCTTCCCCGTTTCGGACGTGTACAAAGCCCAACGCATGCCCGATGAGGATGCGCGTTACCGGGTCGTTACCACGTTCCTGGGGTTGCACGGTACCGACTCGCCCCTGCCCACCTATTACCTTGAGCAGGTGGCCTATGAACATGCCCAGGGCATCGGTGTGCGGCCGGCCTTCTTCGACTTTTTCAACCACTACCTGCTTGGCCTGTTACACCGCATCTGGCGTAAATACCGCTACTACATCCGCTTTCAGCCAGGGGCCAGTGACGGTTTCTCGCAGTACGTGTTTGCTCTGCTGGGGCTCAACGACAAGCAACTGCGAGGCGATACGGCGCTGCCCTGGAGCCGGCTGCTCAGCTTTGCCGGGGTCATCGCCAGCCGCAGCCGAGCGCCGGGCACCGTGGCCGGCATCATTGCGCACTGCTTCGACCTCAAGCATGTACAAATTCGCGAGTTCGAGACACGCACGGTAACCACCGCGGCCAGCCAGCTGCTATGCCTGGGGCGCGCCAATGGCCAGCTGGGCAACACGTTCATGGTCGGCAGCCGCACGCGCACCCGCAGCAGCAAGTTCACCATCGTAATCAGTGAACTTGACCAGACGCAGCTGCTGGATTTGCTGCCCAGCGGCATCAACTTCGGGCGTTTGCGTGCGCTGATCGACTTTCTGCTGCGTGATGGGCTGGCCTACGACCTGGAACTGCGCCTGAAGCAGAACGCATTGTCGCCTTTCTGCTTGCACCGCAGCCAAGGCGCGTACCTGGGCTGGACCAGCTTCATCGATGACCGGCATGGCCAGATCAGCCCAGTCGTGCGGTTCAGGGGGCGTTCATGAGCACGTTGACCTTGAGCATCACCAACCTCGCCCGGCTGCGGCATGACGCCACAACCCGGCACCGGTTTGATTGCAAGGGCGGCACCATCGGCAGCGGGCAGGCAAGCTGGCAGCTCAACGACCGCAAGCAGACCATCGCGCCCATCCACTGCGAGATCCGCTGGATCGAAGGCAGCTTTTGCGTTATCGACCACTGCCATCGCACCTACCTGAATGACAGTGCTACCAGCCTGGGGCCCCTCCCGCCCAGGCGCCTGCTTGAAGGCGACCAGCTTCGGGTCGGCGCTTATCGGCTAAGGGTTCAGTACGCCCAGGATCAAGCCGGCGAGCGTTCGCTGGAGGACCTGTTCAACCCCGACCACGGGGTACTTGACCGCCTGATAGCCGAACAGCCCATCAACCCTTGGCCCCCCGCCCCTTCAAGCCCTCAACCAACAGCCGAAATCTGCTCGGTTTTCGAACCCGTCATGGGCAACGACCCCTTGGCCGCACTGGATGCAGCAGAGGGTGCAGGGCCATCGGCAGAAAACCCGTTGCAACGGCTGATTGCTGGAGAACGCCCATGATTCGCCAACCGTTGTGGGTCGCGCCCTTGCTGGTGACGGTGCTCGGGCTTACCGGTTGCACCTCCTTGAGCAGAATGAGTCAGGTCGTCATGGACCACTCGTTGCCCATCGGGCCGCCCAAGGATCACCCAACCGCAGTCGCGTTCAGCATCAATGCCAGCCCTACCCTCAACGGCAACCCGAACAGCCTTGTGGTAACAACAGAAGTGCCAACCGCCCTGGAGCCGAGCCCTTACGCCGTGAGTTTAAGTGCCGGCGACCCTTATGCGTTGACCGAGAAGATCGGGACACTGTTCGAATACCTGCAAGCGCAGTTTCCAGCCATGTCCCCCGTCGAGATGCACGAACAGAGCGACAGCGAGCCGGCTCGCTCTCCCCTGGAAGAAAACGCCCCCGGCAGCTACGACGACCCGACAGTGGTGCTGACCTTGCCGCGCACCGCAACCCCAGCGGCAGAGCCGGTCGCCACCCCTATGGCCATCAAGATCCTGCAACTGCGCGATGACTCACTGTTGCGTAACACCGTGTACCAACTGCTGGCCGATGACCCGGCCAAGGTACTGCGCAGCTCCTACATCCGTGATGACGACTACCTGCTGCGCCCCGGCCAGTTCAAGTACATCCCGTTCGAACCCATCCACGCCGAAACCCGCTTCGTGGCGGTGGTTGGCGACTACCGGGGCCATGAGAACGCCAGCTGGCGACAAGTGCTGCGCATTCCGCCACGTGGCCGCCAGATCATGCTGTCGGTGCTGGTCAACGACACGCACATCGTGCTCAAGGAAGAAGACTGATGGCACCGCTCCACCCTTTGCCCTTCCTGCTTACTCTCGCTGACACGGAGCGCCCATGAGCTCACGCAACCCCGTTCTCTGGCCTGAAGGCCTGTACGTCAAACCCCAGCACTTCCAGCAGGCGGCCAGGGCCAGCGAAGCGGCCCTGCACCAGCGCCTTGCCGGACTCAATGCAGCCTTTTACGGCTTCAGCGAACTTCAGCTGAACGATGAATACCTGAGCCTGGGCAAAATCGCCATCACCCGCGCGCGGGGCATCATGCCGGACGGCACGGTGTTCGACATTCCCACCGACCTGCCGCCACCACCACCGCTGGAAATCGACGACGCAAGCAAAGAAAGCGAGGTGTACCTGTGCCTGCCTCTGCGCACCGAAGGTGGTCGCGAAGTAAGCTGGCCCGACAATGCCGCCAACTTCCGCTACACCGCCCAGCCACAGGAGATCAAGGACACCCATTCTGCCGACGGTGACCTGACCCGGGTAGACCTTGCCGTACCCAACCTGCAGCTCAAACGCCAGACCGAAGACAGCAGCGCTTTCACCCGCCTGGCCCTGGCGCGCATCCTGGAAAAGCGCCCCGATGGCGGCCTGCAACTGGACGAAGCGTTTTACCCGACCAGCCTGTCAGTACGGGCAGTGCCGGCCCTGCAACGGTTCCTTGACGAAATCACCAACTCCCTGCGCGAACGGGCACGGGGCCTTGCCACGCGCATCGGCGGCTCGAACCAGTCTGGCATCGCCGACATTCGCGACTTCAACCTGCTACAGGCCATGAACCGGTGGTGGCCGTGCTTCCAGCACCTGGCTCGCCAGGCGCAAACGCACCCCGAGCAGCTGTACCTGTGCATGAGCCAGGCCTGTGGCGAGTTTGTCACCTTCACTGACGAAAGCAGACTGCCGCAGGACTACCCTGCCTATCACCACACAGCGCTTCACACGTCGTTCAAACCGCTGCAAGTCACCTTGCGGCGAGCCCTGAGTACCGTCTTGCGACCACGCGCCGTGTCACTGCCACTGGAGGGCGAAGCATTCGGCGTGATGACAACCACGCTGGAAGACCGCCGTCTGATCGACGAAGCCGACTTCATTCTCGCCGTGCGCGCCGACCTGCCACCGTCGGCGCTGCGCCAGTTGTTCATCCAGAAAGCCAAGGTCACTTCACTCGAGTCGCTGAGCGACCTGGTGCCGCTGCAACTGCCGGGCATCCCCCTGCTGTCATTGCCGGTGGCCCCCCGCGACCTGCCCTTCCATGCAGGGTTCAGCTACTTCGAGCTGAACCGGCGCGACCCGGCCTGGGCGTGCATGGCCAATGCAAATGGCTTCGGTATCCACGTTGCAGGGGACTTCCCGGGGCTTGAACTGCAGTTCTGGGCGATCAGGAGTGAATGAGCATGGCAAACGATGACGATAAAGGTGACGAGCTCAAAGAGCCCCTGGTGACTTCGATTCAACGTGGCAAAGAGAAGGACAACCGTGCACAGCAAACGCCAAAAAATGCAGAGCAAGGCGATGACGGAGCAGAAGCCAAAGCAGAGCAGATCGAAGCAGAAGGGTATGCAGCGGACCCGCAATTCCAGCTGCGCGGCGCTTTCGCCAACCTGATGCTGGACGCCGCAACACCGCTGTTCGGCCTGGTCATTCGCCTGCGCACGCTGGACGAGTTGCCAAACATCAAGGACGTGCACCAGCAAGTACGCATCCAGATTGAAAACATACAGGAAGAAATGCGCCAGCACGGCTACGAGCCCGCTCAGCTACTGGCCTACTCCTACGGCCTGTGCCTGTTCATCGATGAAGCGGTCATGGCGCGGCCCTGGGGGAAAAGCAGCTGCTGGAGCCAGGAACCCTTGCTGAGCATTTTCCACGACGAAACCTGGGGCGGGGAAAAGATCTTTACCGTGATCTCGCGCCTGATGCAGGAGCCCAAACGCTATCAGGACGTGCTGGAGTTCATGTACTTCGCGCTTTGCCTCGGCCTCAGGGGCAAGTACGCGCTGGCGCCGAAAGGTGAAGAAACCGTCGTTGCACTGATTCACCAACTGCACGGGATCATCCGCGAACTTCGCGGCCCCGTACCGGAAGAACTCTGCGACCCCTACACCAACGTGGCCCCACGCAACTTCCGCATGAACCGCCAATGGCCCTGGTGGAGCCCGTTGGTGATTTCCGCCATCGCCATGGCAGTGGCCTACGGCATCTACAGCTACCGCTTGCACCTGATTACCACCGAGGTACTGGAGTCGCTCAACGGCATTCTGCAGCAGTAGACGGGTGCCGCAGGCACAAACCGATTTCACCGAATTAGCAAGGCATCTGCCTTGTTGACAAGCCCATCGTTTCCGATGGCCACGCCACCTGTGGTGCGCGTGCTAATCCACATGGACGCAGGAGAAACTGCCATGCCAACACCCGCTTACATCCATATCGAAGGTACAAGCCAAGGCATCATCACCAAGGACGCTTTTACGTCCGACTCGGTCGGCAATGTCTTTGTCGAGGGTCATGAAGACGAGATTCTGGTACAGGAGATCAAACATGAAGTGACAGTCCCAACCGACCCGCAAAGTGGACAACCTTCAGGGCAACGCGTGCATAAGCCATTCATATTTACAAGCTCGCTCAACAAAGCGACACCGCTGATGTACAACGCCTTGGCTTCGGGCGAGACGCTCGCCAAAGTGACGATCAAATGGTACCGCACCTCGGTAGAAGGAAAGCAGGAGCACTTCTTTACCACCGAATTGACAGACGCAACCATAGTAAAAATCAACACCGTAATGCCTCACGCACAAGACAAGGAAAATGCTGACTTCACCCAGTTGATTGAAGTGTCCTTGGCCTACCGCAAAATCACTTGGGATCACCAAATCTCTGGAACCGCCGGTTCCGACGATTGGCGCAGCCCAATCACCGCCTGAACTGATTGAAATGCTCCGGGCGGGCAGATCCCGCCCCGGGCTTTCCATTTTTCAGAAAGGGGAAAGGACTGCATTATGCCCAGCCAATCAAACTTGCGTTTCAGCTTCCAGCCACTGGTTGGCAAAGCTCACTTCGAAGTGGTGTCTTTCGAACTCAAGGAGGGCATCAGCACGCCCTTCGCGCTGGAACTGAAACTGATCAGTTTCGAAAACGATGTCGACTTCGGTCACCTGCTCGACCAGCCCGTGCTGTTCACCCTATGGGATAACGAACGGCCGGTACGTTACGTACACGGCCTGGTCAGCCGTTTCAGCCAGGCTGAAAGCGGCTTCTACCGCACCTACTATCACGCGTTGGTCGAGCCCCAGCTGGCCCGCGCCAACCTGCGCTCCAACTGGCGTATCTTCCAACACAAAACCGTCCCGCAAATACTTGAGCTGATGCTCAAACGCCAGGGCATCGTCCAGTACGAACTGCGCGCCAGCATGAACCATCAGGTCCGCGAGTTTTGCGTTCAGGCGGGCGAAACGGATTTTGCATTCATTGCACGGCTGGCGGCGGAAGAAGGCTTTGTCTACCGCTTCGCGCACAGTGAAAAACAGCACAAGCTGATCATTACCGACCGCCTGCAATCACTAGGGCTGATCAACCACGGGGCCATCAAGGCGGAGGACGAAGACGAGGGCTTCCGCGAAGAGGACACCCCTGCAACCCCTGACACCGTGCTGTACCAGTCCACCAGCGGGGGCGACCAGCCAATCCCCTGCCTGCGCCGCCTGCAATACAGCGAGCAAGTGCGCACCGCTCGCCAGGTGCAGCGTGACTACACCTTCACCCACCCGGCCTACCGCCAGGAGCACAGGGCCTGCGGCCCCTTCCTTGAGCACCAGTCCACGGACTATGAGTGTTTCGATTACCCCGGCCGCTACAAGCGTGATGTCGTGGGAAAGCCGTTCACCGAAAACCGCATCACCGGGCTACGGCACGATGTACGAATCGCCGAAGTGCAAGGTGACGATGTGCGCCTGCAACCAGGGCTCAGCTTTAATCTGACGGGTCACCCGCGTGCCGACCTCAACACCCATTGGCGGGTTAAAGCAGTTACCCACAAAGGCAGCCAGTTCACCAGCCTGCAAGAAGAAGCCGCTGGGGTCGACCGGGGCACGCACTATGAGCAGACGGCACACTTGATCCCCGGCAGAACGGAATGGCGCCCGGCCCCGCTGGACAAGCCTCGCGTCGACGGCCCGCACATGGCGACCGTGGTCGGCCCGCCGGGCGAGGAAATCTATTGCGACAAATGGGGCCGGGTGAAGGTCAGCTTCCCCTGGGACCGCGAAAGCCAGGACAACGAATTCAGTTCCTGCTGGGTACGCGTATCCCAGGGCTGGGCAGGCGGCAGTTGGGGTTCGATGGCCATCCCGCGCATAGGCCAGGACGTGATCATCCACTACGTGAACGGCGACCCGGACCAGCCGATGATCACCGGGCGCACCTATTGCGGTGACCAGTTACCGCCGTATGACCTGCCCGACCACAAGACCCGCATGACCATCAAGAGCCAGACCCACAAAGGTGATGGGTTCAATGAGCTGCGTTTCGAGGATGAGCTAGGCCAGGAGGAGGTATTCATCCATGCACAGAAAGACCAGAACAATGTGGTCAACCATGATGAAACCACTCAGGTTGGCAATGATCGCAAAGAACAGGTCGGCAACGACGAGTCGATCAGCATCGGCCACAACCGCGACGAGACGGTTGGCAATGACGAGCGGATCATCATTGGCCAAGACACATTTCTCGAAGTCGGTCGGAACCAGACACTCAGGGTCGCGAAAGACCGGGTAGAAACCATCGGTAATCATCGCCACGATCAGATCACGGCCAATCACCACATCAGCATCGGAGGCAACTTCGAGCAGCAGGTCGAAGGCCATGCCGAGCTTGAAGCCCGAGGGGATATCCGCAGACGTACTCGCCTTTATGAACTTCGAACATCGGAAGCAGTAGTGCTCCAGGGCCCAGGAGGTTCCATTCGAATCGACGAAACAGGCATCACGCTGGACAGCCCGACGATTCGCATCAATGGCCAGCTGCTCAAAGCGGCAGACGGAACGTCCCACCCGTTTTCCCTGAGTAGCGCACCAGTCCCTGGCAAGCCTCTCGAGCGGCTGTGTGGTCGCCTCGCTGATGGTACCTGCCCTTTGCCTGATTGCCGCTGCATCAGAGGGCCGGGACAATGACCACCACAGCCGCTCGCCCCCAATGCAGCGAACACTTTGCCGATCACTGTCGGTTTCTGCTGCTCGTGACCAGCGTAATCGAATACTCGGCCTACCGCCCCATACCTCAGGAGGGCGAACTGGTTCCTGCGTATGCCCCATCGGTTATCGACCTCATAAATGACGTCAGCAGCCGTACTCAACATGCATGGGTATGGAAAACAAGCGCCATGGATGACCGATACGAGTCTGGGCCTTTGCTGGTGGACGTATCAGGCGCACCTGAGCTGGCGGCCCATGCAGTCAGGACCTGGATGCCTATGGGTGGGGCCATTGCACTTGATGCCGAAGTTGGTCTGACAGCGCTGACAGACCATTTCACCAGCCTGGCGCAAGTCGTACTCCCTGATCAGGGCGCGGCCACTTTCCAGTTCAGACCGGATCATCTTGCAGCCTGGGTAAACGCGCTGGACGACGATAACCGCAAGACCTGGCTGGGCCCGGTTTCACGGCTGGCATGGCGGGTTAACCGGGGGGCGGCCCACGAATGGAAAACCTACGACAACAAGCCGACTGCTGCCCGCTCGAAATCTGACATGCCTTTGCCCCTGCGCGAACAAGAACTCGAGCGGCTGCAAGCGGGTGTGCACGACCACTTTGTGCTCGCGTTGGCACATGAGGTTCTGGCCATGCGCTCCCATGCCGGCCGCACCTTGGCGGACGTACGTGAATGGATTGAAACCCTGCTGCCGCAACTGAAAGCCCTCAATTTCCGGGACGAGGAAGTCACAGGCCAGTTCATTCGATTGATGGCCAGGCATATGCGCCTGATGAGCGATGACCAGGCTGGCGAAATTTACACCAACCTCGAAGCGTCGCCACAGGCCCGCCTTCGCGAACTACAGATATTGATCGAAAGCCAGGAGCCTCGCCATGACTAAAGCCTCCGTCAGCAGCGCCACTTCCGGCCCGGCGTGCAGCGCCCGCGTCCCCATCCTGCCCATCCGCTACGCCATCGTACCGCGCATCGATAATGCCCCCGCCTGCCGCTACGCTGACGCGGGCTTCAACCTCGAACAAGGCTTCGCTGCGCTGCATCACTCGGCCTATACCCTCCGTGCGC
>NZ_JBIBGE010000053.1:0-26901 GCF_042956345.1 Pseudomonas sp. NPDC008258
GGGCATGATCAGATACCTCCTGATCATGCGTATTAGCCTGTAAACCATGTCCCCGGTTTGGAATGTAAACGATGTCTCCGGTTTGTACCGCGGGCGCGCCCGCTCCCACAGGGATTTGCGCAAATGCCGAGGAATGTTCGCGGGCATAAAAAAACCCGCGCTGTCGCCAGCACGGGTTTTCAGTCAAACCAGAACGATCAACGCTCCAGCAGAATCCGCAGCATGCGGCGCAGCGGTTCGGCGGCGCCCCACAGCAGCTGGTCGCCCACGGTAAACGCGCCCAGGTACTGCGAACCCATGTTCAGTTTGCGCAGGCGGCCAACCGGGATGTTCAGGGTGCCGGTGACCTTGGTCGGGGACAGCTCCTGCATGCTGATTTCACGCTGGTTCGGCACCAGCTTCACCCAAGGATTGTGCTGGCTGATCATGCCTTCGATATCGGCAATCGGCACATCCTTGTTCAGCTTGATGGTCAGCGCCTGGCTGTGGCAACGCATGGCGCCGATGCGCACGCAGATGCCGTCCACCGGGATCGGGCTCTTGAAGCGGCCGAGGATCTTGTTGGTTTCGGCCTGGGCCTTCCACTCTTCGCGGCTCTGGCCGTTCGGCAGTTCCTTGTCGATCCACGGGATCAGGCTGCCTGCCAGCGGTACACCGAAGTTCTCGGTCGGGTAGGCTTCGCTGCGCATGGCCTCGGCAACCTTGCGGTCGATGTCGAGGATGGCGCTGGCCGGGTTGGCCAGGTCATCGGCCACGGCGGCGTGGGTGGCACCCATCTGCTTGATCAGCTCGCGCATGTTCTGCGCGCCGGCACCCGATGCTGCCTGGTAGGTCATGGCGCTCATCCACTCGACCAGGCCGGCTTCGAACAGGCCGCCCAGGCCCATCAGCATCAGGCTGACGGTGCAGTTGCCGCCGATGTAATTCTTGGTACCGGCGTCCAGCTGCTGGTCGATGACCTTGCGGTTGACCGGGTCGAGGATGATCACCGCGTCATCCTGCATGCGCAGGGACGAGGCGGCGTCGATCCAGTAACCCTGCCAGCCGGCTTCACGCAGCTTGGGGAAGACCTCGTTGGTGTAGTCGCCGCCCTGGCAGGTCAGGATCACGTCGAGGGTCTTGAGTTCTTCAATCGAATAAGCGTCCTTGAGTGGCGCTGTATCCTTGCCCACGCTCGGGCCCTGGCCGCCAACATTGGAGGTGGTAAAGAACACCGGCTCGATAAGGTCGAAATCCTGCTCCTCCAGCATCCGCTGCATGAGCACGGAACCGACCATACCGCGCCAACCGATCAGACCTACACGTTTCATCGCAACTACACCTTCGCTAAAAGTGGGCCGCCACCGGGAATTTGGGGTGGCGGGCCAGAGAGATTACAGATTCCGCAGCGCTGCGACTACTGCGTCGCCCATTTCCTGCGTACCCACTTTACGGCAACCTTCCGAGAAGATGTCGCCGGTACGCAAACCCTGGTCCAGAACCAGGCTTACGGCCTTCTCGATCGCCTCGGCGGCAGCCGACTGATTAAAGCTGTAACGCAGCATCATCGACACCGACAGGATGGTCGCCAGCGGGTTGGCGATACCAAGGCCAGCGATGTCCGGTGCCGAGCCGTGGCATGGCTCGTACATGCCCTTGTTGTCGGCATCCAGCGACGCCGAAGGCAGCATGCCGATGGAACCGGTGAGCATGGAAGCTTCATCCGACAGAATGTCACCGAACATGTTGTCGGTCACCATCACGTCGAACTGCTTGGGTGCACGCACCAGCTGCATGGCGGCGTTGTCGACGTACATGTGGCTCAGTTCCACATCCGGGTAGTCCTTGGCCACGTCTTCGACCACTTCACGCCACAGCTGGCTGGAAGCCAGGACGTTGGCCTTGTCGACCGAGCACAGCTTCTTGCCGCGCACGCGGGCCATGTCGAAGCCGACACGGGCAATGCGGCGTACTTCGCTTTCGCTGTACGGCAGGGTGTCGTAGGCCTGGCGCTCGCCGCCTTCCAGCTCGCGCTGGCCACGCGGGGCACCGAAGTAGATACCACCGGTCAGCTCACGGACGATGAGGATATCCAGGCCGGAAACGATCTCTGGCTTAAGCGACGAGGCATCGGCCAGTTGCGGGTAGAGGATGGCCGGGCGCAGGTTGGCGAACAGGCCCAGCTGCGAACGGATTTTCAGCAGGCCGCGCTCAGGGCGGATGTCACGCTCGATCTTGTCCCACTTTGGCCCGCCCACGGCGCCCAGCAGCACGGCATCGGCCTTGCGCGCACGCGCCAGGGTTTCGTCGGCCAGCGGCACGCCGTGCTTGTCGATGGCGGCGCCACCGATCACGTCGTGCTCCAGGCTGAAACCGAGCTGGAACTTGTCGTTGGCCAGTTCCAGCACCTTGACCGCTTCGGCCATGATTTCCGGGCCGATACCGTCACCTGGGAGAATCAGAATCTGCTTGCTCATGCTTTCCTCTATCCATTCACGCGGTGCGGCCAAACGGGCCCCACCGAAAAGTGCTTAACGCTCGGCCCACAACACCAGCACATCGGTGCTGAACGAGCCGTCGGCCTCGATCTGGTAATACTGCCGTACTTCTTCGCCCATGGCTTGCTGCAATTGGCGGATGGCCACGCGCATCGGCTCGGGTGTACGCATGCGTTCGACCCAGCTGGTGAACTCCAGCCGCAGTGGCTGGCGCGTGTGGCTGCGCACATGCAGGCCGGCTTCGCTGACCTGGCGCTGCCATTCGGCGGCGGAGTAGTCGCGCACATGGCTGGTGTCGCGCAGCACCTCGACCGTTTGCAGGTAGGTGTCGAGCAGCGGGCTGCCCGGCGACATCACGTCGATGAACGCCGCCACGCCACCTGGCTTGAGCACCCGGCGCACCTCGCGCAGGGCCAGGCCCAGGTCGCTCCAGTGGTGAGCCGAGTAGCGGCTGAACACGAAGTCGAACGAGGCATCGGCGAACGGCAAGCGTTCGGCGGCGCCGCGTTCGGTAGTGATATTGGCCAGGCCGCGCTCGGCGGCGGCGCTGGCGACCACGTCGAGCATGGATTGCGACAGGTCGTAGGCGACCACTTCAGCAACCAGCGGGGCGACGTGGAAACTGACATGACCGGCACCGCAGCCCAGGTCCAGCACGCGGGCAGCACCCTGCCCCGCCAGCTCGGCCTGCAGCAGGGCGAATTCGCTGCCCTGGGCGTGCACGGCGCTGCTGAGGTAGGCACTGGCCTGTTCGCCGAACTGGCGTTGGACCACATCGGTGTGCTGGGTGCTGGTCATGTCTTGATCCTTTAGATTTTTGTTGCCTGTACCGGCCCTTTCGCGGGCATGCCCGCTCCCACAACGATCGCGTAACCCTTGTGGGAGCGGGCATGCCCGCGAAGAGGCCAGTACTGCTACCTACAAACTTCAGGCATCGCGGAACAGCCAAGGCTGCCCGGCGCGGTGCTTGCCTTCGAAGGCCTTGATTGCGTCGCTGTCCTGCAAGGTCAGGCCGATGTCGTCCAGGCCGTTGAGCAGGCAGTGCTTGCGGAATGCATCAATCTCGAAATGCAGTACCTTGCCATCCGGGCGGGTCACCGCCTGCGCTTGCAGGTCGATGGTCAGCTGGTAGCCCGGGTTGGCTTCGACCTGCTTGAACAGCTCGTCCACTTCTTCATCGCTGAGGATGATCGGCAGCAGGCCGTTCTTGAAGCTGTTGTTGAAGAAGATGTCGGCAAAGCTCGGCGCAATGATGCTGCGGAAACCGTACTCGTCCAGCGCCCAAGGGGCGTGCTCACGGCTGGAGCCGCAACCGAAGTTCTCCCGCGCCAGCAACACGCTGGCACCCTGGTAGCGATCGTGGTTGAGCACGAACTCCTGGTTCACCGGGCGCTTGCTGTTGTCCTGGTAAGGCTGGCCCACATCCAGGTAACGCCATTCGTCGAACAGGTTAGGGCCAAAGCCGGTGCGCTTGATCGACTTCAGGAATTGCTTGGGGATGATCTGGTCGGTGTCGACGTTGGCACGGTCCAACGGCGCGACGAGGCCAGTGTGCTGGGTAAAGGCTTTCATGCTGCGCTCCCTTGGATCAACTCGCGGACATCGATGAAGTGGCCGGTTACCGCGGCAGCGGCAGCCATGGCCGGGCTGACCAGGTGGGTACGGCCACCGGCGCCCTGACGGCCTTCGAAGTTGCGGTTGGAGGTGGACGCGCAGTGCTCGCCGCTCTCCAGGCGGTCCGGGTTCATCGCCAGGCACATCGAGCAGCCTGGCTCACGCCATTCGAAACCGGCTTCGACGAAGATCTTGTCCAGGCCTTCACGCTCGGCCTGGGCCTTGACCAGGCCCGAACCCGGCACGACGATAGCCTGCTTGACCGTAGCGGCCACCTTGCGGCCCTTGGCAATTTCAGCCGCAGCACGCAGGTCTTCGATACGCGAGTTGGTGCACGAGCCGATGAACACGCGGTCCAGCTGGATATCGGTGATCGCCTGGTTGGCGGTAAGGCCCATGTACTTGAGGGCGCGTTCGATAGAGCCACGCTTGACCAGGTCGGCTTCGGCAGCCGGGTCTGGTACACGCTGGTCAACAGCCAGGACCATCTCGGGCGAGGTGCCCCAGCTGACTTGCGGCTTGATCTGTGCTGCGTCCAGTTCGACCACGGTGTCGAAGACGGCGTCGTCATCCGACACCAGGTCTTTCCACGACTCGACCGCTTGTTCCCATTGCTCGCCTTTTGGCGCGTATGGGCGGCCTTCGACGTAGGCAACGGTGGTGGCGTCGGTGGCAACCAGGCCCACACGGGCACCGGCTTCGATCGACATGTTGCAGATGGTCATGCGGCCTTCCATCGACAACTCGCGGATGGCGCTGCCGGCGAACTCCATGGCGTGGCCGTTGCCACCGGCGGTACCGATCTTGCCGATCACGGCCAGCACGATGTCCTTGGCGGTAACGCCGGCCGGCAATTGGCCGTCCACACGCACCAGCATGTTCTTCATCTTCTTGGCGACCAGGCACTGGGTGGCGAGCACGTGCTCGACCTCGGAGGTGCCGATGCCATGGGCCAAGGCACCGAAGGCGCCGTGGGTGGATGTGTGCGAGTCACCGCAGACCACGGTCATGCCCGGCAAGGTGGCACCTTGCTCCGGGCTGATGACGTGGACGATGCCCTGGCGCTCGTCATTCATCTTGAATTCGGTGATGCCGTATTCGTCACAGTTCTCGTCGAGGGTCTGCACCTGAAGGCGCGACACCTGGTCGACGATGGCCCCGATACCGCCCTTGCGCTCTGGCGTGGTTGGCACGTTGTGGTCGGGCGTGGCGATGTTGGCGTCGATGCGCCATGGTTTGCGGTTGGCCAGGCGCAGGCCTTCGAAGGCCTGGGGCGACGTCACTTCGTGGATGATGTGGCGGTCGATGTAGATCAAGGACGAGCCGTCATCACGGCGCTTGACCTCATGGGCTTCCCAGAGTTTGTCGTAGAGCGTTTTGCCAGCCATCAGACTGTTCCTCATCAGCGTCTTTCTATGCCAAAAACCCCTTGGCTTGTATGGACGATGCTATGGGGTTAGATTGAATAACTCAAATTCATAATTTTTATGCTTTGGATAACCCAAAGGAATACGAAACCATGGACCTGGCCAACCTCAGCGCCTTTATCGCCATCGCCGAAACCGGCAGCTTCTCGGGGGCGGCCGAACGCCTGTTCCTGACCCAGCCGGCCATCAGCAAACGCATCGCGGGCCTTGAGCAGCAGCTGGACGTGCGCCTGTTCGACCGCCTGGGGCGCGAGGTGACCTTGACCGAGGCCGGGCGCGCCCTGCTGCCGCGGGCCTACCAGATCCTCAATGTCCTTGATGATACCCGCCGGGCACTGACCAACCTGAACGGGGCGGTGAGCGGTCGCCTGACCCTGGCCACCAGCCACCACATCGGCCTGCATCGCTTGCCGCCGTTGTTGCGGGTGTTCACCCGCCAGTACCCGGCGGTGGCGCTGGATATTCAGTTCATGGATTCGGAACAGGCCTACGACGAAATCCTGCATGGCCGCGCCGAAATAGCCGTGATCACCCTGGCGCCAGAGCCCCATCACCTGGTCAAGGCCGTGCCGGTGTGGGACGACGCCCTGGACTTTGTCGCCGCCCCCGAGCACCCGCTGGCCAACAATGCAGTGGGCCTGGCCGATGTGGCCCGCCACCCGGCGGTTTTCCCCGGCGGTAACACGTTCACCCACCACATCGTCCAGCGCCTGTTCGAAAGCCAGGGCCTCACGCCGAACATCGCCATGAGCACCAACTACCTGGAAACCATCAAGATGATGGTGTCGATCGGCCTGGCGTGGAGCGTATTGCCGCGCACCATGCTCGACGAACAGGTTGCACCTATCGCTTTACCCGGCATACAGCTGTCGCGCCAGCTAGGCTACATTTTGCACACGGAGCGTACGCTATCGAACGCGGCCAGGGCATTCATGGCCCTGCTCGACAGCCACGCGGGGCCCGCCTGACCGGCCGTCAGCCAGGTAATTCCGAAACCAAGGACGCGTCATACGCCAAAGGTCTGGTACCGATGCCCAAATCAGCAAACCGCTTTTTGCGCCTGCCGCGAATACCTGCGGCCGACCCCCAGGAATCCGAACAGGCCTGGCAAAACGCCCCGCAGCTGCTGGCGGCCCTCAACGGCGCACGCCTGGGGGCCTGGCTATGGGATATCGAGAGCGGCCGGGTCAGCTGGTCACGGGGCACCCAGGCCCTGTTCGGCTTCGACCCGCAGCGCCCGCTGCCTGCCGATGTCGACTACCTCGACCTGCTGCCCGAGGAAGACCGCGCACGCACGCGCCAGGTGTTCCAGGCGGTGTTCAACGGCGAACCGGTGGAGCAGGCCATGCGCCACCGCATCCGCTGGCCGGACGGCAGCCTGCACTGGCTGGAGATCAACGGCAGCCTGACCCACGACTCACACGGCCGGCCACAGATGATCGGGGTGATCCGCGAAATCACTCGCCAGCGTGAGCGGGAAACCGCCCTGATCAACTCGGAAAAGCGCTTTGCCACGCTGTTCCATCTCAGCCCCAACGCCATTTTGCTGACCCGCCGCCACGACGGCATGATCTTCGAGGTCAACCAGCACTTCGAAGACATGTTCGGCTGGCCCGGCAGCCAGGTGATCGGCAAGACCAGCCTGGAGCTGGGGCTGTGGGTAAACCCCGAGCAGCGCCACCAGGTGATGGAGTCGACCCGCGCCAACGGCGGCCCGCTGATCATGGAGGTGCAGTTCCGCGCGACCAGCGGCAAGGTGCATGATGGCATCCTCTGCACGCAGGGTATCGAGCTGGAAGGTGTCACCTTCCTGATCAGCACCTTCGTCGACACCACCGAGCGCAAGCGCGCCGAGCAGGCCCTGAAAGACAGCCAGGAACGCCTGGACCTGGCCCTGGACTCCGCACAACTGGGTACCTGGGACTGGCACATTCCCAGCGGCATGCTCTACGGCTCGGCCCGCGCCGCACAACTGCACGGCCTGCCGCCGATCCCTTTTCACGAGTCGTTCGATGCGTTTTTCGAGGGTGTGCCAGAGCAGGAACGCAACTCGATGCGCCAAGCCTACCGCAGCCTGCGCGAAGGGCCTGCCGGCAACTACCAGATCACCTATCGGGTACAGCTGGAAAACGGCATATCGCGCTATATCGAAAGCCGCGCCCGGCTATACCGCGACGAACAGGGCAACCCGCTGCGCATGGCCGGCACCCTGCTCGACATCACCGACCAGGTGGAGCGCGAGCAGCGCCTGAGCGCTTCGGAAGAGAAATTTGCCAGCCTGTTCCAGGTCAGCCCCGACCCGATCTGCGTCACCCGCCAGGACACTGGCCAGTTCATCGAGATCAACCCGGCGTTCAGCCAGACCTTTGGCTGGGACAGCAACCAGGTGATCGGCCGCACCGCCGAGGAAATCGGCTTGTGGGCCGAGTCCATCGAGCGCGCCCAACGGATCGAGCGGGTCATACGCGAACAGGCCCTGAGCAACGTCGCCGTCGTGGTCAACCACCGCAACGGCGCGCCGTTGACCTGCGTGATCTCCAGCCGCCTGATCACCGTTGACGACCAGCCCTGCAGTGTCACCACCCTGCGCGACATTACCCAGCAGCAACGCGCCGAGGCCGCGCTGAAGTCCAGCGAAGAGAAATTCGCCAAGGCCTTCCACTCCAGCCCCGACGCCATCACCATCACCGAGCGCCACAGCGGCCGTTACCTGGAAATCAACGACGGTTTCTGCCGCCTGACCGGCTACAGCGCCGCCGAAGTGGTGGGCCATACCGTCTACGAAATCGGCATCTGGGCCGACGACAAGCAACGCAGCGCGCTGCTGGCCGAGCTGCGAGACCGCGGCCGGGTGCACCACCGCGAGATGCTGGGGCGCAACAAGCGTGGCGATATCCTTACCGTGGAGGTGTCGGTGGAACCGATCACCCTCAACGAGGTGGACTGCCTGTTGCTGAACGCCCGCGACGTCAGCCAGTTGAAAAATGCCCAGGCGCAGATACGCCACCTGGCCTACCATGACCCGCTCACCAACCTGCCCAACCGCGCCCTGCTGATGGACCGCCTGAGCCAGCAGATCGCCCTGCTCAAACGCCACAACCTGCGCGGCGCCCTGTTGTTCCTCGACCTCGACCACTTCAAGCATATCAACGACTCGCTGGGCCACCCGGTGGGCGACACGGTGCTGAAGATCATCACCGCCCGCCTGGAAGCCAGCGTGCGCCTGGAAGACACCGTGGCCCGGCTGGGTGGCGACGAGTTCGTGGTACTGCTCAGCGGCCTGGAAGGCAGCCGTGAACTGGTGGAGGAAAAAGTACGCGAATTGGCCGACACCCTGCGCGAACTACTGGCCGAACCCATGTCGCTGGACGGCCAGCGCCTGCAGGTAACGCCCAGCATCGGCGTGGCGCTGATCCCCGACCATGGCGCCACCCCGGCCGACCTGCTCAAGCGTGCCGATATTGCCCTGTACCGTGCCAAGGACTCCGGGCGCAACACCACCCAGCTGTTCCACACCACCATGCAGAAGGCCGCCAGCGAGCGGCTGCGCATGGAAAACGACCTGCGCCTGGCCCTGGCCCGTGGCGAACTGGCGCTGCACTTCCAGCCGCAGGTGGATGCCCGCGACAACCGCATCGTCGGCGCCGAGGTACTGCTGCGCTGGCACCACCCGCAACTGGGCCAGCAGCCACCCGGGCAGTTCATCCAGGTGCTGGAAGAAAGCGGCCTGATCCTGGAAGTTGGCAGCTGGATCCTCGATGAAGCCTGTGATGCTTGCGCCCGCATGCTGGCCGACGGGCTGATCGACGCAGACGATTTCAGCCTGTGCGTGAACATCAGCCCGCGGCAATTCCGCCAGAACGACTTTGTTGGGCGGGTGCTGCGCAGCCTGGACGACTATCGCCTGCCGCGGCACATGCTGAAACTGGAAATCACTGAAGGCATCGTCATCCAGAACCTGGAAGACACCATCAGCAAGATGCGTGAACTGAAGCGCTACGGTGTAAGTTTTGCCATGGATGACTTCGGCACTGGCTACTCCTCACTGACCTACCTCAAGCGCCTGCCGGTGGATGCGCTGAAGATCGACCAGACCTTCGTGCGTGACGCGCCAATCGACCCTAATGATGCGGAAATTGTCCGCGCCATCGTCGCCATGGCCCGCAGCCTGGACCTGGCCGTGATTGCCGAGGGGGTCGAGTTGACCGAGCAGCTGGAGTTTCTGGAACGGCTGGGCTGCCACTTGTACCAAGGTTACCTGCACAGCCGACCGTTGCCTTTGCCGGAGTTCCGGCAGATGTTGCTGGAGGCACCAGCAGGTTACTGAGCCAACCCACAAACGCAAGAAGGGCACCCGAGGGTGCCCTTCTTCACATCAGCGTGATCAGTTCAGCGCTGGCTTGTCGCCATTGATCGGGATGCGCTTGGCCTTGGCTTCTTCAGGCACGATGCGCAGCAGGTCGATGCTGAGCAGGCCATTGGCCAGGCCGGCGGCTTTCACTTCAATGTGGTCAGCCAGGCGGAACGACAGCTTGAAGGCGCGTTGCGCGATACCCTGATGCAGGTAGGTCACTTCAGCGGCGCCATTGTCGCGCTTGCCACCGGTCACGGTCAGGACGCCTTTCTCGACCTGCAGGTCGAGGTCCTGCTCCTGGAAACCGGCTGCGGCAACCACGATGCGGTAGTGGTCATCGCCATGCTTTTCCACGTTGTAGGGCGGGTAGCTGCTACCGGCCTCGTTACGTGCCGCGGATTCGAACAGGTCGTTGAAACGGTCGAAACCAACGGAATGGCGGAACAGTGGAGCGAGGGAGAAAGCGGTGGTCATGGTCATGAACTCCTGAGATTCAGCAAGTAAGTCATTACGCGACCCGACTTCGGCATCGCGTACTCAAGAGATATGGCCAGGGGAAATGCTTTCAAGGGGCAAGCAGAAAAAATCTGAAATCGGCGCAGCCCTTTTCGCGGGCACGCCCGCTCCCACAGGATCACCACAGTCCTCAGGACCGGTGCAATACCTGTGGGAGCGGGCGCGCCCGCGAAAGGGCCAGATCAGGCAACACAAGCCTCGAAAGCAGCCGCCTCAACCCCCAACAACCGGCTGATCCGTGCACAATCATCCTCCCGGCGCAACTCGGCAAACAACACCACCGCCTCAGGGTAACTGCGGGTCAGCATCGCCAGCCACTGCTTCATCCGCCCCGGCGCATAGCGCGGCGAGAGCTTGTGTTGCGCCTGGCGCCAGAACTCGCGCAACAATGGCAGCAAATCACCCCAACTCATCGGTTGATAGTCCCGCCCGTTACGCGCCGCGGCAATCTGCAGGCCCAGGTCGGGGCGCGATACCAGCCCCCGGCCCAGCATGATGTCTTCAGCACCGCTGACCTCACGGCAACGCCGCCAGTCATCGACGGTCCAGATCTCGCCATTGGCAAACACCGGCACCTTGACCACATCCTGCACCCGCGCCACCCACTCCCAGTGCGCTGGCGGCTTGTAACCCTCGACCTTGGTCCGCGCATGCACCACCAGGTGCGCCGAACCGCCTTCGGCCAGCGCCGTGGCACACTCCAGCGCACCGTCGGGGCTGTCGAAGCCCAGGCGCATCTTCGAGGTTACCGGGATATCGGCCGGCACGGCACGACGCACTTCGCGCACAATTGCATGCAGCAGTTCCGGCTCCTTCAGCAACACCGCACCACCGCGCGACTTGTTCACGGTCTTGGCCGGGCAACCAAAGTTCAGGTCGATCACCGGCGCGCCCAGCTCGCAGGCCAGCGCGGCGTTTTCCGCCAGGCACACCGGGTCCGAACCCAGCAGCTGTACACGCATCGGCACACCGGCAGCCGTGCGCGCCCCGTGGCGCAGCTCGGGTGCCAGCTTGTCGAACGACGACGGCGGCAGCAGGCGATCGCACACACGAATGAACTCGGTGACGCACCAGTCGATACCGCCCACGCGGGTCAGCACGTCGCGCAGGATGTTGTCGACCAGCCCCTCCATGGGGGCCAGGGCAATTTGCATGTGAGGGTCTCGGCGGAAAAAGCCGGCAGTCTAACAAAAAATGCCGGTGTTTCAGGCGCCGATCAGCGCCGGGCCGTAACCCTCGACGAATTCCGCCGGCATGCGCTTGGGCTTGCCGCTGGACAGTTCGATGCAGGCAAAGGTGGTTTGCGCACGCAGCAGGGTCACGCCGTCACGCGGGCGCTTGAGCTGGAAGCGTCGCGTCATGCGCAGGCGCTGATCCCAGTCGATGATCCAGGTGGCCAGTTGCAGTTCGTCGTCCTCGTAGGCGGCGGCCAGGTAGTCGATTTCGTGGCGCACCACCGCCATCGCCCGGTCCAGGCGCCGATACTCGGCCAGGTCCAGCCCCAGGCGTTGGGAGTGGCGCCAGGCGCAGCGCTCCAGCCAGGTGACGTAAACCGCGTTATTGGCGTGGCCGAGGCCGTCGATGTCCTCGCTGCCGACGCGCAGGTCGATGACGAAGGGTGTTGCCAGGTCCCAGCTCATGTTCGCTTCCTTGGCGCAAAAGTCGATTTAGCAGCGACCTGCGGGGCAATGTCCAGCCCCTGTGGAGGATTTACCGGCCTCATCGCCGGCAAGCCAGCTCCCACAGGTACGGCGCACACTTTGAGTCCCGCACAGTTCTTGTGGGAGCTGGCTTGCCGGCGATGAGGCCAGCACAGGCAGCACCATCAGGCGCTTTGCCGCGCTGGGGCAGCAGCCCGGGCCAGCAATTCGAGCACGGCTTCACTCACCCGCGGGTCGGACAACACACGCTGGTGCCCACCCTGCTCCAGCAGCATCAGCCGGCTATCGAACCAGGCTTTGTGAATAACCTGGGCCTCATCGGCAGCCACCAAGGCGTCATCGGCGGCATGCACCACCAACCCCGGCAGCTCCAACTGGTAACCGGTCACATCCAGCCGCGCGATCTGCATGCCCACATCCCGTTCCACCTGGCGGATAAAGGCTGCCCGCGCCCGTGCCGGCAGCCCCAGGTGGTGGGCAAAGCCACGCAATACGCCCAGCAGCCGCGCCGGGGCCGCTATGCTGACCGCCGCCTCTGTACGCAACCCCATCTGCAAGGCCAGCAATACACTGGCACCACCCATCGAGTGGCCAATCACAGCACGCAGCGGCGGCAACTCGGCAGCGGCCTCCAGCAGCGCCCGGGCAAACAGCACTACATTCGCCTGCTCACCAGGCGAACGCCCATGCCCCGGGCCCTCCAGCGAGACCACCGTGTGCCCAGCCTGAACCAAGGTTTCGATCAAGGCGGCAAACTGGGTCGGGCGCCCTTCCCAACCATGCATCAGCAGCACGGTCGGCCCTTTGCCCCAGCGCAAGGCAGACAAACCGAAACGCAGGGTAATGCGCTCGGCGCTGGCCAGCACGGGCAACTCCCAATCCCGCGGCGGCAGATTGCGCGGGGTCATGAAGGCGCGGCGCATCTTGCCTGCGACATGCTCGGGGGCCAGGCGGCCCAGGGTGCCATTGACACCACGAATCCAGCTCAGGGTAGTCATCGCCATGCTCCAGGGTTAAAGCACCGCCGATTTGGCGGCGCGCAGAATACGGTCAGACAGTTCACCAGTACCCAAGGCACGGGCCAGGGCAAGGCCGCCAACCATGAGTGCCAGGTCGGCCAGTGCCTTGTCGGCATCTTCCGGGCGGTCGACCATGGCAGCAGTCATCAGCTCGATGTGTTCGGCCAGTACCTCACGGAAGGCTTCCGGCAGGCGCTGCATCTCGCCCAACGAATTGGGTAGCGGGCAGGCGTGCACTTCGGCATCCCGGTGTTTACGCGACAAGTAGAAGGCACTGGCCAGCGCCCGCCGCCCCGCACCATCGAGACTGGGGTCGATCTGGGCAAGCAAGGCACGGCGCTCACCCAACAACTGGCGGAACGCTTCGAGCATCAGTTCGTCCTTGCTGTCGAAGTGGGCATAAAAACCACCGACGGTCAGGCCTGCCGCGCCCATTACCTGGCTAACGCTGGGCTCGGCCGGGCCGTGCTGGATCAGCGCGTTGCGTGCAGCTTCCAGGATGCGCTCGCGGGTTTTGCTTTTCTTGTCGCTCATCAGGCACTCGCCAATCAAAATATGATGATCGAAATATTATTCTCATCATATTTTTTGGCAAGCCGAATTTGTTGCCGTCTGTCGGCAGTCATTTTTCGGAAGGGAGAAAAAACAAAAGGCCCATTCAATAAGTGAATGAGCCTTAAAAGTCCCGCAAAACGCGGGTAAATATGGCGTCCCCTAGGGGACTCGAACCCCTGTTACCGCCGTGAAAGGGCGGTGTCCTAGGCCACTAGACGAAGGGGACGTAACCTTCGCAAAGATTCACTTACGTGAACCCTGGCAGAAATGGTGGAGCTAAGCGGGATCGAACCGCTGACCTCCTGCATGCCATGCAGGCGCTCTCCCAGCTGAGCTATAGCCCCGAAACAAAAGACTCATCAATAAGCGACGAGCCTTTTTAAGCCCTGCAAAACGCAGGAAAAAGTGGCGTCCCCTAGGGGACTCGAACCCCTGTTACCGCCGTGAAAGGGCGGTGTCCTAGGCCACTAGACGAAGGGGACGTAACCTTCGTGCCGGCTCGCTTACGCGAACCGCGGCAAAATTGGTGGAGCTAAGCGGGATCGAACCGCTGACCTCCTGCATGCCATGCAGGCGCTCTCCCAGCTGAGCTATAGCCCCGGATTTTTAGCCTCGCGGCCCAGCGACATCCTGAAACATCGCTTGTGTAAAACTGGCGTCCCCTAGGGGACTCGAACCCCTGTTACCGCCGTGAAAGGGCGGTGTCCTAGGCCACTAGACGAAGGGGACGAACCTTCTTACCTTCAAGACCCGGTTGCTGGACCCGGTCTTGCTTATCAGCCTTGGCTGCTAAGCGGAATTTGGTGGAGCTAAGCGGGATCGAACCGCTGACCTCCTGCATGCCATGCAGGCGCTCTCCCAGCTGAGCTATAGCCCCACAATGTCGCTTTGAACAGAACCGCTGGCTGGGTGCCTGGCGTTTCGTTTTCGTTCATCGCTGTGGACGGGGCGCATATTAAGTTCGGATTGCAGGGCTGTCAAACTAATTTTTTAAAATAATCAAAAAATTTTTCACAGATAACAATCACTTACCGCCCTGCCCCAATTTTTCTGGGTGGAGCCGGGCCCGTGGGAGCGGGCGTACCCGCGAATGCGATGGTAGATCAAACACCGCATTCGCGGGCACGCCCGCTCCCACAGGTTAGGTGTAACGCTGAATCAGGCGATGGAAGCCAGCAGCTTTTCCCATTCTTTGTTTTCTTTCTTCGACACGCCACCCAGCAGGTCCAGCGCCTGGCGCAAGCGGTAACGGGTCAGGTCCGGGCCGAGGATTTCCATGGCGTCCAGCACCGAAACCGAACTGGCCTGGCCGGTGATGGCAGCGAACATCAGCGGCATGGCATCGCGCAGCTTCAGTTCCAGCGCCTCGACCACGGCCTGGATGCAGCCGGTGATGCGCTCTTTTTCCCACTGGCGCAGGCTTTCGAGCTTCCACAGGATCAGCTGGATCACCTGGCGCACCTGGTCGGCCGACAGTTTCTTGCTTTCGAACAGCTTGGCATCCAGCTTCAGCGCGCCTTCGAAGAAGAACCCGCCCAGCGGGGCAACCTGGCTGAAGGTTTCAACGCGACCCTGCACGTGCGGGGCGATTTTCATCATGTAGTCGCTGTTGAACGCCCACTTCTGCAAGCGCGCGGCAAACTCCTCGACCGGCAGCTCACGCAACCACTGGCCGTTGAGCCACGACAGCTTCTCGATGTCGAAGATCGGGCCACCCAGCGAGATACGCGACAGGTCAAAGTGCTCGACCATCTCGGCCAGCGAGAACTTCTCACGCTCGTCCGGCATCGACCAGCCCATGCGGCCCAGGTAGTTGAGCATTGCCTCCGGCATGAAGCCCATGCGCTCGTAGAACGTAACCGAGGTCGGGTTCTTGCGCTTGGACAGCTTGGACTTGTCCGGGTTACGCAGCAGCGGCATGTAGCAAAGCTTGGGCTGCTCCCAACCAAAGTATTCGTACAGCTTGATCAGCTTGGGCGCCGACGGCAGCCACTCTTCACCACGCAGTACGTGGGTGATGCCCATCAGGTGGTCGTCCACCACGTTGGCCAGGAAGTACGTCGGCAGCCCGTCGTTCTTCATCAGCACCTGCATGTCCATGCGGTCCCACGGGATTTCAACGTCGCCGCGCAGCATGTCCGGGACCACGCACATGCCTTCGCTCGGCACCTTCATGCGGATCACGTGTGGCTCGCCTGCGGCCAGGCGGCGCTGCACTTCCTCGGCGCTCAACAGCAACGCGCGGCCGTCATAACGTGGGGTTTCGCCGCGGGCTTGCTGCTCGGCACGCATCTGGTCCAGCTCTTCAGCGGTGCAGAAGCAGTAGAAGGCGTGGCCGGCATCAACCAGCTCCTTGGCGTACCTGGCGTAGATCTCGCCACGCTCGCTCTGCCGGTACGGGCCATGGGGGCCGCCGACGTCCGGGCCTTCGTTCCATTCGATACCAAGCCAGCGCAGGGCGTCGAAGATCTGTTGTTCCGACTCGCGCGTGGAGCGCAGCTGGTCGGTGTCTTCGATGCGCAGGATGAACTCACCGCCGTGCTGCTTGGCAAAGCAGTAGTTGAACAGGGCGATGTAGGCAGTGCCGACATGGGGGTCGCCGGTAGGCGATGGCGCGATACGCGTGCGTACGGTGGTCATGGAGAGTCTCGAACGAAAGATGAAACAAAGGCGGGATGTTAGCAGGTGGCAGGCACCGGGCTCCAGCAATGGCGCGAACGTCACTTGTCGACAGGCCCTGCGCCGCTGTTAAATTTATTTACATTTCTGGAACGATAGTCCCCATGCCTGCCCAACTCAAACGCCGCCTGCTGGTTTTTTTTACCCTCGTGGCCCTCATCGCCCTCGCCTTCCTGGCCCACTGGTACTTCAAGGGCCGCTTCTACGAGAGCACCGACAACGCCTACGTGCAGGGCGAGATCACTCGTATTTCCAGCCAGCTGGGTGCCCGCATCGACGCGGTGCCGGTCGAGGACAACCAGCACGTGAACAAAGGTGACCTGCTGGCAAGGCTGGAGGCGGCCGACTTCGAACTGGCCGTAGCGCGCGCCCGCGCAGCACTGGCTACCCGTGAAGCGGAATACGCACAGGCACAAAGCCGCCTGACCCAACAGGGCAGCCTGATTGCTGCCGGGCAGGCGCAGGTAGCGGCCAACCAGGCAACCTATGAGCGGTCGCGGGTGGACCTGAGCCGCGCCGAAAAGCTGCGCAAGCCCGGTTTCATATCCGAAGAACGGGTCACCACCCTGTCGGCCGACAGCCATGTCGCCGGCTCCCAGGTCGACAAGGCCCGCGCCGACCTGCAAAGCCAGCGCCAGCAAGTCAACGCCCTGAACGCTGACCTCAAGCGCCTGGACGCACAAATCGCCAATGCCCGCGCCGACCTGGCCCAGGCCGAACTGAACCTGAGCCGTTGTGAAATCCGCGCACCGATCAGCGGTACCATTGGCCAGCGCAATGCGCGCAATGGCCAGGTGGTGCAGGCCGGCGCCTACCTGATGTCGATCGTGCCCGACGAAGATATCTGGGTGCAGGCCAACTTCAAGGAAACCCAGATCGGCCGCATGCACCCCGGCCAGCGTGCCGAACTGCTGTTCGACAGCTACCCAGACACCCCCATCGAAGGCCGGGTCGACAGCCTGTTCGCCGCCTCGGGTGCGCAGTTCAGCCTGCTGCCGCCAGACAACGCAACCGGCAACTTCACCAAGGTTGTGCAGCGCATCCCGGTCAAACTGACTTTCCATGCCAACAACCCGCTGCACGGGCGTATCCGGCCCGGCATGTCGGTGACCGCCACCGTAGACCTGCGCACTGAAGACGAAGGCCACAATGGCCGGTGACGCACTGCTGCGCCCCACTGCGGAGCCGACCCGGCGCGACTGGATCGCGGTGATGAGCGTGATGCTCGGCGCCTTCATGGCCGTGCTGGACATCCAGATCACCAACTCATCGCTCAAGGACATCCAGGGCGCATTGTCGGCCACCCTGGAGGAAGGCTCATGGATTTCCACCTCCTACCTGGTGGCGGAAATCATCATGATCCCGCTGACCGCCTGGCTGGTTCAGCTGTTGTCTGCCCGCCGCCTGGCGGTGTGGGTATCGGCGGGGTTTCTGTTGTCGTCGCTGCTGTGTTCGATGGCCTGGAACCTGGAGAGCATGATCCTGTTCCGTGCCTTGCAAGGTTTTACCGGCGGGGCGCTGATCCCGCTTGCGTTTACCCTCACCCTGATCAAGCTGCCCGAACACCACCGCGCCAAGGGCATGGCCATGTTCGCCATGACCGCCACCTTCGCCCCGTCCATCGGCCCCACCCTGGGCGGCTGGCTGACCGAGAACTGGGGCTGGGAGTACATCTTCTACATCAACATCCCGCCGGGCCTGGTGATGATCGCCGGCCTGCTGTACGGGCTGGAGAAAAAGGAGGCGCACTGGGAACTGCTCAAAAGCACCGATTACGCCGGCATCGTCACGCTGGGCGTAGGCCTGGGCTGCCTGCAAGTGTTTCTGGAGGAAGGCCACCGCAAGGACTGGCTGGAGTCGCCTTTGATCGTCGGCCTGGGCAGCATCGCCCTGGTCAGCCTGATCACCTTCGTCATCCTGCAGTATTCCAAGCCGCAGCCGCTGATCAACCTGCGCATCCTGGGCAACCGCAATTTCGGCCTGTCGAGTATCGCCAGCCTGGGCATGGGCGTGGGGTTGTACGGCTCGATCTACCTGTTGCCGCTGTACCTGGCGCAAGTGCAGGGCTACAACGCCCTGCAAATCGGCGAGGTGATTATGTGGATGGGCGTGCCGCAGCTGTTCCTGATTCCGTTGGTGCCACAACTGATGAAAGTGGTGTCGCCCAAGCTACTGTGCGCCCTCGGGTTCTGCCTGTTTGGCGCCGCCAGTTTCGGCTCGGGCGTACTCAACCCGGACTTTGCCGGGCCGCAGTTCAACCATATCCAGATCATCCGCGCCCTTGGCCAGCCGATGATCATGGTGACCATTTCGTTGATCGCCACATCGTACATTCAGCAGCAGGACGCGGGGTCGGCGTCGAGCCTGTTCAACATCTTGCGTAACCTGGGTGGCGCAATCGGGATTGCCTTGCTGGCCACGTTGCTGGATGCGCGGACCAAGGTGTATTTCGATTACCTGAGGGAGTCGATAGTGCCAAGCAACCCCCAGGTGGCAGAGCGGCTGGCGCAACTGGCGGAGCGGCTGGGCAATGACAATGCAGCCCTGGGCAAGCTGAGCGAGATTACCCACCAGCAGGCGTTGATCATGGCTTACAACGATGCCTTCCACTTTGTCGGGATTGGTTTGGCGGTGAGCATGGTGGCGGTGCTGTTGACCCGCAAGTTGCCGCAGGGGTTGAAGGCTGGGGAGGCGCATTGAGTCAATTTCAGCTGCTACGCGGCCCTGTGGGAGCGGGCAAGTCGAGGCGTCGAACCGCCGCGAACACCGGCAAAGCCGGTGCCATCCACCGCGTTGCCTGCTTCGCGGGCACGCCCGCTCCCACAGGGCCGGCGTCAGGGCTCAGCTGGTAATCAACCGCTCGCGCAGTTGGGTGATTTCGTCGCGCAACTGCGCCGCGGCCTCGAACTCCAGGTCGCGGGCAAACTGCATCATCTTCTCTTCCAGCTGCTTGATGCGCTTGGTGATCTCGCCCGGCGTACGCAGTTCGGCCTCGTAACGGGCGCTCTCCTCTGCCGCCTTTGCCATGCCCTTGCGCTTCTTGCTGCGCGCGCCGGGCACGGTAGCGCCCTCCATGATGTCGGTGATGTCCTTGACCACGCCCTTGGGCACGATGCCATGCGCTTCGTTGAAGGCGATCTGCTTTTCGCGGCGCCGCTCGGTTTCGTCTATGGCACGCTGCATCGAGCCCGTGACGTTATCGGCGTAAAGGATTGCCCGGCCATTGAGGTTACGCGCAGCACGGCCGATGGTCTGGATCAGTGAGCGTTCGGACCGCAGGAAGCCTTCCTTGTCGGCATCCAGGATCGCCACCAGCGACACTTCCGGCATGTCCAGGCCCTCGCGCAGCAGGTTGATACCCACCAGCACATCGAAGGTACCCAGGCGCAGGTCGCGGATGATCTCCACCCGCTCCACGGTGTCGATGTCCGAGTGCAGGTAACGCACCCGCACGTCATGGTCGGCCAGGTAATCGGTCAGGTCTTCGGCCATGCGCTTGGTCAGCGTGGTGGCCAGCACCCGCTCGCCCTGCGCCACGCGCTTGCGGATTTCCGACAGCAGGTCGTCGACCTGGGTCAGTGCCGGGCGTACCTCGACCTGCGGGTCGACCAGGCCGGTGGGGCGCACCACCTGCTCCACCACGCGCCCGGCGTGCTCGGCCTCGTAAGGCCCGGGGGTAGCGGAGACGAAGATGGTCTGTGGGCTGACGTCCTCCCACTCGTCAAAGCGCATGGGCCGGTTGTCCAGCGCCGAGGGCATGCGGAAGCCGTACTCCACCAAGGTTTCCTTGCGCGAGCGGTCGCCTTTGTACATGGCACCGACCTGCGGCACGCTGACGTGGGATTCGTCGATCACCAGCAGCGCATCTGCCGGCAAGTAGTCGTACAGGGTGGGCGGCGGCGCCCCGGCCGGGCGCCCGGACAGGTAGCGCGAGTAGTTCTCGATACCGTTGCAATAGCCCAATTCCAGGATCATTTCCAGGTCGAAACGGGTGCGCTGTTCCAGGCGCTGCGCTTCCACCAGCTTGTTGGCCTTTTGCAGGTACTCCAGGCGCTCCTTCAGCTCTTCCTTGATGCCCTCCACCGCCTCCAGCAGGGTTTCCCGCGGGGTGACGTAGTGGCTCTTGGGGTAAAAGGTAAACCGCGGCAGCTTGCGGAAGACCTCGCCAGTGAGCGGGTCGAAGGCAGCGATGTTTTCCACCTCGTCATCGAACAGTTCGATGCGGATGGCTTCAAGGTCCGATTCAGCCGGGAAGATGTCGATCACATCACCGCGCACGCGGAAGGTGGCGCGGGCAAAGTCCATTTCGTTACGGGTGTATTGCAGATCAGCCAGCCGACGCAGCAGCGCACGCTGGTCAAGCTTGTCGCCCCGGTCTACGTGCAGGACCATTTTCAGGTAGGACTCGGGGCTACCCAGGCCGTAGATGCACGACACGGTGGTGACGATGATCGCGTCGCGCCGCTCCAGCAGCGCCTTGGTCGCCGACAGGCGCATCTGCTCGATGTGGTCGTTGATCGAGGCGTCCTTCTCGATGAAGGTATCCGACGACGGCACGTAGGCTTCCGGCTGGTAGTAGTCGTAATAGGAGACGAAGTACTCCACCGCATTGTTGGGGAAGAACGCCTTGAACTCGCCGTACAACTGCGCGGCCAGGGTTTTGTTCGGTGCCAGCACCAGCGTCGGGCGCTGCACCTGCGCGATAACGTTGGCGATGCTGAAGGTTTTGCCCGAACCGGTCACGCCAAGCAGCGTCTGGTGCGACAACCCCGCCTCGATACCTTCGACCATCTGGCGGATGGCCTCGGGCTGGTCGCCAGCAGGCTGGAAACGGGTGACGAGCTGGAACTCGGACATGTCGGACCTCGCGGTGCTGCAGCAACTGTAAATTTAGCCAGTAGTCTATACCCAAATGCGCCCGCCCGGGGGCGCTTTCAAGGCGTAGCTGTGAACGCGTGTAACGGTGGACCCGGCAATTAGACCAATGGTCGAAAAATATTTGCGCAAATAGCCGGAAAAGCTGTGCCAGAGTGTCGCAGTGACCGGGCGGTATCACTATACTGACTCCCCGTTTGTGCACCGCTTCAGTGCATTCGGCTGGAGCGTGTACGTCCTATCACTCTCCAATCAGAGCCAAGGTAACAATGAGCCTGTTTTCCGCTGTCGAGCTGGCACCCCGCGACCCTATCCTGGGCCTCAACGAAGCATTCAACGCCGACCCACGTACCGACAAGGTCAACCTGGGCGTGGGCGTGTACTGCAATGAGGAAGGCCGCATTCCGCTGCTGCGCGCCGTGATCGAAGCCGAGACCCAGCGTGCTGCCCAGCACGCCTCGCGCGGCTACCTGCCGATCGACGGTATCGCCACCTACGACCAGGCTGTGCAAAAACTGATCTTCGGCGCCGAGTCGCCACTGCTGGCCGCCGGCCGCGTGGTTACCGTGCAGGCCGTCGGCGGTACCGGCGCACTGAAGATCGGTGCCGACTTCCTCAAGCGCCTGTCGCCCAACGCCGTAGTGGCAATCAGCGACCCGAGCTGGGAAAACCACCGCGCCCTGTTCGAAACCGCTGGTTTCCCGGTTCAGAACTATCGCTACTATGATGCACCGAGCAACGACGTCAACCGCGCCGGCATGCTCGAAGACCTGAACAACCTGCCGTCCGGCTCGATCGTGGTACTGCACGCCTGCTGCCACAACCCGACTGGCGTCGACCTGGGCCTGGACGACTGGAAAAACGTCCTGGAAGTGGTCAAGGCCAAGGGCCACGTACCGTTCCTCGACATGGCCTACCAGGGCTTTGGTGACGGCATCGCCGAAGACGCCTTCGCCGTGCGCCTGTTCGCCGAGTCGGGCCTGGAGTTCTTCGTTTCCAGCTCGTTCTCCAAGTCGTTCTCGCTGTACGGCGAGCGCGTGGGTGCGCTGTCGATCGTTACCGCTTCCAAGGACGAGAGCACCCGTGTGCTGTCTCAGGTAAAGCGCGTGATCCGCACCACCTATTCCAACCCGCCAACTCACGGTGCAACCATCGTTGCCACCGTGCTGAACAGCGACGAGCTGCGCCAGATGTGGGAAGCCGAGTTGGGCGAGATGCGCCAGCGCATCCACGGCATGCGCCAGCAAATGGTCAGCCTGCTGGCTGAATATGGCGCCAAGCGTGACTTCAGCTTCGTTGGCCGCCAGGCTGGCATGTTCTCCTACTCGGGGCTGACCGTTGAGCAGGTTGCCCGGCTGAAGAACGACTTTGGTATCTACGCACTGGACACCGGCCGCATTGCGGTGGCTGCGCTGAACCAGAGCAACATCCATGTGGTGACCAAGGCCATCGTGGAAGTGCTGTAACTCATTGTTTTGCCAAGAGGTAGCTTGACATCTTCTTGGCAATCAGTAAGATACGCGCAGATTCCGCGATAGCTCAGTCGGTAGAGCAAATGACTGTTAATCATTGGGTCCCTGGTTCGAGTCCAGGTCGCGGAGCCAAACACTGAAAAAGCCCCCGGGTGCGCAAGCAACCGGGGGCTTTTTCGTTGCATCGGGTTTATTGGCCCAGCGGCTCGGTCACTGGCTTGCCCTCGTCCACCAGGCTCCACACCAGCAGCTTGGCGGGTTGGGTTTTGCTGGCGTTGCGCGACACGCTGTGCACGGTGCCTGGCGCTTCGTACCAGTATTCGCCCGCCTTGTAGGTCTTTTCCTGCTCGTTGTTGAGTTTCGATACCACTGCCCCTTCCAGCACGTAGGCCATTACCGCGCCCGGGTGCTGATGTGCGGGCGAGGCCTCGCCGGGGGCGTAGCTCACAGTGAGCATGACGGCAGTTTTGCCGGGGGCATTCGAGGGTTGTTGTTGCTGCAGGACTTTGACCTGGTCGGCGACGTCGCCGTGCGCCCAAGCAGGGGCTTGAACGGCAAGCAGGGCGAAGAGGATCAAGGTAAGTGGTTTCATCGCGGGCAACTCCTGGGTGGCAATTGCCAGCAGGTTAGGCCCTCATTGGCTGAAGACAAATGGCCAATTCGAGGTAAAAGCAGGGGGCCGATTTTGCCTGTGCCGGCCTCTTCGCGGGCATGCCCGCTCCCACAAGTTCTCCACAGGCTTCAGGGGCTGCGCTGTACCTGTGGGAGCGGGCATGCCCGCGAAGAGGCCGGCACAGAAAAAAGACCTCTCAGCTACTACGCCCAATCGGGTAAAACTCGCCCTGGCTCCATACGCCCAACCATTCCTCCCCCTCGATCTCACGCGGCACCGCCAGCTCCACCAACTGGTAGAACACATTGCGATGAATCAGCGCCTCAAGGTTGCTGCGCATCAGCACATACGGCGATGGTTCCTGCGTCACAGGGTCGATCACCACGCGCAGCGGGCTGTCGGGCCCGGCATCCACCTGGTCCTCGACATTGCTGGTAAAGCGCAGCACCTGCTGTTCGCCCTCCCCCAGCACCTCCAGCGCCACCGCCACGAACGGCGCATCGTCGACACGAATGCCGACCTTTTCCACTGGCGTGATCAGGAAATAGTCATCACCATCGCGGCGGATGATGGTGGAGAACAAACGCACCATCGGCTTGCGCCCGATCGGCGTACCCAGGTAATACCAGGTGCCATCGCGGGCGATGCGCATGTCGATGTCGCCGCAGAAGTCCGGATTCCACAGATGCACTGGCGGCAGCCCCTTTGCCTTGGGGATCTGTGCCAGAAGATCATTGGCCTTGCCGGAATCACTCATCACGCCTGCCTCATTCGCTCATGCCCAGAAGGCTACGAGCGTACTCGCGCATCGGTGCGCCAAGCAAATCTTCAGGGGTGTTGTCGTGGAACGTCAACAAACCGCCACGGCTCTTGATGCGCGCAGTGTCGACCAGGTAGCGGGTATTGGTTTCGATCAGCATCATCTGTACCACACCACTGTCCCAGCCCAATCGGTCGACAGCCTGTTCGTCGTACCACTCGTCACCATTGCCGATGCGGTCGTCGGTACGCGCAAAACGGGTGTACAGCACGTAATCGGCACCGACCGAACGCGCCTGGGCAATGGCATCTTCCAGGCCCAGTGGGCCTTGGGCACGGCGCACCAGCGGGAAATACTCGACAAAGCTTTTGAAGGCCTCGTCGGCTACAGCGTTCTGCCGTGGTACCGGCCCCTTGCCGGGCGGCACGAAGGCACCCTGGCCGATGAAGATGAACGAATCGGGCTGCAGGCGGATAGACAGCGTGCGACGGGTATCACTGTGGTCCAGCAGACCGGCATCGCTCATGTGATAGCGCACGCCCTCGCCCATATCGCTGACTTTCATGCAGCCGCCCAGCGCCATCAGCGCCAGCAGCAAGACCAGGCTACGCATCTTTCCTCCAGTGGCCGGCGACGAAAAACCGGCGAATAGCTGGCGGATGCAGCTTTTGCGCCAGCTTCAGCCGCCGATCACCTTCATCACCATCACATCCCCGGAAAACGCCAGGTCCTGCTTGTCTGCCAAGGCCTTGACCAGCAGGCGCTGCAGGGCCGGCAATGCCTGATGGCGTGGCTTATCCAGCAGGTCGCCGACGAAATGGCGACTGCCAGACGACAAGCAGCCATGCAGCCAGCCCGTGGAGGACAAACGCAACCGCGAGCAGGTACGGCAAAACGGTACGCTTTCGTTGGCGATGACGCCGAAGTGGCCAACCCCTGGGATTTCATAACGCAAGGCGGTGGCATCCAGCGGAGCATCAACCTGGACATAGGCATGCTTGCTGCCAATCAGCGCGAGCAACTGGTCAAGGCCGAAGAACTGCTGCAGGAAGACGTTGCTGTCACGGGCAAGGTGGCCCATGCGCATAAGCTCGATGAAGCGCAACTCGAAACCACGCGCCAGGCAATAGTCCAGCAGCGGCAACACCTGGTCGACATTCTGCCCGCGCATTGGCACCATGTTCACCTTGATCCGCATACCCAATGCACTGGCCTGCTCCATACCTGCCAGCACGGTTGCCAGATCGCCGCCCCGGGCGATGCGGCGGAAAGCCTGGGGATCGAGGGTGTCGAGGGAAACATTCAGTCGACGGACACCGGCCGCCTGCAACTGGGGCAACTTGCGCTGCAACAGCTGACCATTGGTGGTTAGCGAAATATCGTCGAGCTGAAGCTTGGCCACTGCCCCCAAAAAAGCATCCAGACGCGGGCTGACCAGCGGTTCACCGCCCGTGATGCGCAGCCGCTCGATACCGGCCGCCTCGATCAGGTAAGCCACTCCACGCGCCATGGCATCTGCCGACAATTCGTCCTGCGCCGCCACCAGGCGCTTGCCATCGGGCACGCAGTAAGTGCAAGCATAATTGCAAGCAGCCGTCAGGCTGACGCGCAGGTTGCGAAAACGCCTGCCTTGACGATCGACAATCATGAAAGACTCCAGCATGGATGATGAGGGCTGGCAAAACCTGACTCATAAATCAGGTTTTTGCAAGCCCCATAACATCATCGAAAGCCAAAGCTGTGTTGTAGCAGCAGCCTGGTGCTGCGAAAGGGCCGGTACGGCGTACTGGCCTGAACCGAGGGGTTCAGTGGGTCGGCTCCGGGTCGCGCTTGCGCTTGTTGCCCATGCGCACGCCAATGTCCATCAGGAACTGGAAGAAGCCTTCCTGATCCTCCAGCACATTGCTCCAGAATGGCGAGTGGTACAGCGCCACCGCGCCATGCACCAGCGCCCAAGCCGCGCAGTAGTGGAAATAGGGCGGTACGTCTTCGAGCTTGCCTTCGCTGATGCGGCCCTTGATCAGCTGGGTCAGGCGGTCGAAGTTGGAAGCGCGGATGCTGTGCAGTTGCTCGACCATTTCCGGTACCTGGTTGCCCTTGACCACCTTCTCTTCCAGGCGGTCGAACAGCCGGTAACGTTGAGGGTCGCGCATGCGGAACTCGAAGTAGGCGCGCGACAGGGCCTCCTTGTCGCGGTCGACGTCAGCCGAGTGCAACAGTTCGTTCAGGTCGCGCTCGTAATCGAGCATCAGGCGCAGGTAGATTTCCGCCTTGGACTTGAAATGCTTGTAGATCGTGCCTTTGCCGATACCCACGGCGTCGGCGATCATCTCGACGGTGACGCTGTCCTCACCCTGTTCGAGAAACAGTTTGAGCGCGGTATCGAGGATTTCCTGTTCGCGACGGCGAAATTCACGGACCTTACGAGGTTCTTTCTGCATGGGAAGGACTGGATGACAATCGAAGCGGTTTATTATGCCTAACTTGCGGGAAATTGCACGGATCATCCAAGCATGTCTGTGTTTCACGATGCATATGGCCATGCGATGCAGGAGGATTGGAGCGTTGGCGTATTCCAAATTTGTTTAAAAAACGACCAATCCAGGCTGGCACTGCGCCAAACCTGACCAATACTTGAAGTGTTGGCGCGGCGCATCCCCCCCAAGTGGCGCGCCGATAAAGGTGCTCAGGGACCGCGTACCTTTGTTTTACTCCTAATGGTCTTAACCCGGATTCCCCCCCCAGAACCCGGGTTTTTTTTGTGCAATGCTTTTGATCTGGCTTTTGATCTTGATCTTGATCTTGATCTTCGCGACTTCAGGAGGCCGAGCGGAGGGATTGCGGAGGGAGGTGACGGGCATGGATGCCCGTCAAGCGCT
>NZ_JBIBGE010000054.1:0-26491 GCF_042956345.1 Pseudomonas sp. NPDC008258
CCCACGGTCTGTACTGCGCTAACAGTCAGAAGCTGGCTTTGTCCCTCCTCCTCCCTTCAAGTCTAACCATACAAGCTGGCTTGCCGGCGATGGGCCGCAAAGCGGCCCCAGCTATCTGAAATCAGGTACGGAAGCGTGCCACCAACCCATTCAAATCAACAGCCAACCGCGACAGCTCGGCACTCGCCGCACTGGTCTGATGTGCCCCGGTAGCACTCTGCACCGACAAATCATTGATGTTCACCAGGTTACGGTCCACTTCCCGCGCCACCTGCGCCTGCTCTTCCGCCGCACTCGCAATCACCAGGTTACGCTCGTTGATCTGCGCCACCGCGCCGGCAATGGTGTCCAGCGCCATGCCCGCGCCACGGGCAATGTTCAGGGTGGATTCTGCACGTTCGGTACTGGTGCGCATGGACTCCACCGCCTCTTCGGTGCCGCCCTGGATGCTGCCGATCATTCGCTCGATTTCGCTGGTCGACTGCTGGGTACGGTGTGCAAGCGCACGCACCTCATCCGCTACCACGGCAAAACCTCGGCCCGCCTCACCCGCACGCGCGGCCTCGATGGCGGCATTCAGCGCCAGCAAGTTGGTCTGGTCGGCCAAGCCACGAATCACATCGAGTACTTTGCCAATGTCACGCGACTGTTCGGCAAGGTGGGTAATCAGTTTGGCAGTGGCCTGTACATCACCGCTCATGCGTTCGATGGCGCCCACGGTTTCCATGACCAGGTCACGACCGTCTCCGGTGGAGCGGCTGGCTTCACTGGACGCTTCAGACGTGCTCACGGCATTGCGCGCCACCTCTTCCACTGCGCTGGTCATTTCAGTAACGGCCGTGGCGGCCTGTTCAATTTCGTTGTTCTGCTGTTGCAGGCCACGGGCACTTTCGTCGGTGACGGCATTCAACTCTTCAGCCGCCGAGGCCAGTTGGGTAGCGGAGCCGGCAATTTGTTGCAGGGTGTCGCGCAGCTTGTCCTGCATGCGCGCCATGGCACGCAGCAGGCGGGCGGCTTCGTCGGTGCCTTCGGCGCGGATGATGTGGGTGAGGTCGCCATCGGCAACCTGCTCGGCGCTCTTGAGTGCTTCTTCGATCGGTTTGACGATGCTACGGGTCAGCAGGAAGGCGCAGGCAAAGGTCAACACGGTTGCGGCGATCAGCAGGCTGATGACCAAAGCGAAGGCAGTGGAATACTGGCTGGCAGCCTTCTCGTTGGTGGCGCGGGTCTGGTCGGTGTTGATGCGCACCAGCGTGTCCATCACCTTGTTGACCTGCTCGGAGTTGGCCAGCAGGTCGCGGTTGAGCAAGGCGCGCAGTTCGTCGGTGCGGTCGGCCTGGCTCAGGGTGCGCATGCGCGATTCCAGTTGGCGGTACTGGTTGAGCAACTGGCCGTACTGGTCGAAGGCGGCCTGCTCGTCGGCGGCGCCGATCATCGGCAGGTAGGCCTGGCGGGCGCGGTCGATCTGGGCGTTGCGCTGGTCCAGCAAGTTCAGGGTATCGCGCTGGGTTTCCGGTTCGCGGTTGAGCAACAGGCGATAGGAAAGGGTGCGCATGCGCAGGTTCAGCGCGGTGAGTTCATCGAGGATCTTGATACTCGGCACGCTGACCTGCTCGATGACAACGCCGGCCTGGCGGATGTTGCCCATCTGCACCAGCGAGAAGATACCAAGGCCTAGCATCAGCAGGCCGATAAGCGCGAAGCCGAGCAGCGCGCGCGGGGCGATATTCATGTTGCGTAGAGACATGGAGGGGAGGGTCCAGGCAAGGGAGAATAGTGCGCAAAGTGCGACAAAACATGACTTGCCGGGCTATCGGTCGTGACTGGCCAGTCTTGAGTGCGACCGGCAAAAAATGTGAGGTAGCTAACCTTTTCCTGACCGGCGGTTGATCCAGGTCGGAACAAGGGGGTGGTTACCCTGTCAATCTGCGGGCTAGACACCTTATGAATCCGATATTTAATGGCGATGGGCCGCACTTTTCTTTATCGTGTGCGCCCCTCGCAACAACCTGAGATAGACCCATGCTGGAAGCCTCCCTGAATCAAATCGAGCAACTGGTCAGCGACCTGATGCAGAAAAACGCTCAACTCACCGAGCAGAACACCGCCCTGGGCACGCAACTGGCCCAGGCCAAGGAAGAGAACGAAACCCTGCAGCTGTCGCTGATGGAGCAGGAAGAGAAGAACGGCGCTACCGCCGCACGTATCCAGGCCCTGGTCGAGCGCGCCAGCGCTGGCGTTGTTGGCGCATGAGATTGCATGAGCAGCCGGTCAATGTCGTGTCGATTCTCGGCAACGATTATTCGATCAAGGCGCCCGAAGGCCAGGAAGAAACCCTGGCCCAGGCAGTGCGGATGCTCAACACTGCCCTGAACGAGACCAAGCGTCAGTACCCGACCCTGATCGGTGACAAATTGCTGGTACTGGCTGCCCTTAACCTGTGCTCCAAGCAGGTTGAATTGCAGAAAGAACACCAGCAGACCCTGGCGCGTACCCAGGCGCAGATCGACGCTACCGTGGATGCGATCGTTCGGACCATCGCAGAGCAATGAAGGCCTGACCGAGATCCCTGTGGGAGCGGGCGTGCCCGCGAACACCGGCGCAGCCGGTGCCAGCCACCGCGTTGTGTCCTTCGCGGGCATGCCCGCTCCCACAGGATCCGCGTTGTTGTTCTAGATCACTGGATTAACTGGATACGCAAGTGTATACACTTCTCGCAAAACAATAATGTGCGGGGAGTAGGGGCATGCGTATCTGGCGTAAAAGCATCCAGTGGCAGTTGATCACCAGCATGGGCGCTGCCCTGTTGGCTAGCATCCTTGTGGTGGTCATCATCTTCACCGTGGCGCTCAACCGCCTCACCGAGCGCTACTTGGTCGACACAGCCCTGCCTGCCAGTGTCGAGGCCATCCGCAATGATATCGAACGCATGCTCGGCCAGCCCCTGGTGGCGGCTGCGGACATTGCCGGCAACACCCTGTTGCGCGACTGGCTGGCCGCTGGTGAAGACCCCGCGCAGGCCGCCCAGTTCATCGAATACCTGGACGCTGCCAAACAGCGTAACCGCGCCTTCACCACCCTGTTTGTCTCGACCGAAACCGGCCACTACTACAACGAGAATGGCCTGGACCGCACCCTCAGCCGCAGCAACCCCAAGGACAAGTGGTTCTACGGCTACATCGACAGCGGCGCCGAGCGGTTCATCAACATTGACATCGATGGTGCTACCGGCGAGCTGGCGCTGTTCATCGACTACCGCGTGGAAAAGCACGGCCAGTTGGTAGGCGTGGCCGGTATGGGCCTGCGCATGACCGAGCTGTCCAAGCTGATTCACGATTTCAGCTTTGGCGAGCATGGCAAGGTATTCCTGGTACGCAATGATGGCTTGATCCAGGTGCACCCGGACGCAGCCTTCAGTGGTAAGCGCCAGCTCGCTGAACAGCTTGGCGCGGACGCAGCCAAGGCGGTAATGGCGGCGGGCGAAGGCCTGCGCAGCAGCCGTTTCAGCCGTGACGGCGAAAGCTACCTTGCGCTTGGCTTGCCCCTGCGTGACCTCAACTGGACCTTGGTGGCCGAGGTGCCAGAGTCGGAAATCTACGCGCAGATGCATCAGGCGGTCTGGGTAACCTGCGTGATTGGCGGTGCCGTGGCCCTGGTATCGCTGCTGCTGGTGGTGCTGCTGGCGCGTGGCCTGGTGCGGCCGATCCGCCGCGTAACAGCTGCGCTGGTGCAGATCGGCAGTGGCGGGGGCGATCTCAGTCACCGTCTGGATGACACGCGCCAGGACGAACTGGGTGACCTGGCCCGTGGTTTCAACCGCTTCCTCGACAGCCAGCGCAGCCTGATCGGCGAGGTATTGCAGACTTCCGAACGCCTGCACCGGGCGGTTGAGCAGGTAACTCAGGTGGTGGACAACACGGCCGAGCGTTCCGGGCGGCAACAGGAAATGACCGAAATGGTTGCCACGGCGGTACACGAAATGGGCCTGACCGTGCAGGACATTGCCCGCAATGCCGGTGATGCGGCGCAGGCCTCGCAGTCGGCACGGGATGAGGCCTTGCAGGCGCGTGAAGTGGTGCGGCGTTCGATTCAGGGCATCGAGGGCATGTCGGGCGACATCGGCAAGGCCGCCGATGCGGTGGGCCAGTTGGCCGATGAAGTTGCCTCGATCGACGAAGTTCTAGCGGTTATCCGTAGTATTTCCGAACAAACCAACCTGCTGGCGCTGAATGCTGCCATCGAGGCTGCACGGGCAGGGGAAATGGGGCGTGGTTTTGCCGTGGTCGCGGACGAAGTGCGCACACTGGCCAGGCGCACGCAGCTGTCTACGGACGAAGTGCAGCAGATGATCCAGCGCCTGAAGCAGGGTGCGGGTTCGGCGGTGAACTCGATGCAGGCGGGGCAACAGGCAACAGGCACCGGGGTGGAGTCGAGCCAGCGCACCGGGGCGTCGCTGGGTGCGATTACTGATCAGGTGGAGCACATTAGCGACATGAACCATCAGGTGGCTACGGCGACTGAAGAGCAGTCGGCGGTGACCGAGGAAATTAATCGGACGGTGCAGGGGATTTCCGACCTGGCGCGGGAGACGGCGGCCGAGGTGCAGGGGTGCCGGGAGGAGTGCCAGGCGTTGCGTGGCTTGGCGGATGACCTGGCGCGGCAGATGGGTGGGTTCAAGCTTTAGATCTGTGTTGCTTTCTTCGCGGGCTTGCCCGCTCCCACAGGTACTGCACCGCTCTCGAAGGCGGCGGTAATCCTGTGGGAGCGGGCATGCCCGCGAATGCGTCCTGTCAGGCAGTGATGATGCTGCGGATATCCGCAGCCAGTTCACGCACCCGCTCTTCCTCGGTATCCCACGAGCACATGAACCGCGCCCCACCACTGCCAATAAAGGTGTAGAACCGCCACCCCACGCCCCGCAGCGCTTCAATCGCGTGCTCCGGCATTTGCAGGAACACCCCGTTGGCCTCCACCGGGAACATCAGCTCCACCCCCGGCAAGTCACTTACCAGCGAGGCCAGCAACTGCGCACAGTGGTTGGCGTGGTTGCCATGGCGCAACCAGGCGCCATCTTCCAGCAGGCCCACCCACGGCGCCGACAAGAAGCGCATCTTCGACGCCAGTTGCCCGGCCTGCTTGCAGCGGTAGTCGAAGTCTTCGGCCAACTGGCGGTTGAAGAACAGGATCGCTTCACCCACCGCCATGCCGTTCTTGGTGCCGCCAAAGCACAGCACATCCACGCCGGCCTTCCAGGTCAGCTCGGCCGGGCTACAGCCCAGGAACGCGCAGGCGTTGGTAAAGCGCGCGCCGTCCATGTGCAGGTTAAGCCCCAGCTCCTTGCAGGTGGCGCTGATCGCCTTGAGCTCGTCGGGGCGGTACACGGTGCCCACTTCGGTGGCCTGGGTAATGGTGACCACGCGAGGCTTGGGGTAGTGGATGTCCTGGCGCTTGAGCGCCACTTCGCGGATCGATTGCGGCGTCAGCTTGCCGTTGACGCTGGGCGCGGTCAGCAGCTTGGAGCCGTTGGAGAAGAACTCCGGTGCACCGCACTCGTCGGTTTCGACGTGAGCGGTTTCGGAGCAGATGACGCTGTGGTAGCTCTGGCACAACGAGGCCAGGGCCAGGGAGTTGGCGGCGGTGCCGTTGAAGGCGAAAAACACCTCGCAGTCGGTTTCGAACAGGTTGCGGAAGTATTCCGAAGCGCGCTCGGTCCACTGATCGTCGCCGTAGGCGCGGTCGTGGCCGTGGTTGGCCTTTTCCATCGCCGCCCAGGCTTCTGGGCAGATACCGGAATAGTTGTCGCTGGCGAATTGTTGGCTCTTATCTGTCATGACACGGTCCTGTGAACGACGCAGAACAGCACTCTAAACCATCGATTCGGGGGTTGCCTATACAAGCTGTGCATAGGCTCGATTCTGGGTTGCCTGGGCTGGCCTCTTCGCGGGCGCGCCCGCTCCCACAATGGTCCTGCACACGCCAATCACTGTGGGAGCGGGCATGCCCGCGAAGAGGCCGGCAGCCACAGCAAAAAAACGAATGTCGTAAACGCGCCATTGCAAGGCGTGCGCAGGCATCTGACCCGCCCCGACCAGTCATAACATCGCCACAAAGGGCCACAGTGCCCCACGACAAAAAACGATCGCTGCCGGGAGATACACGATGTTCAGCAAGCAAGACCAGATCCAGGGTTACGACGACGCACTGCTGGCGGCGATGAATGCCGAAGAACAGCGCCAGGAAGATCACATCGAACTGATCGCCTCGGAGAACTACACCAGCAAGCGCGTGATGCAGGCCCAAGGCAGCGGCCTGACCAACAAATACGCCGAAGGCTACCCAGGCAAGCGCTACTACGGTGGCTGCGAGCACGTGGACAAGGTAGAAGCCCTGGCCATCGAGCGTGCCAAGCAGCTGTTCGGTGCCGACTATGCCAACGTCCAGCCGCACTCCGGTTCGTCGGCCAACGGTGCTGTTTACCTGGCCCTGCTGCAAGCCGGTGACACCATCCTCGGCATGAGCCTGGCCCACGGCGGCCACCTGACCCACGGCGCCAAGGTGTCGTCTTCGGGCAAGCTCTACAACGCTGTGCAGTACGGGATCAATACCGACACTGGCCTGATCGACTACGACGAAGTCGAGCGCCTGGCCGTCGAGCACAAGCCGAAAATGATCGTGGCCGGCTTCTCGGCTTACTCCAAGACCCTCGACTTCCCACGCTTCCGCGCCATTGCCGACAAGGTCGGTGCGCTGCTGTTCGTCGACATGGCCCACGTTGCCGGCCTGGTTGCCGCTGGCCTGTACCCGAACCCGATCCCGTTTGCCGACGTGGTGACCACCACCACCCACAAGACCCTGCGCGGCCCACGTGGCGGCCTGATCCTGGCCAAGTCGAACGAAGAGATCGAGAAAAAGCTGAACGCCGCCGTATTCCCGGGCGCCCAGGGCGGCCCGCTGATGCACGTGATCGCCGCCAAGGCCGTGTGCTTCAAGGAAGCACTGGAGCCAGGCTTCAAGGCCTACCAGCAACAAGTGATCGAAAACGCCCAAGCCATGGCCCAGGTGTTCATCGACCGCGGTTATGACGTGGTGTCCGGTGGCACCGACAACCACCTGTTCCTGGTCAGCCTGATTCGCCAGGGCCTTACCGGTAAAGATGCCGACGCAGCCCTGGGCCGCGCGCACATCACCGTCAACAAGAACGCCGTGCCGAACGACCCACAGTCGCCGTTCGTCACCTCGGGCCTGCGCATCGGCACCCCGGCCGTCACCACCCGTGGCTTCAAGGTTGCCCAATGCGTGGCCCTGGCCGGCTGGATCTGCGACATCCTCGACAACCTCGGTGACGCAGACGTCGAAGCCGATGTGGCGAAGAACGTCGCGGCCCTGTGCGCTGATTTCCCTGTTTACCGCTGAGTGGAGTAAACGACCATGCAACGCTACTCGGGCTTCGGCCTTTTCAAGCACTCCCTCAGCCACCACGAAAACTGGCAGCGCATGTGGCGCACGCCAACCCCTAAAAAGGTTTACGACGTGGTTATCGTCGGCGGTGGCGGCCATGGCCTGGCCACGGCCTACTACCTGGCCAAAGAGCACGGCATTACCAACGTTGCCGTGATCGAAAAAGGTTACCTGGGCGGCGGCAACACCGCCCGTAACACCACCATCGTGCGTTCCAACTACCTGTGGGACGAGTCGGCGCACCTGTACGAGCACGCCATGAAGCTGTGGGAAGGCCTGTCCCAGGACCTGAACTACAACGTGATGTTCTCCCAGCGCGGCGTGTACAACCTGTGCCACACCCTGCAAGACATGCGTGACTCCGAGCGCCGTGTCAGCGCCAACCGCCTGAACGGCGTGGATGGCGAGCTGCTGAACACCGCCCAGGTCGCCGCGGAAATCCCGTACCTGGACTGCTCCAAGAACACCCGCTACCCGATCCTGGGTGCCACCGTGCAGCGCCGTGGTGGCGTGGCCCGTCACGACGCCGTGGCATGGGGCTTCGCCCGTGCCGCCGACGCCCTGGGCGTGGACCTGATCCAGCAAACCGAAGTGATTGGCTTCCGCAAGGAAAACGGCGCGGTCATCGGTGTGGAAACCAACAAGGGCTTCATCGGCGCCAAACGCGTCGGCGTGGTCACCGCCGGTAACTCCGGGCACATGGCCAAGCTGGCCGGCTTCCGCCTGCCGCTGGAATCGCATCCGCTGCAAGCGCTGGTATCCGAGCCGATCAAGCCGATCATCGACAGCGTGATCATGTCCAACGCCGTGCACGGCTACATCAGCCAGTCCGACAAGGGCGACCTGGTGATCGGTGCCGGTATCGACGGCTGGGTCGGCTACGGCCAGCGCGGTTCGTACCCGGTGATCGAGCACACCCTGCAGGCCATCGTCGAAATGTTCCCCAACCTGTCGCGCGTTCGCATGAACCGCCAGTGGGGCGGCATCGTCGACACCTCGCCAGACGCCTGCCCGATCATCACCAAGACCCCGGTCAAGAACATGTTCTTCAACTGCGGTTGGGGCACGGGCGGCTTCAAGGCTACCCCGGGTTCGGGCAACGTCTTTGCCGCGAGCCTGGCCAAGGGCGAAATGCACCCACTGGCCGCGCCGTTCTCCATGGACCGTTTCTACAACGGCGCACTGATCGACGAACACGGCGCTGCCGCCGTCGCCCACTAACCGGAGCCACCGTCATGTTGCACATTTTCTGTCCCCATTGTGGCGAGCTGCGCTCCGAAGAAGAGTTCCACGCCTCTGGCCAGGCGCACATCGCCCGCCCGCTGGACCCTGCAGCCTGCTCCGACGAGGAGTGGGGTACCTACATGTTCTACCGTGACAACCCACGCGGGATTCACCATGAACTGTGGGACCACGTTGCCGGCTGCCGCCAGTACTTCAACGTCACCCGTAACACCGTGACCTACGAAATTCTGGAAACCTACAAGATTGGCGAGAAGCCGCAAGTGACCGAAGGCGGCAAGCCAAGCAGCGCACCGTCCGCCGTCAAAGGCCAAGGGGAAAAAGTATGAGCCAGACCTATCGCCTCGCCAGCGGCGGCCGTATCGACCGCAGCAAGGTCCTGAACTTCAGCTTCAACGGCAAGACCTATCAGGGTTATGCCGGTGACAGCCTGGCCGCTGCGTTGCTGGCCAACGGCGTCGACATCGTTGGCCGCAGCTTCAAGTATTCGCGCCCTCGCGGCATCATCGCCTCGGGTACCGAAGAGCCGAACGCCATCCTGCAGATCGGCTCCAGCGAAGCCACCCAGATCCCCAACGTGCGTGCCACCCAGCAGGCGCTGTACGCAGGGCTTGTAGCCACCAGCACCAACGGCTGGCCGAACGTCAACAACGACGTCATGGGCATCCTTGGCAAGGTGGGCGGCAGCATGATGCCGCCGGGCTTCTACTACAAAACCTTCATGTACCCGAAATCGTTCTGGATGACTTACGAGAAGTACATCCGCAAGGCAGCCGGCCTGGGCCGTGCGCCGCTGCAGAACGACCCGGACAGCTACGACTACATGAACCAGCACTGCGACGTGCTGATCGTCGGCGCCGGCCCTGCTGGCCTGGCTGCTGCCCTGGCCGCTGCGCGCAGCGGTGCCCGCGTGATCCTGGCTGACGAGCAGGAAGAGTTCGGCGGCAGCCTGCTCGACACCCGCGAAACCCTCGACGGCAAGCCTGCCGCCGACTGGGTCAACGCTGTGGTCAAAGAGCTGGAAGGCCTGCCGGAAGTCACCCTGCTGCCACGCGCCACGGTCAACGGCTACCACGACCATAACTTCCTGACCATTCACGAGCGCCTCACCGACCACCTCGGCGACCGCGCCCCGATCGGCCAGGTTCGCCACCGTGTGCACCGTGTACGCGCCAAGCGCGTGGTACTGGCTGCCGGCGCCCACGAGCGCCCGCTGGTGTACGGCAACAACGACGTGCCGGGCAACATGCTGGCCGGTGCTGTGTCCACTTACGTACGCCGCTACGGCGTGGCCCCTGGCCGCAAGCTGGTGCTGTCGACCAACAACGACCACGCCTACCGCGCCGCGCTGGACTGGCACGACGCCGGCCTGCAAGTGGTCGCCATTGCCGATGCCCGCCACAACCCGCGTGGCTCGCTGGTTGAAGAGGCGCGTGCCAAAGGCATTCGCATCCTGACTTCCAGCGCCGTGGTCGAGGCCAAAGGCAGCAAGCATGTCACCGGCGCCCGTGTGGCCGCCATCGATGTGCAGGCGCACAAAGTCACCAGCCCAGGCGAAACCCTTGACTGCGACCTGATCGCCAGCTCCGGTGGCTACAGCCCGATCGTTCACCTGGCTTCGCACCTGGGCGGTCGCCCGGTATGGCGTGACGACATCCTCGGCTTCGTGCCAGGCGATGCGCCGCAAAAACGCGAATGCGTGGGTGGTATCAACGGCGTTTACGCCCTTGGCGACGTGATTGCCGATGGCTTCGAAGGCGGCGTGCGCGCAGCCACCGAGGCGGGCTTCAAGGCGACCGTTGGCACCCTGCCAAAAACCGTTGCACGCAAGGAAGAGGCCACCGTGGCGCTGTTCCTGGTGCCGCACGACAAAGGCACCAAGGGGCCGAAGCAATTCGTCGACCAACAGAACGACGTGACCGCTGCCGGTATCGAGCTGGCCACCCGCGAAGGCTTCGAGTCGGTCGAGCACGTAAAACGCTACACCGCGCTGGGCTTCGGTACCGACCAGGGCAAACTGGGTAACATCAACGGCCTGGCCATCGCTGCCCGTTCGATCGGCATCACCATCCCGGAAATGGGCACCACCATGTTCCGCCCCAACTACACGCCGGTTACCTTCGGTGCAGTAGCGGGCCGCCACTGTGGTCACCTGTTCGAACCTGTGCGCTTCACTGCCCTGCATGCCTGGCACGTGAAGAACGGCGCCGAGTTCGAAGACGTCGGCCAGTGGAAGCGCCCTTGGTACTTCCCGAAAGCCGGTGAAGACATCCATGCCGCCGTGGCCCGTGAATGCAAGGCCGTGCGCGACAGCGTGGGCCTGCTGGACGCTTCCACCCTGGGCAAGATCGACATCCAGGGCCCGGACGCCCGTGAGTTCCTCAACCGCATCTACACCAACGCCTGGACCAAGCTCGACGTGGGCAAGGCCCGCTACGGCCTGATGTGCAAGGAAGACGGCATGGTCTTCGACGACGGCGTAACCGCCTGCGTTGGCGACAACCACTTCATCATGACCACCACCACCGGCGGCGCCGCTCGCGTGTTGCAGTGGATGGAGCTGTACCTGCAAACCGAATGGCCGGAGCTGAAGGTGTACTTCACCTCGGTAACCGACCACTGGGCCACCATGACCCTGTCCGGCCCCAACAGCCGCAAGCTGCTGAGCGAGCTGACCGACATCGACATGGACAAGGAAGCCTTCCCGTTCATGACCTGGAAGGAAGGCAACGTTGGCGGCGTGCCGGCCCGCGTGTTCCGTATCTCGTTCACCGGTGAGCTGTCGTACGAAGTCAACGTGCAGGCCAACTACGCCATGGGCGTGCTGGAACAGATCATCGAGGCAGGCAAGAAGTACAACCTGACCCCGTACGGCACCGAAACCATGCACGTACTGCGTGCCGAGAAGGGCTTCATCATCGTTGGCCAGGATACCGATGGCTCGATGAACCCGGACGACCTGAACATGAGCTGGTGTGTGGGCCGCAACAAGCCGTACTCGTGGATCGGCCTGCGTGGCATGAACCGCGAAGACTGCGTGCGCGAAAACCGCAAGCAGCTGGTGGGCCTGAAGCCGGTCGACCCGACCAAGTGGCTGCCGGAAGGCGCCCAGCTGGTCTTCGACCCCAAGCAGCCGATTCCGATGGACATGGTTGGCCACGTGACTTCCAGCTACGCGTCCAACTCCCTGGGCTATTCGTTCGCCATGGGTGTGGTCAAAGGCGGCCTGAAGCGCATGGGCGAGCGTGTGTACTCGCCACAGGCTGACGGCAGTGTGATCGAGGCGGAAATCGTGTCTTCGGTGTTCTTCGATCCGAAGGGTGAGCGGCAGAACGTCTAAGGCCACGGCACCAACGGTGCCTGGTTGGAATGAGGTCTCTGTGGGAGCGGGCGTGCCCGCGAAGAGGGCGGTGAGTCAACCATCGCATTCGCGGGCATGCCCGCTCCCACAGGTCCAGCGTTTCCGGCGGGCATCGTGGTCGACAACAGAATTCAAGGCAGGTAAGAAATGAGCGCTATCAACGTTTACCAGCAAAACCCCGGCGCCGAGGCCAAGGCCCAGTCGCCACTGCACCACGCCGACCTGGCCAGCCTGGTTGGCAAAGGCCGCAAGAACGCAGGCGTAACCCTGCGTGAGAAGAAGTTCCTCGGCCACCTGACCCTGCGTGGCGATGGCCACAACCCGGAATTCGCCGCTGGCGTGCACAAGGCCCTGGGCCTGGAGCTGCCGGTAGCCCTGACCGTGGTCGCCAACGGTGACACCTCGCTGCAATGGGTAGGCCCCGACGAGTGGCTGCTGATCGTGCCTGGCGGCCAGGAACTGGAAACTGAGCAAAAGCTGCGTGCGGCCCTCGACGGCCAGCACATCCAGGTGGTCAACGTCAGCGGCGGGCAAAGCCTGCTGGAACTGCGCGGCCCGAACGTGCGCGAAGTGCTGATGAAATCCACCAGCTATGATGTTCACCCGAACAACTTCCCGGTCGGCAAGGCTGTGGGCACTGTGTTCGCCAAGTCGCAACTGGTGATCCGCCGCACCGCCGAAGACACCTGGGAGCTGGTGATTCGCCGCAGCTTTGCCGATTACTGGTGGCTGTGGCTGCAGGACGCTTCTGCCGAATACGGCCTGAGCATCGAAGCCTAAGGAGCAACAACATGAGTCGGGCACCGGATACCTGGATTCTCACCGCCGACTGCCCGAGCATGCTCGGCACCGTCGACGTGGTGACGCGTTACCTCTTCGAGCAGCGCTGCTACGTGACGGAGCACCACTCCTTCGATGACCGGCAGTCGGGGCGCTTCTTCATTCGCGTGGAGTTCCGCCAGCCGGACGGCTTCGACGAAGCCGGCTTCCGTGCCGGCCTTGCCGAGCGCAGCGATGCGTTCGGCATGGCGTTCGAGCTGACCGCACCGAATCACCGCCCGAAAGTGGTGATCATGGTGTCCAAAGCCGACCACTGCCTTAACGATTTGCTGTATCGCCAGCGCATCGGCCAACTGGCGATGGACGTGGTGGCGGTGGTATCCAACCACCCGGACCTCGAACCACTGGCACATTGGCACAAGATTCCCTACTACCACTTTGCGCTCGACCCCAACGACAAACCAGGGCAAGAGCGCAAGGTGCTGCAGGTGATCGAGGAAACCGGTGCCGAGTTGGTGATTCTTGCGCGCTACATGCAGGTGCTGTCGCCAGAGCTGTGCCGCCGCCTGGATGGCTGGGCGATCAACATTCACCACTCGTTGCTGCCGGGGTTCAAGGGCGCCAAGCCTTATCACCAGGCATACAACAAGGGCGTGAAGATGGTCGGTGCCACGGCGCACTACATCAACAACGACCTGGATGAAGGGCCGATCATTGCCCAGGGTGTGGAGGTGGTGGACCACAGCCATTACCCGGAAGACCTCATTGCCAAAGGGCGCGACATCGAATGCCTGACCCTGGCGCGGGCGGTGGGTTATCACATTGAGCGGCGGGTGTTCCTCAACGCCAACCGGACTGTAGTTCTCTAATACCCGTACCGGCCTCTTCGCGGGCTTGCCCGCTCCCACAGGTAATGCGCCAGCCTTGAGCGTTGCGCTGAACCTGTGGGAGCGGGCAAGCCCGCGAAGAGGCCGGTACAGGCCACCGCCTCTGTTTCCCCTTCCATACCCCCAACGACACCTCTGCCGCTATAAGGCATCCCTCTGTCGTTTCCAGTCAGCGCACCTCGCCCCATCAGGCCCACAATCTCCTGCATTCCAGTAACACAAGCCGCCCACGGATGGCGGCGCGTTCAACCACCGCTGCATAAATAAAAATCAAGCGAGGTAAGAGCATGTCTGGCAATCGTGGAGTGGTGTATCTCGGCGCTGGCAAGGTCGAAGTACAGAAAATCGACTACCCGAAAATGCAGGACCCGCGCGGCAAGAAGATCGAGCACGGCGTTATCCTCAAGGTGGTCTCCACCAACATCTGCGGCTCCGACCAGCACATGGTCCGCGGCCGCACCACTGCCCAGGTCGGCCTGGTCCTGGGCCACGAAATCACTGGTGAAATTGTCGAAAAGGGCAGCGACGTCGAGCGCATGCAGATCGGCGACCTAGTGTCGGTACCGTTCAACGTGGCCTGCGGCCGTTGCCGCTCCTGCAAAGAGATGCACACCGGCGTGTGCCTCACCGTCAACCCGGCCCGCGCCGGCGGTGCCTACGGCTACGTCGACATGGGCGACTGGACCGGCGGTCAGGCCGAGTATGTGCTGGTGCCTTACGCCGACTTCAACCTGCTGAAACTGCCAGAGCGCGACAAGGCCATGGAGAAGATCCGTGACCTGACCTGCCTGTCCGACATCCTGCCAACCGGTTACCACGGTGCCGTGACTGCTGGCGTAGGCCCAGGCAGCACCGTCTACGTTGCGGGCGCTGGCCCGGTCGGCCTGGCTGCCGCTGCCTCTGCCCGCCTGCTGGGCGCTGCCTGCGTGATCGTTGGCGACCTCAACCCGGCCCGCCTGGCCCACGCCAAGTCGCAAGGCTTCGAAGTGGTCGACCTGTCCAAGGACACCCCGCTGCACGAGCAGATCGTCGACATCCTCGGCGAGCCGGAAGTGGACTGCGCCGTCGACGCCGTTGGCTTCGAGGCTCGTGGCCACGGCCACGAAGGTGCCAAGCATGAAGCCCCGGCCACCGTGCTGAACTCGCTGATGCAAGTGACCCGTGTGGCCGGCAGCATCGGTATCCCGGGCCTGTACGTGACCGAAGACCCGGGTGCGGTAGATGCCGCCGCCAAGATCGGTGCGCTGAGCATCCGCTTTGGCCTGGGCTGGGCCAAGTCGCACAGCTTCCATACCGGCCAGACCCCGACCATGAAGTACAACCGCCAGCTGATGCAGGCGATCATGTGGGACCGCATCAACATTGCCGAGGTGGTTGGCGTGCAGGTGATCAACCTGGACCAGGCGCCGGAAGGGTATGGCGAGTTTGATGCCGGGGTGCCGAAGAAGTTTGTGATCGACCCGCACAAGATGTGGGGCGCGGCTTGATCTTCTGATGTAACAAAGAGCCCCTCATTTCGAGGGGCTTTTTTGTGGCTGTCACCTGGGGGCGGCTTTCCGACAGTATAAGGCGGAGCCGTCGTTTACCTTCAAGTCGATGACTCGGACTAATATTAATATCTTCTCATTTCACCAATAGTGTCATGCAGGAAGGAATATTTTGGTATTGGCTGTCTGCTTGGCTTATTGGTTGCGCCGCGGGTGGCTATAAGAAATTCGAGGGATTTCTTTTCATGGGGTTTGGGTTTGTCGTATGTTCTAGTGATTGTAGAGGTTGACATAAATCCGTTTGAAGAGGACTGCTTTTTTGGAATGTCTGTCTCAGGTGATTTAAGTATCTCAGATCGATTTTTTACACGAAGTTGATTTGTATTTTCAAAAGGCGGGTTGAATCCGGGGAAAATATAGCTGGTCAATCGATTTGCCATTTTTTTCAAAAGGCTTATGACGAAATGCCCGCTTGGGTCAATATTGTTAACAGGGTCTCCTTCGCAGTAGCAATAGGGATTAAGGCCGCCTTTACCGAATGGGCTCCAGCTGTCCGATGAGCAGAACCTCATCAATACAGGGCTATATGCTCGATAGCCGCGGCCGAGATGGTAGCTGGCAGTCACAGGTTCCAAGTATTCGCCGTTGAAACCGAGCAGCGTCTGCTCTGATGGCAATTTCGGTTTGTAGCCGTAGGCCGAATAGTTGTGCCTTTCACGATGGCTTTCGCTCTGAGGTGTGCTCATGTCTGGTTCGACCTGTCATGGGAGGTTCGACCATTTTGATCAATCGCCGGGATTTCGATACTGGAAGAAATAACAGTTTCAAAAGCTAACACCAAACCTGCGGGAGCGGGTTCGCCCACCAATGGGCCAGGTTTTGCTGTCGGTGATGTGCCCTTGTATACCAGGTTTCTTACGTCGATTTCAGAATGGTCTGACTTAAACCTGCTAGTCATCCCTTTTCTAGAGAAATATCCTACGCACTCTGTCGGCTCCCTTCTGATTGCCCCTGGAACCTTGGCCATTTAGGCTCAACTGGTCGCTGAATGTTTCAGCGACCGGGTGTGGAAACCCGGGCATATCATAAGGTCGCCTCATGGCGGTTGTACGCGGGAGGCCGTAAGGCCTACCGGGTTTGCCTTGTGACCTGGTTTTCCACCCCGCGTACAACTGCCACCCTTACGTGTGGAAACGGACGGGGCAGTTCAACCTCACAAGGTACTGCAATGAAAAAAATAGTCCCCGATCCACCCCGTGTGAAGCTGTTCAATACGCTCTATTCCTCCATCCATCCCGACCTTACCCTTCCCGATGCTTTGGCCGTCGCCAGCGACATGCTGCTTGGCATTTCGCAAGCCATCGACGAGTACTGCCGCGCCAACGCCGGTGAGAATGGCACGCAAATGCTGGCTAACGCCGGCCACTGCGCCGATACCGCCCATGCGCTGGTCGAGCACGCGCTGGTTCGTCTGTGAACACATAAGGGAGTGATTCGATGGTTGACCAAAACCCTATGAACGTAACCGTTGGCGCCGAAACGTTCTGCGAGACGGGCGAAGGCCCCTGCCATATCTTCCGGGTGATGCCCGGCGTGCCCTTCGAGCATGCCTATGAGCATGTTTCGGTGTTGCTGGGCTATATCAAGCACCTCGTGCGCGAGGGGGATATGGAGGATGACCACAAGCTGCTGGGGGCTGCGGATTACTTAAGTGCATTTGCCAAGGCGATCATGGATGACATCGAGGTGGCCCGGAACAAGAGGCATTGATCGATCCAGGTTGTAACGGGCAGCTATGCGGGGCGGCTTTGCCGCCCAGCTCGGTTGGCAGCCCTGGTCACGAAGAGGGGAAAATCTGGAACGCCCTCCACCGTGCTTTACTCGCTGATGCAAATGAGCCGTACTATCAAATCCTTGGGTCACGTATGGTTTCGGGGGTAGCAGTCCGGAACTCATAGTTGAAGTCCTTCTTGTCTTTCCTGTAGGACGGTAATTTTAATCTGACGCGGTTTGTGATTTGTGTGGTGCCTCCCGGCATAGTTCTGAACGTGTCTGATGAGGAGACCGTACCCGAATAACCATAAGCTTTGCGATTGGTCATATTTGAGAGCTCTTGTATGAAAGATTTGCCCCGTTGCGAAGGGTCTGCAGAGTGGCATGCGATTAAGTGAATGTCATACGTTTCAGGGTTAAAGCCGTTGTTTTTAATTTCGCGAAGCCACCGCTCAGCTGATAGCGTTTTGTTTTCGTTTGATAGCCCGTCTGTGCTTCCATGATTAACCGCAGTGATGGCAAGTTTGCCCTTTTTAGTTGGGTGTTTGGCCATGTAGACAAAGCCGCCGCCTACTACTTTTGCCCGGCCGCTATAGGATCTTCCCCGCTCGAAAAACCGATAATGCCCGCTGGGGTCGGAGTAATTGACAGGATCATTTCCTGCATACGCGTAGCAATTTATCCCACCTTTCCCGAAGGGGCTCAGGCTATCAGGCTGACAGAACTTCATCAGCATAGGTTGATATGACCGATATCCGTTCCCGAGCAAATAACTCTGCGTCATCTCTTCCAGGTGCTCACCATTGAAAGCGAGCGTACGTACCGCTTGCGTTGATTTTGCTAAGTATCCGTAAGGTGTATATAAGCTCATTGGTGTTGTCCCCAATCGACCGATCTGACTCTGCCACGTTGGAAACTCAAGTCTCTCTCTATCGTGTCTAAGCGGCTACTGGTAAAAATGTCAGGTCGCCACCGGCAGCGGCTGGCCCTTTAAAGAAGGTTTGGAACAAATGCCTTACCTATGAGTCAAAAGACCCGTTTCCCTGGCCATCCCGGCCCACGAGGTCCCCCCCGATGAAAGCAATCACCCTTGCAACCCTGATGACCCTGGCCGCAAGCCCGGTGTTCGCCTTCAACCTCAGCGACGCCGCCAACGCCGTGTCGGCAATGCAGAACCAGCAGCAAGGCCAGGTACAGGCACCCGAAGGGCAGGCCAACCTGCTCAATACCTTGGGCAGCGAATTGAAGATCACCCCCGAACAGGCCGTGGGCGGGGCGGGGGCGATGTTGGGGTTGGCGCGCAATAACCTGAGCAGCGATGACTATGGTCAGCTGACCAAAGCCGTGCCGGGGCTGGACCTGCTGGCCGGGGCCAATGCGCTGGGTGGGTTGAGCGGGTTGGGGGAGATGCTGGGCAAGAACAGCGAAAGCCAGTCAGCGCTGAGCAATGCGCTGGGCAACAACGTGGAAAACCGCAGCGACCTGGACACTGCGTTCAAGGCGCTGGGGATGGACACCGGGATGATCGGGCAGTTTGCGCCGCTGATCCTGCAGTACCTGGGGCAGCAGGGCATCGCCGGGTCGTTGTTGCAGAATCTGGGGAGCCTATGGACCACTCCGGCGCCTATGCGGGTACCTTCAGTGTGACTGCTGAAATGGAAGGTTTTTTGATATAGCCGGGTAGCCGATCAATCTCTGATTGCCTTATTAATCATGAAAGCTCCTGAGCGTAGCATTGAGTTGTTCCAGCCGTTCATGAGCTTCGTCAAGCCATGTGGCGAGCTTTTCCACTTCTTTCTGATACCGTTTGTCACTGAAGCCCCGGCTTTTTGCAAACTCAGATGTCGACGGCTCCATTAGAAGTTCAAAGTCTTGCAATTTCCGCTCTACGCGTTTAGAGAATCGCTGGGTATAAAGCTCTAACGACTGTTTTTGTTCAATCAGCCTACTCTTTATAGCATCATGTTCACTCGTATAGACAACTCTATCTATCTGATTGCTGAATGTGACTTTCTTTTTAGGCACTGGTTTCAGTGGGGGCGGCGTAGGTTGGGTTGGCTGACTTTTTGCTCCCCAATAAGCTTTCAATTGGGCAAATGTTCTGGTATGCCCTGTATCATCCCGATAATTAAGCGGGTCACTGTTGCAGTACGCATAAGCGTTGTAGCCGCCTTGCCCAAAGGGGCTGTGATCATCGGGCTTATAGAAGCGCATCAAAGTGGGGTTGTAGCTGCGGTAACCTTGCCCTAATAGATAGCTATCCGTGAAGGGATCGTACCGTTCGCCATTGAAGCCAAGCATGGCGTCTGGCCGAGCTTGACTGTGGATGTACCCATAGGGGGTGTAGGTCGGGGCGTGAATTTTCAATGGCAGGGCCTCGCAAAGGTCAGTGCTACGTGAGTCTTTGCTATTTCGAGGCCGTGCACAACTAGCAGAAATGAGAGTACTCGCGGCGGGATTCAGCCTGCTTCGGTGAAGTCCACCAGGCGCACGGGGCGGCGGAAGCCGGCAGTCAATACCGCGAGGTATGCAAGGCCCAGTGCGAACCAGCACAGGCCAATCACCAGCGTCAGCGCCGACAGGCTGGTCCACAGCCACAAGGTCAGCCCCAACCCCACCAGTGGCACCAGGCCATAGCTCAGCAGCCCTTTGAGGCTACGCTGCGAGGCGTCGTCCATCAGGTGGGTCTTGACCACCGCCAGGTTCACCGCCGAGAACGCCACCAGCGCGCCAAAGCTGATCAGCGAGGCGAGGGTAGTCAGGTCGATCACCAACGCCAGCAGCGAAAACGCCGACACCAGCAAGATAGCGAACACCGGCGTACCAAAGCGCGGCGACAGGTAACCGAAGCTGCGGCGCGGCAGCACGTTGTCACGGCCCATGGTGAACAGGATGCGCGACACCGCTGCCTGCGAGGCCAGCGCCGAACCCAGGCTGCCTGCCACATATGCGGCGGTGAAGAAGTTGGTGAGGAACTGCCCGCCCGCCTTGAACATCACTTCGTTGGCCGCTGCATCGGCATTGGCGAAGCTGCTGCCTGGCAGCACCAGCTGGCTGACGTAGGCCAGCAGGGTGAACAGCAAACCGGCGAACAGGGTGGTGAGAATGATCGCCCGTGGAACATCACGGCGTGCGTCGCGGCATTCTTCGGCCAGGGTCGAGACCGCGTCGAAGCCGAGGAACGACAGGCACAGTACCGCTGCGCCAGCCATGATCGGGCCGAAGCCAGGCTGGGAGCCATCACCCAGCAGCGGCGACAGCAGGTCGAGCGGCTGGCCTGCCAAGGTCTGGCAGGACAGCGCGACAAACACGCCGATGAACACGATTTGCGCGCCCACGATCAGGTTGCTGGTCTTGGCCACCGAGTTGATGCCGACCACGTTAAGCACGGTTACCAGGGCGATGCAGGCGAGCACAAAGGCCCAGGCCGGCACGGCCGGGAAGGCGATGTTGAGGAACAGGCCGATCAGCAGGTAGTTGATCATCGGCAGGAACAGGTAGTCGAGCAGCAGCGACCAGCCAGCGAGGAAACCGACGTTCGGGCCGAAGGCCATGTTGGTGTAGGAGTACGCCGAGCCCGCGACCGGGTAGCGCTTGACCATGAAGCTGTAGGATGCGGCGGTGAACAGCATGGCCACCAGCGTGACCATGTAGGCGCCGGCAGTGCGGCCACCGGTGAGTTCGGTGACGATGCCGTAGGTGGTGAAAATGGTCAGGGGGACCATGTAGACCAGGCCGAAGAACACCAGGGCGGGCAGGCCGAGGACACGGCGAAGCTGGGCGGGGGCGGAGCTGGGTTGGGTGGCCATTGATCGATCCAGGCATTTTTGTAGTTGTGCTTTGGTCGATTTTTATCCACTTAGGTGGGGTGTGACAAAGAAGTATTACTTATGCTGATTATTAGCCTGGGTTTTAATTGGATTGTTGGGCTACCTGTGCCGGCCTCTTCGCGGGCTCGCCCGCTCCCACAGGGTTATCACAAGTACTGAAGGTGGCGCGGTTCCTGTGGGAGCGGGCAAGCCCGCGAAGAGGCCAGCCCAGGCAGTAAAGGGCTCAGCCCATCTCCCCCCGCAGCCGCTCGATCCGCTGGTCCTTCTCCGCCCACAGCTGGTTCACCCAAGCCTGCACAGTCTGACGAAACTCAGGGTCATTCTCGTAATCCCCCGCCCACAACACCGGGTCCAGTTCGCGCACCTGAATGTCGATAATCACCCGGCTAATACTGCCGTTCAGCAAATCCCAGAACCCCGGTGCCTTGTTGCCGGGGTACACGATGGTCACATCCAGCAAGGCATCCAGTTGCTCACCCAGTGCCGCCAGCACAAACGCCACACCCCCAGCCTTGGGTTTGAGCAGGTAGCGATAGGGCGACTGCTGTTCCAGCCGCTTGGCCTCGGTGAAGCGGGTGCCTTCGAGGTAGTTGACCACGGTCACCGGCTGGCGCTTGAACAACTCGCAGGCGGCCTTGGTGATTTCCAGGTCCTTGCCCTTGAGCTCCGGGTGCTTTTCCAGAAACGCCTTGCTGTAGCGTTTCATGAACGGGTAGTCCAGCCCCCACCAGGCCAGCCCCAGCAGTGGCACCCAGATCAGCTCTTTCTTCAGGAAGAATTTGAAGAACGGCGTGCGGCGGTTGAGGCTCTCGATCAAAGCAGGAATATCGACCCAGGTCTGGTGGTTGCTCACCGCCAGGTACGAGGTGTCCTTGCGCAGGTTCTCGACGCCACGAACATCCCATTGGGTAGGGATGCACAGTGCGAAGATGGCCTTGTCGATTTCCGACCAGGTTTCGGCCACCCACATCACCGCCCAGGAAGCGTAATCACGCCCACGGCCCGGCAGCACCAGCTTGAGCAGGGCGAAGACCAGCAACGGGCAGATCAACACTACGGTATTGAGCAGCAGCAGGGTGGTTGTGAGAATGCCGGTCAGCAGGCGACGCATAAAGAAACTCTTGTTGTGGGACATAAACGGTTGGCAATGATAAGCAGCGCCGTGGCCTACGCCAAATGTCCAATGCCCTGCGGCGCAGACAAATGTTTCACATTATGTTGGTTAGGCTTGTGACAGCGAACCTATCCTGCCAGTGCAGTCTAAGCACTGACCCTTCTCAAGGAAGCCTGCTAGTGAAATCTCTGTTTGCCCTGTTGTCGCTGTTGGCGCTGCCGGTTATGGCTGCCGAACCCACGATCTACGGCCGGTACGAGAACATCGCCCTGCCCGAGCTGGGCGAAACCCTGAAAGCCAAGATGGACACCGGTGCCTTTACCGCGTCGCTGTCGGCCAAGGACATCGAACTGTTCACCCGTGATGGTGACGAGTGGGTGCGCTTCCGCCTGGCCACCAAGGACTCGGACGGCAAGGTGTACGAGCACAAGGTCTCGCGCATCAGCAAGATCAAGGGCCGTGCCGATGAGGAAGAGGAAGGTGACGCGCCGGAAATCTCCAAGCGCCCTGTGGTGGACCTGGAGCTGTGCCTGGGTGACGTGAAGCGCACCGTGGAAGTGAACCTGGTGGACCGCAGCAGCTTCAACTACCCGCTGCTGGTGGGTTCCAAGGCGCTGCGCGAGTTCAAGGCGGCAGTGAACCCGGCCAGGAAGTTTACGGCTGGCAAGCCTGACTGCTGATTCAGGTTGCCTGTACTGGCCTCTTCGCGGGCACGCCCGCTCCCACAGGGACCGCGCTGCCCTCAAGGCTAGAGGCGATTCTGTGGGAGCGGGCTTGCCCGCGAAGAGGCCGGTAAGTTAAAAGTCCATTCTTGCCCCGAGTAAGGCCGGACGCCATGCCCCACATCCTCATCGTCGAAGACGAAGCCGCCATCGCCGACACCCTGGTCTACGCCCTGCAAGCCGATGGCCACAGCACCGAATGGGTGACCCTGGGCACCGCCGCCCTCGACCAGCAGCGCCAGCGCCCGGCCGACCTGATCATTCTCGACATCGGCCTGCCCGACATCAGTGGCTTCGAAACCTGCCGCCAATTGCGCCGCTTTACCGAGGTGCCGGTGATGTTCCTCAGCGCCCGCGACGGTGAGATCGACCGGGTGGTAGGCCTGGAAATCGGTGCCGATGACTACGTGGTCAAACCGTTCAGCCCGCGTGAAGTGGCCGCACGGGTGCGGGCGATCCTCAAGCGCATGGCGCCCAGGGCCGAGGCTGCCGCTGAAACTGTGCTGTTTCAGCTCGACACCCTGCGCATGCAGATCACCTACCGCAGCCAGCCACTCACCCTGACCCGCCACGAATTCCGCCTGTTGCAATGCCTGCTGGAACAACCGCAGCGGGTCTTCAGCCGCGAGCAGCTGCTTGACGCGCTGGGCGTGGCCTCTGACGTTGGCTACGAGCGCACCATCGACAGCCATATCAAGAGCCTGCGCGCCAAGCTGCGCCAGGTGGCCAGCGATGCCGAGCCGATCCAGACCCACCGCGGCCTCGGCTACAGCTACAGCCCGGACCACGCCTGATGCGCCTGGGTATCCGGATCTTCCTGGTGTACTTCCTGTTCGTCGGGTTGGCGGGGTACTTTTTGCTCAATACCGTGCGCGAACAGATCCGCCCGGTGGTGCGCCAGTCTTCCGAAGAAACACTGGTAGATACGGCCAACCTGCTGGCCGAGATCCTGCGCGCTGACGTCAAGGCTGGTACCTTGAGCCAGAGCCGGCTGCCCGAAGTGCTCAAGGCCTACGGCTCGCGCAGCCCGGGTGCGCAGATCTGGGGCCTGGCCAAGAACCAGGTCAGCCACCGCATCTACGTGACCGATGCCAAAGGTATCGTGCTGCTGGATTCCAGCGGCGAGGCCCAAGGCAAGGACTACTCGAAGTGGAATGACGTGTATCTGACCCTGCGTGGCCAGTACGGTGCGCGCTCGACCCGCAGCGATCCCAACGACGAAAGCACTTCGGTGATGCATGTGGGGGCACCGATCATCGACAGTGGCAAGATCATCGGCGTGGTCACCGTGGCCAAGCCCAACAGCTCGCTACAACCGTACATCGACCATTCCGAGCAGCGCTTGCTTACCCTGGGGCTGGGGTTGATCGGCCTGGGCTTGCTGGTGGGGGCGGCGCTGTCGTGGTGGCTGGCGCGCTCGCTGCGCAAATTGGCCGCTTATGCCCAGGCGGTCAGCGAAGGTGAGCGTGCGGAGTTGCCGCATTACAAGGGAGGTGAACTGGCGAACCTGGCCAATGCCGTGGAACGCATGCGCACGCAGCTGGAGGGCAAGGCCTATGTCGAGCGCTACGTGCATACCCTGACGCACGAGCTGAAAAGCCCGCTGGCGGCTATACGTGGGGCTTCCGAGCTGTTGCAGGCCGACGACATGCCAGCCGATGGGCGGGCGCGTTTTGCGGGCAATATCGAGCGTGAGAGTGAGCGCTTGCAGCAAATGATCGAACGCCTGCTGAACCTGGCCCGGGTTGAGCAGATGCAGGCGTTGGAAGATGAGCAACAGGTGGCGCTGGCGGCTCTGGTGGACGAATTGCTGCTGACTCACGCTGCGCGTATCGAAGGTGCCAGTCTGCACGTGCGTCAGCGGGTGCCCGCCGGGTTACGCCTGCTGTGCGATCCGTTCCTGATGCGCCAGGCGCTGGCCAACCTGCTGGATAACGCGCTGGATTTCACCCCCGAGGGTGGTGCGCTGCTGTTTGATCTGGAGCGCGACGGCGAGCGGGTGGCGTTGAGCCTGTTCAACCAGGGGCAAGCGATACCGGCGTATGCCATCGGGCGGGTCAGCGAACGGTTCTATTCGCTACCGCGGCCGGGGAGTGGGCGCAAGAGCACCGGGCTTGGGCTGAACTTTGTGGCCGAGGTGATGCAGTTGCATGGTGGGGCTCTGGCGGTGAACAACGTTGATGGCGGGGTGCAGGTGCGGTTGTGGCTGCCGGTGCGGCGTATCAGCTGAAATTGCCGGGGCTGCGATGAGGCCCTTGAATTTCACACAAACTCCACAGAGCCTCCCCGAAGCCTCCACGCAAGGCGCAGACACTGCGCCCACTGCCACAGGAGGCCCCATGAACAAGACCCTCGGTTACAAACTCGGCATGATCGCCGTGCTGATGCTTCTGCTGCTCATCCCGCTGCTGCTGATCAACGGCCTGATCGATGAACGCCAGGCCCTGCGTGACGACGTACTGCGCGACATCGCCCAGAGTGCCAGCTTCGACCAGCAGCTCAGCGGCCCGCTGTTGGTGGTGCCTTACCGCAAGTACCAGCGCCGCTGGATCGAAAAGGACGGCGAGCGTACCCAGGAAACCAGCACCATCGCCGGTCACCTGTATTTTTTGCCGGAAACCTTCGACGCCGACCTGGGCGTAGAGACCGAACTGCGCGCCCGCGGTATCTACCAGGCCCGGCTGTTCCACGCCAAGGGGCGTATCAGCGGCCGTTTCAAGCTCCCGGAGCGTTGGGGCATCGACAAGGACTTCGACGACTACCGTTTCGACAAACCGTTCCTGGTGGTGGGCGTCAGCGATATCCGTGGCATCGAGAATGGCCTGGAACTGAGCATGGATGAGCAAAAGGTGCCATTCGAGGCAGGCACCCAGCTCGACTGGATGCGGGGTGGGGTGCATGCCAGCCTGCCGGGGCTGGACGGCATGCAGGCGCGGGAATTCAGCTACGGCTTCGACCTGGCATTGCAGGGCACCGGCCAGTTGCACATCGTGCCGGTGGGCCGCACCAGCAGCGTGGACATGCGCGCCAACTGGCCCCACCCAAGTTTTGTGGGCAGCTACTTGCCCAGCCGTCGCGACATCGACGCCCAGGGCTTCAGCGCCCATTGGCAGACTTCGTTCTTTGCCACCAACCTTGAAGACGCCCTGCGCCAGTGCGCCACGGCCGGGCAGTGCGCCGACTTCAGCGAACGCAGCTTCGGCGTGAGCTTTGTCGACCCGGTGGACCAGTACCTTAAAAGCGAACGGGCGATCAAATACGCGCTGTTGTTCATTGCGCTGACCTTTGCCGGTTTCTTCCTGTTCGAAGTGCTGAAGAACCTGAGCGTGCACCCGGTGCAGTACATTTTGGTGGGCGTGGCGTTGGCGTTCTTCTACCTGTTGTTGCTGTCGTTGTCCGAGCACATCGGCTTTGGCTTGGCGTATGGGCTGTCGGCTTCGGCGTGTGTGCTGCTGATTGGCTTCTACCTGAGCCATGTGTTGCGCAGCCTGGGGCGAGGGGTTGGGTTTGCGGCGGGGCTGGCGGCCTTGTATGCGCTGCTCTACGGGCTGCTGAGTGCCGAGGATTATGCGCTGCTGATGGGGTCGCTGCTGTGCTTCGGTTTGCTGGGGGTGTTCATGGTGCTGACCCGCCGGCTGGACTGGGCGCGGGTGGGGAGAGCGGCATGAGGGAGGACAGGGAAATCGGGCGGTGGTTGGCGCTCAGGATTGGCCAGTTGTTTCCTGTGATACCGAGGTGAGGCCTTCGCGGTGTACGACCGGAGACATCGTTTACATCGTAAACCGGGGACATGGTTTACACATTTGAGGCTTGGACGCGGTTCTCACCCCGTCCAAG